>JAPLNX010000326.1 GCA_026400935.1 Planctomycetia bacterium | reverse complement strand
GGTAGACCGGCATGGTTGATCTCCGTCACAAGAATCTGAGGAAATATGATCTGCTGTAGGAAAGGTTCTTCGGATGGGCACTCTTGCCCGTCGAACGTCAGGCGACGGGCAAGAGTGCCCATCCTCCAAAATCACTTTTGCTTACTATTCAACGTCTTCCATGACGGTTTCACGCACGATCTCGTCGATGGTGGTGACGCCGTCGAAAATCAATTTCAACCCTGCTTCTCGGAGAGTTGTCATCCCTTGGCCGCGGGCCACATTTCGCAATTCGTCAGTCGGTGCGTTCGCCGCAATGAGATCACGAATGTCGTCGGTGACGTTCATCAATTCGTAGAGACCAACTCGCCCCTTGTAACCGCTGTTGTTACACCGCGCGCAGCCTTTTCCGTAATAGAACTTGTACTGCCTGGCTTGCGCGATTGGCAGTTGCAGTTCCATTAAGAGCTCATCGCTTGGCTCAAATTCGGTACGGCACTCAGAGCAGATTCGCCGCACGAGCCGTTGTGCAAGGATCGCTTCCACAGTGGCGGTAATCATGAACGGAGCTACGCCCATGTCTCGCAATCGCGTGATCGTCGAGGGTGCGTCGTTGGTGTGCAGCGTGCTAAACACCAAGTGCCCGGTGAGAGCACTTTGGATCGCGGTCTCCGCCGTTTCATGATCGCGGATTTCACCAACAAGAATGACGTCGGGGTCGTGTCGCAAAATGGCTCGCAAGACTGTGGCAAAGGTCACTTCGATATCTGGATTTACCGGTATTTGAACCAAGCCTTCGATTTCGTACTCGACCGGGTCTTCGGTCGTGATGATCTTTGTTTCAACGTCGTTGAGTTCGTTCAACGCGGAATACAACGTCGTGGTCTTGCCGCTACCGGTTGGGCCAGTCACAAGCACGATTCCGTTTGGCGCATGAAGACACTGTCGGAACCGTGTCAGCGTGTGAGCATCCATGCCGATCTTGTTGAGGTCCAATTGGACGACGGTTCGATCGAGAACTCGCATAACGACCGACTCACCGAACATTGTCGGCAAAACGCTGACACGCAAGTCCACGGAGTTGCCGCCTACGGTCAGTTCAATTCGTCCGTCCTGTGGCAGGCGTCGTTCGGCGATATCGAGGTTCGCCATGATTTTGATACGGGAAACAATCGCATTCGCCAAATGGCGCGGCGGCGGCACCATTTCATAGAGAACGCCGTCAGCCTTCACACGGATTTTGAACTCATCTTCAAAAGGTTCAAAGTGAATGTCGCTGGCTTGATCGCGAATTGCGAGCAGCATCACCATGTTCAAGAGTTTGCGAATCGGAGCGGAATTGACCAGTTCGTCTTCCGAGCCAATGTCGTAGGCACTGCTTTCGCTGCCGTTTCCTGGATGCTTTTCTTCGATCTGTCCGATCACGTCTTCGATGCTGTCTTCTTTGTCCGCGTAATGCCTGCCGATCGCCTCTTCAACGTCTGGTAGATTCGAGACAGCTCCACGGACATCGTACCCCAGGAAGTTTCTCAGATCGTCCAATGCTGCAACGTTCTGAGGATCAGCCATCGCCACCGTGAGCACGTTGTTTTTCAGTGATATCGGCATGATTTTGTAAATCTCTGCCATCGTCTGAGGAACAAGCTCCAGCACCTTCGGCGGGATGTTTGTTTCTTTCAAATTGATGACCGGCATGCCCCACTGCTCGGCCAATGCTTCGGTGACTTGCCCGTCAGTAACAAGGCCCATACGTATGGCGACACGACCAATGACCTCACCAGGACTCTTCTTTTGCTCTTCAAGAATGTCCCAAAGTTGATCTTCGTTAAGGTAACCAAGATCAACGAGTATCTGTCCTAGTCGCCGTGCCGCCATGAAAAATGCCCCTTAGCGTTTCCGTCATCACCACAATAAGCAATTAGTAAATTATGCTATGGAATATTTATTCATCGTCGTCGCCGTCGTTATCGTCATCTTCAAGCAGGCCCTTCTTCGCCTTAACGATCTTCTCTCTAAGCTCACCAGGATTATTGGCCTTATTGATGACATCTGCCTCATCGCACAGTTGCGTCTTCCAAAGATTAAACAGCGCGTCATCCATCAACTGCATGCCGTGCTTTCGTCCCGTTTGAATTGCCGAGTTAATTCGGAAGCTCTTGCCCTCGCGTATTAGATTGGCGATCGCGGACGTGACCACCAAGAACTCATAAGCGGCAACCATGCCCTTTGGCTTTCGGGGGAGTAGCTGCTGGCTCAGAATACCGATGATCGCCGTGGAGAGCTGCGTACGAATTTGTTCTTGCTGGTTCGTCGGGAACACGTCGATGATTCGATCCACAGTTCCTTGAGCACCTGTCGTGTGCAGTGTGCCGAACACAACGTGACCAGTTTCAGCAGCGGTGATCGCTGACTCGATTGTTTCGAGGTCACGCATTTCACCGACGAGGATCACGTCGGGATCCTGTCGTAGAGCGCGTCGAAGAGCTTCTGCGAATGTTGGCGTATCGACTCCAACTTCGCGCTGGTTGATCGTGCTTTTCTTATGCTCGTGGTAGTACTCAATGGGGTCTTCAAGTGTGATAATGTGATGGTCTACGTTCGTGTTTAGCCAGTTAATCATACTGGCAAGACTGGTTGTTTTACCGCTACCAGTCGGGCCTGTGACTAGGAACAGGCCACGAGGGCGCTGGATTAAGTCTTCGATAATTGGGGGAAGGCCGAGTTGCTGGAACGTTAAGAATTCATTGGGAATTCTCCGCAGCACCATCGATATTTTGCCCTTTTGCTTAAATACCGAAACTCGGAAACGAGCTTTCGAGCCAAATGCAAAGCCAAAGTCTGATGAACCAACTTCCTGTAATTCCTGTTGATTCCGCTCTGGCGTGATGCTCTTCATCAAAGAAACGGTGTCTTCGGGCTCCAAAGTCTTCGTTTCCAGCCGAACCATGTGGCCGCCAACGCGAACTACGGGGGGTTGGCCACAAGATATGTGAAGGTCACTGACTTTTTCCTTGATGACCGTTTCGAGCAGTTTGTCAATTTGAATAAAGGCCATCGCAACACCCTTAATGTTCTGCAAAACGCTGACTGCAACGGCCAGATTGTCACGCCCAACGTGATGCCGCCCAGGAAAGTGTGGAAATTTTCAATAAAATGCCGGCCATTGCCAGAGATTAGTCGACCGCCTTCTGCAGCCTCCCAACTTCAAGCAAAGTGGTCTGGCCCTTTAGGGCTTTGTCCGTCGCGTCCTCAGCGAGCGACCTCATTCCCATCAGTCGAGCCTGTCGCCGAATATTTTGGGCAGGCTCGCGGTTGAACGTCATCTCTCTGATTTTGGAATTCATCGTCATCATTTCAAATACTGCAACGCGACCTCGATATCCCGTGTGCTGACAGTTATTGCATCCTTTGCCTCGCATGAATGTCCCTGCGGCCGCTTGGTCGGCAGTGATTCCAAATTGGGACAGCTCGGACTGATCGGGCCGATACGGCTCCTTGCATTTAGCACAGACAACACGCGCGAGGCGTTGTGCCATGACTGCCATGACGCTGGACGCAACCAAAAATGGCTGCACTCCCATGTCGATCAGGCGTGTCACAGAACCAGGCGCATCGTTCGTATGGAGCGTGCTGAAAACCAAGTGTCCTGTTAAGGATGCCTGAATTGCCATCTCGGCGGTCTCGGAATCCCGAATTTCGCCCACGAGAATGACGTTAGGAGCTTGCCGTAGCATGGCTCGAATAATCGAAGCAAAGTTCAATCCGATCGCGGATTTCACCTCGACTTGATTGATGCCCGGCAGCAAATATTCCACTGGATCCTCTGCCGTAATGAGCTTACGGTCTGGTCGATTTAACTCTCCCAAAGCACTGTAGAGGGTCGTCGTCTTCCCGCTTCCGGTTGGTCCGGTTACCAGGAAAATACCGTTTGGGCGGCGAATGATGTTTTGGAATTTCCGGTAGTTGTCTTCGCTAAAACCAAGATTTCGGATGCCAACTTTAATGCTGTCGCGATCAAGAATTCGCATCACGACCGCCTGGCCATAGACTGATGGCAGGATGCTCACTCGCAAGTCAAACTCTTTGCCGTTCGCCCTTGTTTTGATACGCCCGTCCTGACACCGCCTTTTTTCTGCGATATCCATATTCGCCATAATTTTTAGGCGAGAAACAAGAGCCGCCAGCAATCGCCGCGGTGGACTGTCACGCTCAACCAAGACTCCGTCGATGCGGTAGCGAATGCGGACTCGGTTTTCAAAAGGCTCAATATGAATGTCACTGGCCCTCATATTGACCGCTTCGGAGATAATCAAATTCACTAATCGAACGATCGGCGCACTGTCATCATCTCCCGCAAAAGTCTCTGCCTCTTTGATTTCTGTCTGCGTGATGTCGATTTGCGTTTCGGTGAATTCCGACAACATTGAGTCAACCGATTCCGTTTCACTTTGTCCGTAATGACGATTAATGGCTGACTGAATAGCCTCGTTTGGCGCGACTTTGACTTTGATTTCGCGATTCAAAATGAAGCGTAGCTTATCGAGAACTTCGAACTTCATTGGATCGTTGATCGCGATGGTCAGTGCGTCACTGTCAAGACTCACCGGAATCACGACGTTTTCTCGCGCGACTGACTCTGGGATCATTTCAATGACACTTGATGGAATTTCAAGACCGTTCAGATTGACAGTTTCGAAGCCAAATTTTGATGCTTGCAGACTGCTGATCTCGTTTCCGTCAATGTAACCCAGCTTAACGAGAGCCTCTTCTGGCCGAATACCAAGCGTTGAAGCAAGTTGATTTGCTTCCTGAATTTGATCCTTCGATACCACACCGTCTTTGACCAACTTTTTAAGAATGTCGTCAGACATATTGTCACCCTAAATGATGTTGCAGATCACGCACGCGATGGGAAGTGTCTTCCAGGCAGGCCCAGATAACGTGATCTCAAGGTTACCTGCCTCCAATGAGTTGTCGAGCGATTCTCCGCCTGAAGTCCATGTACGTCAAGGAATTGGCTCCGGGCCAATAGACACGAGCAACCAAAACGCGATGAGATTCACCGATTGAGCATGTGCCATCATCTGATGCAGCTCGGGGGGAGTTGTTGGATCAAGCAGTGCGTGGGTGCCTGAGTCGAGTTATGTCGGTGGACTGCAGGAGCAGTTCAGGCGCACTTGGCACAAGTGTTCGAGGGTTTCGTGACCAAGGCGGGATTATGAATCGCGAGTTTTTCCAGAATGGAGAATTCCGACGGCGGTGCGGGTGAGCGTTATTGGCGGATGCCAGATTGCACGGTAACACGACTTGCTTCGCCGTGAGTGATGCTGAATCATCGCTGGGATTCCATTCCCCAAGGGCCTTTCCAAAACACACCCTATTGAGAATCTCCCGGCGATGTTTTCCTCTACCTGTTGTTCGTTCAGATCGTTTGCAACTGATGATGAGTGAGCGCCAGTTGAGAGGATACTTGCAATCTTAGCGATTTGGCGTGGAACGCCATGGTGATAGAGGAGCGAGCCGCCTTGTGTCCTCGCTGGGAAAGTCGGAGTTCAGGCTTTAGCCTGCTGCTCGAATTGGTGAAAGATTTTTTTTCGTGAAAGGTTTCCGATGCAACGGACAAGAGAGCGATTGGCGAAGGGTGAAACGGTGCGAGCAGCGGCGATTGGTCGAGTGCTGCATCACAACGTGATCAACATGATCGGTTTCAACGGCGGCTTCGACTGCTTGTGGTTGGATCACGAACATGTTGGGTTCTCAATGGAGAAACTCGAAATCGCCTGCATGGCGGCTCGCAGTCAGAACCTCGATTGCTTCGTTCGGATTGCCCCGACCGATTACGCGCTGGTGACGAAATGTCTGGAAGCGGGAGCCGGCGGAGTGATGGCAGCGATGGTCTTTTCTGCGAAGCAAGCGGAGGAAATCGTCCGTTGGTCAAAGTTCGCGCCGCGCGGTTTTCGAGGTCTCAACAATAGTGGCTTCGATGGTCGCTATACGCTGACACCTCAAGCGAAGTTCGTGCAAGAAGCGAACGAAAAGAGCTGGGTCGCCATTCAGATCGAAACGCTCGAAGCGGTCGAATGCGTGGATGAGATCGCGGCGATTGACGGTGTCGATCTGCTTTTTGTCGGTCCGTCCGACTTGAGTCAGGCTCTTGGTGTCACTGGCGATTTCATGAACCCAAAATGTCAAGCGGCGATTGACAAGGTGGCCGCAGCCTGCCGCAAACACAACAAGCCGTGGGGAGCGGTCACTCCCACGCCTGAGCACTGCGAGATGATGTTCTCAAAGGGCTGTCGGATGCTGTCGATGACGAACGACTCACGCTTCATCAATGCCGGCTTAAATGCCGTGAAGTCGCAGTTTGCGAAGTTCTTTGCCTAACGACCGGAGTATTTTCGTTGTAGCTCATCTCACACTAGCCCGACGAGCAAGCGTGAGTTAGTCACTTGCGTTTCTCACTTGCTCCTCGGACGAGTGAGAAACGGAGCCTGCCCCGTGAACTCACTTCGGAAAGTTGTTCGATGTTAGATGAAGCGAGTTTCAGTGCGACTCAGGCACGCCTGAAAGCGATTTATGATCCGCAGCGATTTCGTGCGGCGGCAAGCAGGTGGGCGGAATTGCTTTCAACGCATCTCGACAACGTTCAACAGCGGTCTACGCGAGTTCTGAATTGGGCGGAACCGGAAGCGAACATCGCAGAAGCCGCGAGGTGGTTGAATGAGGCCCCGTTGAGTAACCCGAATTGTGAACAAGGGCGATCGCTTCCAGAGACGTCTGATTCTTCTCTCGCTTGTGATTCATCGACAGGAAAAGCGTCTGCCATCGCTCATGCTGCGAGTCACTTAGAGGAAGAGCGAAGTCCACCATCAGACACAGACCGCTTCGCTTCGATCGTGCAGCAAATGCTTGATCGCGGGCACAATCTGCATCATCCGCATTACATCGGACATCAGGTTCCGGCCCCGGTGCCGATCGCCGGGTTGTTTGATGCAGTGGGAGCGGTCACGAACCAAGTGATGGCGATTTACGAAATGGGCCCGTGGGCGACTGCTGTCGAACGGGCTTTGGTCAATCGCCTGGGCGAACAAATTGGTTGGCAACGAGACAACTTCGCGGGTCTGGTAACGCATGGTGGTTCGCTGGGAAACCTCACCGCATTGCTGACCGCTCGGAATGTGATGTTGGGCGGTTCGTGGGAAGATGGCGTCGGGTTTGAAAGTGATGCAAACCGTAGCCCGGTTTTCAAAAACGGGGCATCCAATCCGCTCACTGAGGACGACAACGTCAAACGTTCGAACGGTTTGAAAAACCGTCCTACGGTGATCGTGCAAGCCGACGCTCATTATTCCGTCGCGCGAGCGGCGGGGATTATCGGGCTTGGTACGAAGCAAGTTTTGCGAGCGGCACTCAATAGCCATCGTCAGCTTGATCCGCAGCGACTCGATGAGCAGATCACCGAGTTGAAAGCGAAAGGGCATCCGGTCGTCGCTGTATCGGCCTGTGCTTGTGCGACACCGATTGGTGCGTTTGATCCATTACGCGATGTCGCCGCAGTCTGTCGCAAGCACGGAGTTTGGATGCATGTGGATGCGGCCCACGGCGGAGCAGCATTGATGAGTCGACGATATCGTCATCTGTTGGATGGTGTCGATCAGGCCGACAGCGTCGTATGGGACGCTCACAAAATGATGTTCGTACCCGCTCTGTGCGCGTTCGTGTTGTACCGCGACAAGCGACATCGTTTTGAAACGTTTCGACAAGATGCTCCGTATCTGTTCGACCCGTCCGCGCCCGGCATGGCTGAGTACGACAGCGGCATGTTGACGCTCGAATGCACGAAGCGAGCGGCGGCCTACGGCTTGTGGGGAACGTGGTCTCTGTTTGGAGAATCTTTGTTCGAGGACTTGGTCGATGTGACATTCGATCTCGGTCGTGTCTTCTACAACAAGCTGCTCGCTGCCGATGATTTCGTGCCGTTGCACGAACCGCAGTGCAATATCGTTGCATTCCGGCACGTTCCGACCGTAATGAAGGATGCTCCATTGGAAGTAATCGGAGCGTTTCAACGGGAGCTGCGTCGACGAGTCATTGAATCGGGCAAGTTCTACATCGTGCAAACCAACCTCGGAGGTTGCGGCGCATTGCGGGTGACGATCATCAATCCGCTAACGACTGCCGACGATTTGGATGAACTGCTCTCGACCCTGCGTGAAGTGGGAACTGAGTTACTGAAGCGCGGTTGAATCAAAGGGTCTTGCATTCCGGCAAGCCACCCAAAGCCATCAAGAGGTAAAATCATGAAACGATGCGTGTTTGTGCTGTCGATATTGTCGGTTTTGGTTTTTGCTCGGGATGCCGGCGCTGATGATGCATTGCCGAAAGCCCCAGTCGCCCAAACCGGTGTGAACATCCGCCTGACTCTTCCCGCTTCGATTCCTGCCGTCGTTGGGCTGGAATGCAACGTCTACTTGGACAATGTATGCCTCGTTGTGAACCCCGCGAACTTTGTGTTTGACGCGGTTTGCTCGAAGGGACGGCAACAGGTCGAACGCTGGATATGGACGCCGACTGAAGCCGATGTCGGCGAGCATCCTTTTCAGCTCGATGTGCGCGACGCCGAGAATCGCGTGATCGCTTCCGCCAAGACGGTGGTGAAAGTTGTCGCGGCCAATCGGAACGACGGGCAAGCGCTGAGCGTCCTCTGCATCGGCGACAGCCTGACGCACTCGTCGGTCTACACGCAACGGCTGCTCGAACTGAGCGGCAAACCGGGAAACCCCAAGCTGTCGCTGATCGGCTCGCATTGGCTCGGCGACCCGAACCCGAATCGTCACGAAGGCTACGGCGGCTGGACGGCGCGGCGATTCGCGACCCACTTTGCCGAGACCGCTCGCACGGGCGAATACGCCAAACGAGGCAGCCCGTTTCTGTATCGCGGAGACGACGGCCAACCGAAGCTCGACTTCGTGCGTTACTGCCGCGACGTGAATGAAGGCCGCTTTCCCGATGTGGCGACGATCTTCCTCGGCCCAAACGACATCTTTTCGTTCAACGACGAAACGATCGAAGCAGGGATCGAAGACATGCTCAAGCACCTGGACTTGGTAGTGCAGATGCTGCGTCAGCAAAGCCCGTCGACGAAGGTCGCGATCCTCTTGCCTGTGCCCCCCGCCGCGACGCAAGATGCTTTCGGTTCCAATTACGGTTCGGGCCAAACGCGCTGGCAGTACAAGCGAAATCAACATCGACTGGTCGAGCGAATGCTGGAGAAATACGCTGGTCGTGATGTGGAGAAACTCTACGTCATCCCGACGTATATTGGCCTAGATTGCCTCCACAACTACCCGACAGAAAGTGTCTCGGCGAATGCGGCGAACGACGAAAAACTCGCTCGACTGAATAATGGCGTCCATCCAGCCGCTTCCGGTTACGCCCAGATCGGAGATATGCTGTTCTCGTGGCTGAAGTCGTTGTAGCCGTTTCGCTCCGCGAGACGAATGCCGGACGCACAGAGACACTTTGAAGTGATACGAGTGTCGGTTGTGCGTTGGCAATCCTCTCGCTGTTACGAGAGGGCAACCGTGAAAGCAGCTCGTTTGTCGTCCCACCTTTACTCCCCCCCATTTTGGAGACCTGCCATGAAGTCGTTAGTTCTTGCTCTAACCTGTGCGTTATCGACGGCGTTGTTCGCCGGTGTGTTCGTGTCCGCCGAAGAAAAGAAAGCGGACGTCCCGCCGTTGCTCAAGCATGAGATGAAGACGTTGACCGGCAAGAAGGTTGACCTCTCGAAGTACAAAGGCAAAGTGCTGCTGGTCGTCAACGTCGCCAGCCAGTGTGGAGCGACTCCGCAGTACAAGCCGCTCGAGGTCTTGCATGAGAAGTACAACGAAAAGGGTCTCGCCGTCCTCGGCTTCCCTTGTAATCAATTCGGCAAGCAAGAACCGGGCAACGATGAAGAGGTCGCCGACTTCTGCCAGAAGAACTACGGCGTCAAGTTCGACATGTTTTCGAAGGTCGATGTCAACGGCGAGAAGGCCGCAGACCTCTTCAAGGAACTCACGTCGAAGGAAGCGTTCGCGAAGGACGCTGGCCCCGTGAAGTGGAACTTCGAGAAATTCCTCATCAGTAAAGAAGGCAAAATCGTCGGCCGCTTCCGCACCGGCGTGCAACCGGATTCGGAAGAGGTCGTGAAGGCGATCGAAGCAGAATTAGCGAAATAGTTCTGGAGGATGGGCACTCTTGCCCGTCCTTGGTTTTCGTAAAAAGCGGAACAGGCAAGAGTGCCCATTCTCCGTGGCGTTCGGCGCGGGTCTCTCGACCCCGCCGTTCTCCCGACTTCAGGTCTCTCATGCGATATGCCATTGCCACCTTGATCGCCGCGCTGCTCATCATCATTGGGCTGAGTTTTTGCATTCACACGGAATGGTCGGTGAGACGTTTTGTTGAAAAGGGACTTCGCGAAAACAATGACGGCAGACTTTCCAAGGATGAAGAAGACACGTTGAATTCCAGCTTGTTGACGCCAGTGATACTGCTCGGTTTCGGAAACCAAATCTCAGGCTATCTCGTCTTGCGGATACAGCTCGCCGACTTATTGCGGCAATGGTGGTTTGCCTGGACCGCTCTGTCCTGCTGCGTCCCATTCGGAATCGCCCATTGGATAAGACAGCTTACGCCCCAACAGGAGTCGCAGTCATGATGACGCTTGCTCAACGTCACTTTGTTTTGATCGGCTTGAGCGTTGCGGTCCTCATCGCGTGGCCGCATGATCGAGCCGGCTCGCAAGAGACGACGGTGTTTGATGCGGCCTCCGTCGAATTTTTCACGACGAAAGTCAAGCCGTTGTTGGAGGCTCGATGCTTTGAGTGCCATGGGCCGGAGACGAAAGTTTTGAAGGGGGGACTGAGCTTCGCGTCGCGTGCAGCGATGTTGCGCGGCGGTGATTCCGGCGCGGCGATCGTGCCGGGGAAGCCGGGTGAAAGTTTGCTGGTCAAGGCGATCAACTACGTCGATTTCGAAATGCCGCCGAAGTCACGCATGCCAGATGGCGAAGTGGCAATACTCACTGAGTGGGTCAAGCGGGGTGCTCCGTGGAGCGTCGGCAAGGATGATCCAGCTCAGGACAAAAAGCTCGACGTGTTCCCACTCGCGGAACGCAAAGCAAAGCATTGGGCTTGGAAACCAATCTCACATTTCGAGCCACCGAAAGTCCGTCAGCCATTCCAGGCTGACCCGAAGTCGAACGCCGCAGCGTTTCGCGACGCCGACAACATCGACCAATTCATCCTGGCCAAGCTGCAAGAACGCGGCTTGTCTCACACCGCTCCCGCCGATCGTCGCACGATGGTGCGACGAGTTTACTTTGCGCTGATCGGTCTACCGCCAACACTGGCCGAAGCCGACGAGTTTGTCGCCGACACCGCTCCGACTCGCGAAGCACTCGCACGCGTTGTCGATCGTTTGCTCGACTCGCCGCACTTCGGCGAACGCTGGGGACGGCATTGGCTTGACCTGGTCCGCTACGCCGAGACGCTCGGCCATGAATTCGATTACCCGCTGCATCACGCGCCTGAGTATCGTGACTATGTCATTCGCGCGCTCAACGCGGATGTGCCGTATGACCGGTTTGTTGTCGAGCATGTCGCGGGGGATTTGATGTCCAATGTAAACGACTCACTCCGTGAGTCGAATCTCCGGTCACGAAGTGACCGGTCTACGTTGGCGGCTCGCCGCCACCCGACCGAAGGCTATAACGAATCCCTCATCGCCACCGGCTTCTGGTTTCTCGGTGAAGACAAGCACGCGCCGGTTGATGCGAAGGGGGAACAGGCCGCGCGAATCGACAATCAGTTGGATGTCTTCTCGAAGACGTTTCTGGCGATGACGGTAGCTTGCGCGCGGTGTCACGATCACAAGTTCGATGCGATTTCCACGCGCGACTATTACGCGCTGGCCGGGTTCATGCAGAGTTCGCGGCGGCAGACGGCGTATCTCGATCCAGGTGGGAAGATCGCGACGGCGGTAACGGAATTGAAGAAGCGACGCACTGCGACTACGGCAGCGGCAGCAACCGTGACGTCCGAAAACGTAGCGGCCTATCTCCTCGCCGCTCGCGAGGTGTTGCACGGCACGCCGAAGCCGAGTGACAGCGCGAACGATTCCGCGATAGCTGACGAAGTGTTCGATGATTTCGAGACGGAGCGGTTTTCCAACAAGTGGATCGCGGTCGGTCCCGCGTTTGAACGAACGGAAGCGGGGGCGGCGAAGAATCAAATGCCCGTCGCCGGGTTCGAGGGACAACGGTTGTTGAATTCGTACTTGGGCAACGACGGTCACACCGGAAAGCTGACCTCGAAACCGTTCGTCATCCGGCATTCCGCGATCCGCTTCTTGATCGGCGGGGGCAATCACACCGGCATGACCTGTTTCAATTTGAAAGTCGGCGGGCAACTGGTGCAGACCGGGACCGGGAAGAACGACGAACGACTGGAACCCGCCGCGTGGGACGTGACGCAGTGGCTCGGCAAAGAGGCTGTGCTGGAAGTGATCGACGATCACAAAGGGGGTTGGGGACACATCAACCTCGACCAGATCGTCTTCTCAAACGGCAAAGGACTGACGACGCGGCGACCGGTCGAGATAGTCGCTCGCGAACGGAACTTGGATCTGAACACGCTGCATCGCTGGGTCAGCGAGCTGCGTTCGGACGCCGTCAAATCCCCCGCTCACCCGCTGTGGCTGTGGCATGAGTTCGCTTCACTCCCTGCTGACGCAAGCGACAGAGAAAAGTTCGCCGCGAAGAAGCAACAAATGGCTGACCGTGTAGCTGCCGAACACAAGCGTGCTGGAGAAGCTGCGGCGAAGTCCGAGTTGTTCGCGGATTTTTCGTCCGTGAAGTTTGTGGATTTTCAGAACGGCGGCGAGCAGGGTTCAGATCGAAAATCCAAAATCCAAAATCCAAAATTGGCATCCTCAACCTGGTTCGCAACCGGCTGGAGCTTCGGCGACCAACCCAACGCCAGCGGCATCGCTCACAGCGGCGAACTGCATCCGCGGCTGCGCGGCGTGTTGCGGTCGCCGACATTCACGATCACGCAGCCGCAGATTCTGTATCGAGTCGCCGGAAAGAACGGGCGGATTCGATTGGTGCTCGACGGCTATCAAATGATGGATTTCAGCGGCCTGCTGTTCGGCGGAACGACCTTTGAGGTCAACACCGACGGCAAATGGGTCTGGATGCGCGAGGGGGGCGATCTGCAAAACCATCTCGGCCGCCGAGCCTACATCGAACTGATCGACGACGGCGACGGCTGGATTGCCTGCGAGGAAATCCGTTTCAGCAACGGCGGTCCAGAACCGATCACCGCTCCGCATCCGAGCCATGCGAAGCTGCTCGGCGACGCGTCGATTGAGTCAGCGGAGAAATTGGCGACCGCCCTGATTCCGCTTGTCGATTTCGCCGGAGAACAGACACCGCCCCGCTCGCCCGAACCGGACGTGGCGATTCCCGATCCGATGCGTTCGATCGCGATCTGTGACGGCAACGGCATCGACGAAAACATCTTCATTCGAGGCAGCCACAAAAATCTCGGCCCGCTCGCCGCTCGCCGCGATCTCGAAGCACTTGGCGGTCTCGCGTTACCACCATTGAGCGAGACAGACGGCAGCGGACGATTGCAGTTCGCACTGCGGATGATCGACTCGAAAACAAATCCGCTTGTCCCGCGAGTCGCAGTGAATCGAGTCTGGCATCACCTGTTTGGTCGAGGTCTCGTCGAGTCGGTCGATAACTTCGGAGTGCTCGGCAAGGAGCCGACTCACCCGGAGCTGCTCGACCATCTCGCCGGATCGTTCGTCGCCGACGGCTGGTCATTGAAGCGACTCATTCGACGGATCGTGCTGACGAATACATGGCAAATGGCGAGCGATGCCGACTCGTCACGTAGCCGAAGTCGTGAGACTTCGGAGGCTGGCGCGAAAGACCGTCCGAACTCTCACGAGTTCGGCTACGACGCGGTGAAGGCGAACGAACTCGATCCACAGAATCTGTGGCTGCACCGTGCTCCGCTGCATCGGCTGGAAGGAGAAGCGATCCGCGATTCGATGCTGCTGATCGCCGGCCGGTTGGACCGCAAGACGCTCGGCCCGCCGGTGCCGATTCATCTGACCGCGTTCATGCAGGGCCGCGGCCGACCGGGCAACAGCGGCCCGCTCGACGGCGACGGACGACGGAGCATTTACATCTCGGTCAACCGCAATTTCCTGTCGCCGATGATGCTCGCCTTCGACACGCCGATCCCGTTCACGGGGATCGGTCGCCGCAATGTCTCGAACGTCCCCGCTCAAGCGCTGATCCTGTTGAACGACCCGTTCGTGCTCGACATGTCGAAACGCTGGGCCGAACGAGCGCTGAAGGAACAACCCGACCTCGCGCCGGAGCAACGGATCGAGCGGCTGTATCTCGACGCCTTCACCCGCTCGCCGAGCACCGTCGAACAAGCGGAGGCGACCGCATTCCTGCAAGAACAAGCGAAGTCCTACAACCTTCCTGCTGACGTCTGGCCCAAACAGGCCCAAGTCTGGACCGACCTCTGCCACGTGCTGTTCAATGTCAAAGAGTTCGTGTTCGTGAAGTGACTTTCTCGTGAGCCCTCCATGAAGCCAATCTGGCGACGATCGCTGTGGTGCTTGCTCATCGTGCTTGTGAGTGGCGCGGGAGTACGAGGCTACTCCGCATGGCGAACGCAGCAATTTGTGCAAGAACTGGAGCGTCACGGCACGAGTCTCGTGCGACTTGGTGATGATGTTGTCCTGCTTGAAAGTCACTCCAGCGACAGCATGACAGTTGAGGATGTCGAACGACTTTCGCCACTTGAGCGATACACACTTGCTGACTTCTCTGCTTCCGGAGTTTCCGACTCCGTCGTCCGGGCTTTGATGGAAGCCAACGAAGGAACGCTCGGTCTAAGGCTCAATGAAACTCACACCTCGGACGCGGCGTTTGATTTGTCACGCTTCGACCGTTGGGTAAGTCATCTGGATTTGTCACACACTCAAGTGACGAACGCGAGTCTTCCTCGGCTACATCGCTTCAAGCAATGGCAGCTTGGGTATCTGTCATTGGCTCACACGAATCTTGGCGATTCGATCTTTGAAACGTTTTCGGAACGAGTGGACCTCAAGGGTCAGCCGGGTGGCGAATACATCTCCGGTCCGACAGTCTTGAATCTCACGAACACACAAGTCACCGACGATGGCCTGAAAATGATTCGATACAGCCCTCACGGATTGGTCTTGACAGACACGGCGGTTACTGACGTCGGACTTTTGGCGATGAAGTTCGACGAACTCGTTTATCTCGATCTGACAAACACCAAAATTACGGATGCTGGCTTAGCGGCATTTGCAGACCTGAAACGCCTCCGCCTCTTGCGTTTGAACGGCACGCAAGTCACAGACGCCGGCCTGAAGCAACTGAATCAAATCTGCCCGAACGTTTGCGTGATGGACCTGCAACCGGAGAATGTGCTTCCAAGACATCGATTGGTTGACGCGATGTGTCACGGCCAACTTTTCGGTCGCATTTCCGATGAACTGTGGCAGGACTTACTCGACGCCGGGAAAAGGAACACGAACTACGAAAGCGTTAGCGTCGGTGTTGCCGACAAGATTGAGGAAGGCCATGTCGTGCTGGACCTCCGAGTCGATCGTCCGTCGAAAGTCATACTCACCGCAGAGTTGTATGTGCCGTGTTGGTAGACTTTCTTATGAATTCAGTTCGATTCGATTTTCAATACAGCCGTCAAAATCAAGACGCTACTCCGCTTGGTCGGGACCGATCATGATGAGCTTCGGCCAAAATTATCCCGCGAGCTTACCGGTCTGGGTTGATCCCGAACGAATGAATGGATCGCCGTGTTTCGCGGGGACTCACTGCCCTGTGGATGCCTTGTTCAATAACTTGAAGTCCGGGCTGAACCTCGACGATTTTCTCGATTGCTTCCCTGACGTGACTCGCGAGCAAGCGGTCGCTGTGTTGGAATACTCCAAACAACAGTTCGTCATTCCTGACACACGTTGTCTTCCGAAGTAAGGAACCAAACTATGAGTACCACGGAACTATTGAATGCCGTCTTGCAGCTTCCAATTGAAGATCGACGTGAGTTGATTCAAAAAGCGTGTGAAAGCTTGGGCGACAATTTCGCTGAAGACGGATTGTTATTCGCGGACTCTCCGGAGTTTGTCGCGGAGATCAAGCGTCGAATCGATGAGGCCGAACGTGATCCCAGTTGTCTTTCCGATTGGGAAGAAGTCCGTGAGGAAGTTCGGCAACGCCTGCTGAATCGGACGTTGTCATGAGAGTTCGGTGGCAAGACGCGGCGAGAGAGGAATTGGCCCAGGTTGCGGAATGGTACGAAGATCGCCAGGCCGGTTTGGGGCTGGAGTTCTTGGACGAAGTCGATCACCTCGTTGAGGAGCTTCGCCAGAACGCGAAACGATTCCCTCGGTACGAGGAGGCTCCCGCTCGGCGAGATCTGCGACGAGCGCCGTTCAAGCGATTCCCGCATCAAGTGTTGTTTGAACTGATTGAGAATCAAGTCCGGGTCATTGCCATCGCGCACCCCAGCCGTATGCCGCGGTATTGGACGACGCGTTTGAAGAGCCCTCTGCCATCGGATGATTTGGAGTAATTGACGTGTTGCATCACTGCCAGCAATTTGTTTCGCCGCCGACCACTCGGCGGGAGATGTTGACGACTTGTTCGACTGGCTTCGGGGCCGTTGCGTTGGCCTCGTTGCTGGGCGATTCGGCGTTCGGGGCCGAGGCGGTTTCGTCGAGCGAGCGGAATCCGTTTGCCGCGCGAAAGCCGCACTTCGATGCGAGGGCGAAGTCAGTCATATTCCTCTATATGGATGGGGGCGTTTCACAAGTCGATTCATTTGATCCGAAAACGCGGCTCGACAAAGAGAATGGAAAACCCTTCGGGCTGAAGATCGAGAAGACGCAGTTCAACAACATCGGCAACACGCTGGCCAGCCCGTGGAAGTTCAAGCAATACGGGCAGAGCGGCATTCCGGTCAGCGACTTGTTTCCCTTTATCGGGGAGCACGTCGACAAGCTGGCGGTCGTGCGGTCGCTGACGTCGCAGTTTCCAGAGCACACGAACGCGAATTACTTCCTGCACACCGGACACGGTCAGCAAGGCCGGCCGAGCATGGGGGCGTGGGTCGGCTATGGGCTCGGTAGCGAGTGCCAGGATTTGCCGGGGTTCGTTGTCCTAAATGGCGGGCTGACTCCGCCGGGCGGAGCCGACAATTTCAACAGCGGCTTCTTGCCAGCAAGTTATCAAGCCAGCGTGTTTGGGGCGGGAGATCCGCCGGTCTCCAACATCAAACGCGCGGAGCCGACCGCAGAATTACAACAACGAAAGCTCGACTTGATGAGGCGGCTCGACCGCAAGCTGCTGGAACAGACCGGGCCGGTCGATGCACTCGAATCGGCGATCGCGAACTATGAACTCGCCGCGCGGATGCAGATGGCGGTGCCGAAGTTGATGGACTTGTCGAACGAGACCGAAGCGACTCAGAATGCGTATGGCCTGCAAGCGGAGTTCGGCAACACGCGGACGTTCGGCCGCATCTGTTTGTTGGCTCGGCGGCTCGTTGAGCGGGGCGTGCGGTTCATCGAGCTGACTTGTCCGGGAGGCAACGGCGATCGCTGGGATCAGCACGTCAGCCTGAGAGACGGACACAGCAAGAACGCGCTGTCAGTCGATCAACCGATCGCCGCACTGCTGGCCGATCTGGCTCAGCGCGGATTGCTCGACAGCACGCTTATCGTCTGGGCGGGCGAGTTTGGCCGCACTCCGTTCGCGCAAGGGAGCGACGGCCGCGATCACAATCCGTTCGGCTACACAATCTGGATGGCGGGAGGCGGTATTAAAGGAGGCACGGTCTATGGAGCGACCGACGAATACGGCTACAAGGTCGTCGAAGATCGTCTGGAAATGCACGACCTGCACGCGACGATGTTGCACTTGCTCGGCGTCGATCACACGCGACAAACCTTCCGCTTCAGCGGACGAGACATGCGGCTGACTGACGTGCATGGGCACGTCGTGAAAGAGATTTTGGCGTGAGTGACCTTTCGGAATCTGTTCTTGAACTTCAAGCCGACTCCGAGTCGGACACTGACGCGCTGGGGGCACTGCTAGCGTCGGTCATCGAACCGGGGTTGGTTATCGGATTAATCGGCCAACTTGGTGCTGGCAAGACACGGCTCGTGCGCGCGACGGCGACGGCCTTGGGGGCCGATCCAACTTCGGTCAACAGTCCGACTTTCGTGCTGATTCAGGAATACGACAGCAGCATTCCGGTTTATCACTTCGACACGTACCGCTTGCGAGACGCCTCTTCATTTGCGGATCTGGGCGTTGAGGAATACTTCGGTGGCGACGGCGTCTGTTTCGTCGAATGGGCCGATCGCGTCGAGTCGGTATTGCCGCGTGACCGGCTACAAATCGAATTCACCGTCGTCGGTCCTGCGGCTCGGCGGCTACGAGTCACGGCATCCGGGCCCTTTTCTCAACGGGTACTGACACGCTGGAGTTGTGGTATACGCGACTCGCGAGACAGCTAGTCAGGAACTGAAGCACGCGAGCCGCGTGCGCCACTGCAACTTGCGTTTGTTGTAATGCAGCCGGATACTGCGACCCTTCAATTTGCTTGCGAACGGCTTTTTTTGATCTCACCGCTAGAACTTTCCAACGTCGGGAATTTACCACATGGAATTGATGCACTTCAGCCTGTTTGCGTGGTTCATACCGCTCGCGGCTGTGCCGGTGTTGTTGCACTTGTTGACGTTGCATCGTTTGCGAACGGTTGAGTTGAGCACGTTTCGATTCTTGTTCGATAGCTACATTCAGCAACGGCGGCAGATGAAGTTCATGGACGCATTGATTGCGTTCCTACGCACGTTGTTCTTGCTGATGCTCATTCTCGCATGCGCGCGACCAATGGTTCGACATTGGGAGGCGATGTTCGGATCAAGTGGTGGTCGCGACGTGTTTTTGTTGGTCGACTGCTCGGCTAGTATGAACGCAGTAACGGACGGCGTGTCTGCGTTTGATCGAGCAAAGACGGCAACTTCAGCGGTTGTAGACAAGCTCGGACGCGATGATCGAGTGACCGTTGTCCGAGTCGCCGCGAAACCGGAAGAGATCGTGACGCGAGTCACCGCCGATACCGATTCGCTCAAGCAACGAGTCGCCTCGCTGAAGACGAGCCCATCGCGAGCGAATTTGTTTGCGACGTTCACGCAGCTCTTTGGCGGCAATTCGCCAAACGCGGTGAAGCCGTGGGTCTATTTCTTCACCGACTCACAAGCCAGCGGCTGGCGAGAACTCAAAGAGCAGCCCGCTGATGGCATGATGCCCGCGGGGACTCGATTGTTTGTGATTGATGTCGGATCAAAGCAAGGTGAGATCCCGAATCGAGCGGTTGTGGGCGAGGTACCGGAACAACACCGAGCGATCGCAGGTCTGCCACTGCCGCTGAAAACGCGCGTCGTCAATTACTCGAAGACACAGCCGGATGATGTCATCGTCAGCCTGTTCATCGACGATAAGGAAATCAGCCGTAAGAGCCTGACACTCAAGCCGAGCGAAACAGCAAACGCCAGTTTTCTCTACGTGCCGCAAGACCCCGGAGTCATGCGCGGTCGATTTGAAATTTCATCCGATCGCTTTCCCGATGACGACTCTTTTCTTTTCACGTTGACTGTCGAGCCTCAAGTTCGAGTGGTCATCGTCAATGGCAATCCGGCGGCTGATCCGTTCGACAACGAAGCGCTTTATCTGCGAACGGCACTCACGGCGACTGAGCGTCCTGCGGAAGAGTTTGACCCGAAGAAAACAACAGCCAATGGGAAAGGGCAACCTGCCTCTTCGCCGCTCACAACCGAAGCCGATCGTCGGTTTGTGAAGTCTTTAGATATCGTCGAACTTTCGGAAGACAAGGTGAATGCCGAGACGTTGAAGGATGCGTCAGTCGTGATCTTGGCGAACTGCGGCAAACTCAACGATCAGCAGTTTGCGTTGCTGCGCGATCATGCGACTCGCGGCGGCGGACTGATGATTCTGCCGGGCGATCAAGTGAATCCAGATCGCTACAACAAGCCGTTCTTCGCAGTTCCTGGCACAACCGATCAATTTCTGACTGCGGCTCAATTACAGCCAGCTGCTGGTGACATCAACGACTCTGCGACCTTTGAACGCTTCGCAGCAATCGACTTCGCGCATCCAGTCTTGTCTGTCTTTGAGAATCGTGACGCACGGTATCTGACGAAGGTCTCGGTCTATCGCCGCTTCCCGCTCAAGCTGCCTGATGAGCGAGGCAGTACTTGGCCGTTGATCGAGTTTTCTAATGGGACCGCTGCGATTGTGGAGAGCCGCTTCGGCGACGGTCGCGTTGTGCTGGCTGCGTTCCCGATGACCTCGAAGTGGGGCAACCTGCCACTGAAGCCGGAGTTCGTGCCGCTCGTCTTGCGATTGATGAGCCATGTGCGACAGCGTGGTGGCGTCGAAGGTCCTTCTGTCGTTCCAGCGAATGGCGTCGCAGAAATTTCGGTCGCGAAGACGTGGCCAAACCTGCAGGCGGAAGTCACCGACGTGTCCGGCCATCGCTTGGCAGTCACGTTTGAGAAATCGGTCAATCGCCAAGTTGGAGCATTCACGCAAACGGCAGAAAAAGGCTTTTATGCGGTCGATGTGCGCGGTGGTCGGATTGAACAGCCGAAGTTTGAATCGCTGGCGTTCGCCGTGAATTTGTCCAAAGAAGAATCCAATTTCACGATGATCGACGAACCGCAATTGAAAGAGCTGTTGCCCAACGTCGAGCTACAAGTCATCGACGCATCCGCCGAAACACAGCAGCTTCATGGCTCGATCGGCCAAGAACACGAAGTCTGGCGTCCGCTGATTTATTTGCTGCTCGTGGTCATCACGATCGAGTTTTGGCTCTCGACATTTAGCGGCCAGCGAGCCGATGGCGAAGAGAGCCCGTCGGTCGGTGACAGAATCAAAGACATCGGCACCGGAGCCTGGATCGGCCGCATGACCGGGGCGGGCGAAGGGAGTTGAGGTTCTTCCGCAACGGAATTTTCAACGCAATTGCGCGATGAATGTCAGAACTGCGGTCGTTCAAGATCATGAATGTCAGCCACCCATGCTGAAGGACAAACTTTCCCGCTGAGGCATGGAAGTCGCTGAGAAAATCTAACACGCGTTCCCTGCGGCCTCGGTGCCGCTGCAAGAGATTTCAATTCGAACGACTTGATCGAACAGAGTGGGCAGAGAGCAAAGCAATTTCTTTGCGACTTTGCGTTGAAGCATCTACGGCTTCGCATTGATGTTCAGCGGAGGCTTCGTCAGCGACTTGAGATACCGATCACGGAACGCTGCGAACTCGCGATCAGCCGCTGACTGACCAAACATGGTGGCTGCTCCGAAGCGGATGGCTTGTTGGATTTGATCGTCCGCCGCTCCGCCAAGTTGGCGTGTGAGGTCGAGAACTTTTTTCACCTGTGGGTCTTGTTGAATACGTTGTTCGGCATCGGGGCGAGCTTGTTTGGCGTCGGCTCGTTCGTTGTGTTGGAACACCACTTCCCACGAGCCATCAGACATTTTCGCGACAAACTGAGTCGTGACGGTCACTGCCGAAAGGTCATCGGACTGCTGCATTCGCGTCACTCGAAAGCTGCGACGCTTCTCCGCTTCAGCGGCTTGAATTGCCGTTTTGAGCGACTCAGCCAAAGCCGCTTTGTTGTTCTTCGGGGGGGCCGGACGAGAATCACCGAACAAGTCGCCGAGTTGTGATTGCAGTTGCTTGCGGAGCATGTTCACGAGCAACGGAGCGAAGTCCGCTGGAACGTCACGTCCCGCTCGAATCAGCACATCACCGGTTCCTTGGAAGTCCATTGGCGTGCTCAAGGCATACTCGGCAACCGCGATTCGAGCGGACCACTCATTGTCCGTTTGGTCGCGTGCGGGAAGTCGTTCGACGAAGGACAGCGGCCACGAAACGGGTTCAACCGCTCGGGCCTTCAACTCCTTTTGAAGATCTTCAACGTCGCGAGTTTCCGCGCGGTCGAGCTTTTCGGTCCACGCCCACGCCAGCAGTTGGCGACGCTCTACAGTCGTGGCGTCGATCCGTTCGATCTCACGACCAGTGAGCGCGATCCACAAGAAATCGGGCTCGAGTTTCTCTACGTTGTCAATCTCTTCTTGAATTTCATCACGCTGCTGCTTGAGAAATGCTTTCAATGGATCGGGCAGTGACGTCCCCAATTCTTTATCGAGGCGATCGGTGGCGTGTTCCGAAGCCAACTTATGTAAGTCGATCGTCTTCTGTCGCTGCTTTGTGAACGATTCAGGGTTTGCTCCTTTGAGCCACCTGGCCGAAACCAACAGCGTGACCGATTTGTCTTCCGCTTGAGCGAACAACATCCCACGTAGCTTCGGCCCGCTTCGTACTGCGACTTGATCGACGACTGGTCGCATCGCGGTCGCAGGTTTGGGTCTATCCGCTGCGAGTGCCGATGCAATGATCGATGATGCCGCGACGAGAGCAATGATCGCTCGGATTGTCGCTGCGATGTGCAAACTCTCTTGCTTTTGCATATCAGACTCCTCGCCAACGCATGGGAAGCCGCATTATCTGCTGAGAGTTTCCGTGAGTGCTCTGCGTTTTTCTGCGATGAACGGGAGGTGATGCGGGATGTGTCCTGTGATTCGCTCTAAAAACGTTCGCAGGGTAAGCGGTCCAGCTTCGCTGTGACGACCGACTCGTTCGAAGTCGGCTGCGGGAACTGTTCGCAAAATCGTTGCCATTTGCTGGCGGACAATGTCAATCAACTTCAATTCGCTTTCGAGATTCCGGTCGTGATACGCGAGTCGTGCGGCGAACTTGTCGGGATCTCCGCCAAAGAGAGTCGGTTCGTTCTCGGCCAGCGTGCGCTTCATGCGATCGGCGTAAACGGGTTCAAAGTCGGCAAGGTGTGCGACTACTTCGAGCGTGCTCCACTTCCCAGAAATAGGGCGAGCCACCGCTTCGTCTTTGGTCATACCCGCGACGGCCTCACAAAGAAGTTGTGGGCCGTGAAGATATTCGGTGATCAGGTCCGAGATATTGAGTTCAGAAAGATTCATGAGAGGCTCCTGATGGTGTTGCATGAGAGGAGATGGGTGCGGATCATCCCTCGCCTTGGAAGCGTCGGCTAGTGAGTGACTCTCTTCACCACCGAGACAAGCTCGGCCGGGTATCTGTTTCGAGATCAGTTGAGTCACCGACATGATCATCAACCGCTCCTAACTTTTGTATGAGTTCCACATGACTCTGACGACTTCCACCTCACAACTCAGCGGCGATCTCTCGAACGAATGGTCGATTCCTGCCGGTGTCACTTATCTCAATCACGGGTCATTTGGGCCATCCCCGCGCTGTGTGCGTGACGCTCGGCATGCGTGGTCGGAACGGCTCGAATCGCAACCGATGGATTTTTATCTGCGGCAGATGGAAACCGCATTGGACGAAGCGGCTGAAAAGCTCGGCAAGTTCATCGGAACGAACGGCAATGATCTGTTGTTTTGCGATAACGCGACCGTCGCGATGAACATTGTTGCGGAGAGCGTTTCGGCCACACTCAAGCCTGGTGACGAAATCCTCTTCACCGATCAAGAGTATGGTGCCGTGATGCGTATTTGGCGGCGAGCGGCAGAACGTGTGGGCGCACGGATCGTCATTCAGCCGATGCCTCGCCCGGTGGCGAATGCAGACGAACAAGTCGCAGCGGTCATGAACGCGGTGACGGAGCGGACGAAGTTGATTATTGTCAGTCACATCACGTCCCCAACCGCGGTGATCTTTCCGGTCGAGGCTGTTTGTCGTGAAGCGACGAAGCGAGGCGTTCCCGTTTGCATTGATGGGCCGCATGCTTTGGCAATGATGCCGCTTAACCTCAAGAAGCTGGGTTGCGATTTTTATTGCGCGAGCGGCCATAAATGGTTGAGCGCTCCGTTCGGCAGCGGCTTCTTGTACGTCGCCAAGAAGCGACAACAACAACTCACGCCGCCGGTGATGAGTTGGGGAGGGAGCCTGTCTGGTCGATCGGCTCATTGGCAGGATGAATTTCGCTGGCTGGGGACACGCGATCCGGCCGCATTCTTGGCGATCCCAACTGCGATCGAATTTCTGGAACGATTCGGTGTTGAAGAGTTTCGACAGCAGACACACGAACTCGCTCAATACGCGCGGCAGCGGATCGTGGAACTGACGGGACTGGAACCGCCGACTCCGGAC
The DNA here is from genome assembly GCA_026400935.1 of Planctomycetia bacterium. Taxonomy (GTDB): domain Bacteria; phylum Planctomycetota; class Planctomycetia; order Planctomycetales; family Planctomycetaceae; genus SXKJ01. The sequence continues at coordinate 8,045 of JAPLNX010000326.1, read as the reverse complement.
AGTCGCGAATGGTACGGTTCGATGATCGCACTGCCGCTCCCTTCCACCGGCGAGCCTGCTCCACGACAGGGAATCCGTGACCAATTGCAAAATCCCTTATGGGGGAAGTTCGGTATCGAAGTCCCCATCGTGCACTGGCGTGGCGAGCGACTGCTGCGCGTTTCGTGTTACCTTTACAACACGCGAGCGCACATCGATCTGCTGTGCGACGCATTGAAGCAATGTAACTTCGGCCTATGAGGCAGCTTTGCGAACGAGCCTTGTTGTCTATCGCGGTGAGATTGTGATTTTTCACGCCACCGAGTTTACCTCGGTGGTTCCCGCGCTTCTGCACTACGGAAGCGCTTTGGAAATTGGGTAGTGCTGAAGCGCGGGACCCACTGACCCAAAGTCATTGGCGAAAAGATCACTTCCTCGAAGCAAAAGACAACAAAGCAACAATGATGTGGTCAGCGTTTCTGAACCGCTCAAAGCAGATGATCAATAACAACTCACGGAATAAAATAAGATGAGCGAGATTCAGCGGCATGGTGTCACTCGACGTTGGTCAGACGCGGTCATTCATCAAGGGACGGCGCACTTTGTCGAAGTCGCTGACGATCCGGAACAAGACATTCATGGGCAGGTGGCGCAGGTGTTGGCTCAAATCGACGGACGGCTCGCGCTGATCGGCAGCGATCGAACCCGCTTGTTGCAGGTGTTGATCTACTTGTCTGATTTGGCGGACGGCCCTGCCCTCAATGCTTTGTGGGACACTTGGGTCCCCGAAGGCCATGCTCCGGCAAGAGCGTGCGTGCAAGCCGGACTCGCTCCGCGATACCGAGTCGAGATGGTCATCACCGCCGCCGTGTTGGCAAGCCATTCGCCTTTGGTAGGTTGGGACTCCGTCCCGCCCCGCTTGTGAATCAAGAATGCACAAGCCTTTGTCGTATCGACGACGTGTGTTCAACATTGCCATGCAGGTCGGGACGGAGTCCCAACCTGCTGCTGCCATTCGCGGGCGAATTGGAGGGCGCGTTGGCGGACTGGCTCGGTGAGGGTCTGGTCCGCTGCGATGGCGGCGAGCCATTCGATCGGGGATTGGCCTTGGGCTCGCAGACTGTGGATCAGACTCCGTTCCTTGGCGAAAGCGGGTTGAGGATGATCAAACCTTCGAGTTTTCCCACGGTGGACATGGCGGTATCGGCGGTCACCAAGTTTTGAACGCGACCTTGAGCTTGCAGGTCCAACGCGATGGCCAAGTGCAGTGCGTCAAGTGTTCGCAACCTGATTGTGGGGCCATATGTTTGGAGCAATTTGTCAGCTCGGTCGTAGTGACGTCGCAGCACTCGCACGACCTGGAGCTTCCTTTGAACAACGTCCGCACGCAGACGTGACCGAAGTCCCACCAACGTCTGCTCCGTGATCTCACCAGTGCGGACTTTGAGGGCGAATGCCGACTGTGTTTCCAGCACCGTCAGCCACGAAACGATGTGAGTGGCCCCAGCTTCGGACAGCACTTGGTCAACCACGTCGGAACCAGGTTCCTGGTGGTAGTGCCGACAGAGAGCGCTCGTATCGAAGTAGTTCGTCATCAATTAGAACTCTCCACGGAGTTCGTCGATAGCCGCGTCCATGGAACCTTGAATCGAGGCGAGGCTGGCTCGGACCTCTTCCAAGCTGGGAGCCAAATCGGGGTTCTGATCCATCGCGAAATCCGAATCAAACAAATCATCGTCGCCTTTCGGGAGAACCAGGATTTGAACGCGCTCATGTTGAGCGAGTTGCAGCGGCTGACTGGGTCGCAGGATGCCATCCTCGTAGATCGCCTCAATTTGTTGCATCATGGTCTGGCTCCGTGAAACGCCTTTGGATTTGTGATCGGTGGTTTTGCGATGGCAGCATAGCTACAGCGAGTACCTGACGGCAGTCCCGACTTTTGACGCACTACGGCTGCCATTGGAGGGCGCGTTGGCAGACTGGCTCGGTGAGGGTCTGGTCCGCCGCGATGGCGGCGAGCCATTCGCTCGCGGCTTGGCCTTGGGCTCGCTGACGGTGGATCAGACTCAGCGCCTCACGCTCCGCACGCGCTCGGCGCGGGTCTCCTGGCCCCGCCGCTGGAATGACCGAAGGTCTCCTCCGTTGGGTTCACCGATCATGTAACATTGTTTGGCTTCACTCGCGCGTTGCCTGTTTCGGGGAGACCTGCGGTCCATCGAAGCGGCGGGGTCGGGAGACCCGCGCCGAGCGAGGGGACGTGCGGATCACCGAACGACTTAGCTCAGCGGCCGGGCAGGCCCGTGAGAATCCATGTCTGCGAGCGAAAGACGCCCCAGTTTGAATAACCTCACCTTGACGGCCATGACCCCGCGACGGAGCCGTTCAGCCAATTGCTTGAGCGGTATTCCTCGGTCGAAGTCGCTCAATAAGGCCGCATCGTCCTCGGCTGACCATCTCTTTCCAGCTCGACTTTGCTTCTGCTTGATCTTTGCCGGTGTGCCTGTGTCGTGATCGTCTCCCCCGGAGAACGCGGGGGCATCGGCTGACGTGGGAGCCACCTCGCGCGCATTGACCGGACCCACTTCGTCCTCTCTGAGGAAGCCCAATTGTCGTTGGCGGTCGCGCCGCCTTTGCTTGTCCGGACCCTCGTCGTCCTCCCTGAGGAAGACCAGATAATCGTGTGTGTCTTTGACGCAGAGTTTGGGGTTCGGATCGATCAACTCGTGAAGCTGGTCGTGATGTCGGTGGCAGAGCGGAACGAGATCAAACAGTTCCTCTTCGCCCAACCGAGCGTAGCTGCGGTGGTGCAGGTCGATCTCACTCGACCCGCAGATGAGACACCGCTGCGGGTAGTCAGAACTGCGGTAGCGCCGCTTGGTCGCGCGCCACAGATCCGATTTCAGGTACTCCTCCAAGGACTGAAATCCGAGCCGATTCAGGCTGTTGTAGTATTCTTGCTGAGAAACAAGCCGACGGCTCAAAGAGTGGCGTCGCAACTCCGCGCAAGCCCATGCCAGAACGACGAGGAGGGTGACGATCAGAGCGATGACCAAGACCCACGGATTCATAGAGTGCTTCACTCCACAGCGTTCTACCGAGCGCGCGTCGAATGTTTGACAGCGGCATCAACCGCGTGTGATCTGGTCTGGATTGACCAAGTGCGACGCTGAGTCAAACCCATCGACACGATGCCTGGACCAATCATGGAAATCAAGCCACGAGTCGCGAAGTCCGAATGAGGCCATGCAAGTCATCACCGCCGTGGACCCGCGCTCGGCGCGGCGACTTCCATTCGCGGGCGAATTGGAGCACGCGTTGGCGGACTGGCTCGGCGAGGGCCTGGTCCGTCGCGACGGCGGCGAGCCATTCGCCTTTGGAGTGCTCCGTGTCAGCGGAGCTTTGGATTTGTCGCGGAGTGACTTTCTTTGGATGACGTGAACTCGGAACGACACAGAAATCCACAGGCTGCGCCAAAGAATCCAAAGCTGTGCAATCCAAAGCTGTGCTAACACACAGCACTCCAAAGTTATTTCCATTCGCGGGCGAATTGGAGGGCGCGTTGGCGGACTGGCTCGGTGAGGGTCTGGTCCGCCGCGATGGCGGCGAGCCATTCGCTCTGCGGTTTGTCTTGGCCTCGCAGACTGTGGATCAGACTCAGCGCCTCTCGCTCCGCTCGCAGTTGCGCCAAGTCACACCGCCTCCGGGCTTGTCCCGGTGGTTCCCGCGCTCTGAAGCTACGGCGTGGAATGGTAGATAGACGCCACGATCGAAGCATGGCTGAGCGATCGTAGCCCGTAGCGACAGAGCGCGGGAACCATCCCCACAAGGGGGAAGGCGGGATTTCTATTTCTTCCATTCGCGGGCGAATTGGAGGGCGCGTTGGCGGACTGGCTCGGTGAGGCTCTGGTCCGCCGCGATGGCGGCGAGCCAGGTCAAGGCGTGGCGAGTGGTACATGTTCCGCATCCTCGATAGTCTGAGAGCAGACGAGACCGGAGGTGCGGCATGGCGAGCGATTTCCAATTCGATGTCTTTCTGAGCCACAACCAAGCGGACAAGGCGCGGGTGCGTCGGCTGGCGGAGCGGCTGAAGGGGGCGGGGCTGCGGGTGTGGTTGGATGAGTGGGTGATTCAGCCGGGGGACATCATCTCGCTGAAAGTGGATGAGGGGCTGGAGCAGTCGCGGGTGCTGCTGCTGTGCCTCTCGCCTGCGGCGCCCGCCTCGGACTGGGTGGCGCTGGAGCGGAGCACCGCCATCCATCGCGATCCCGCCAATGCCGGCCGCCGCTTCATCCCGCTGCTGCTGGCCGACTGCGAACTGCCCGACACGCTGCGGCGTTACAAGTACGTCGATTTCCGCGAGGAAGCGGAGGGGGCGTTTGCAGAACTGGTATTCCGTTACTGACACAGAGTTCAACCCATCTCGAAGCGGGAAAACTCGAATAGAACTATTGGTGAGTTACGCGGCGCAGAGCGAACAACGAAATCCTGTCAACTGACCAAGAGGCGAATCACATGAGAGCCGAAGATCACCCCGTTACTCATCTGCTGAACGGGGCAAAGCAATTCATCGTCCCGATCTTCCAGCGTGATTACAGTTGGGGAACGAAGCACTGCCTCCAACTTTGGAATGACGTTGTGCGGGTTGGGAAGGACGCAAACGCGAAGTGGCATTTCCTCGGCTCTGTCGTGTACGTAGCCGCTGAAGACAATTCCCCCGGTATCGGCCGGTGGCTCGTAATTGACGGCCAGCAGCGTCTCACGACGTTGAGTCTTCTGTTAATCGCTCTTCGAAACCGAATTCAGCAGGCGAAAGAAGGCGAGTTGCCGGAAACGCTGCCATCCGCTGAAGAGGTCGACGATTACTACCTCCGCAACCGCCACGGGAAGGAAGATCGGAAGAACAAGCTGGCATTGCGCCGCATGGATCAAGAGACGCTCGTCGCTATCGTCGATGGAAAGGATGTGCCGAAGCCGGCTTCCGAGCGAGTCCAGAAGAATTTTGAGTTCTTCGTTGAACTTATCAAAGATGCGGACCTCGAGATTGTCCACAATGGGATCAAGAAGTTAGTCATCGTCGATGTGAGCCTTGTTCGAGGGCAGGACGACCCGCAAATGATTTTCGAGAGTTTGAACTCCACGGGCCTTGACCTGACGCAGGCGGACCTGATCCGGAATTTCATCTTGATGCGGCAGGATGCTGACATTCAGACTCAGCTCTATCACGATTACTGGCAGCCGATTGAACGGGCATTTGGTGGCCGTTACAGAACTGACTTTGATAATTTCATTCGGGACTACCTGACACTCGCTCTCAAACCCAGCAAGCAGTTCAGAAAAGAGGACATCTACCACCAATTCCGAACGTTCTTTTACGCGGCCATCGAGAACCAACAGGTCGGCGACATCCTCGCCGACATAAAGCGGCAAGGCGACTACTACGCAGCGTTCAGCTTGGGTCAGGAAGAGGTCGGTAAACTCAAAGAACCATTCAAGCGATTGCGCTCACTTGTTGAGGTGGCATCGCCACTAATGCTTCGCCTTTACCATTGCCACAAGCAGGCGAAGACGTTGACGCTGGATGAATTCGTCGAGGCGACGGAGCTGCTCGAAAGCTACGTGTTCCGTCGCGTAATCTGCGAAATGCAAACGCGCAACCTCGGGCAGATTTTCGCCTCGCTCGCATATCGCATTAACGAGAGCGAGCCGCTTCTAAGTCTGAAGGTTGCACTCGCACGCCAAGGTGAGGCCCGTTGCTTCCCGACCGATGACGAATTCCGGGAGGCTCTGGAAACACGCAACATCTATCACATGACACGCACCCGTAACTTCCTGCTGGACCGGCTTGAAAACGACAGCGACGAGAAGATTGACACCGTGGGCTTCAGCATCGAGCACGTCATGCCGCAGAACCCAACCCTCCGCGCCGAGTGGCAGGCCATGCTCGGCCCAGACTGGAAGCAGATCCAGCAGACTTGGCTTAACAGGCTCGGCAACGTCACGTTGACGGCCTACAACTCGGAATACAGCGACCGGCCATTCGACGAGAAGAAAACGGCGAAGGACAAAGAAGGGAACGAAGTGGGCTTCAACTCAAGCCCTCTGCGTCTGAACAAATTCGTCAGGGAGCAGACACAATGGACGCAGAAGGAGATTGAACAGCGTGGCAAGGAGCTTTCTGCACGCGCACTCAAGATCTGGAAACCACTCGGGGTAGATGTGGCAGCAGTTAAGAAGTCCGAGTTGGAGGAGAAGAAGGCGCAGGCGGCCAAATACACTATTGAGTCCCTGGAACTCGATGAGGTGAGTCGGCCCCTTTGCGACAAGCTTCGCGCGAAGATCTTGGAGTTGGGACAGGATGTCGTGGAGCTCTTTGGTTCGAAAACCGCGACCTATCGCGTTTACGATTTCTTCGTTGAAGTCTTGCCTCGCAGACATCGGTTGTTGCTCCTGCTCAACCTTGATTTTCCCGAATGCAACGACCCGTCCGGCATCGCCGCAGATGCGACCGATACCGCATGGATTAGTAACGCGTCAGAGTCCGGCGGTGTGGTGTGTAGCGTGCGACAGGAGTCGGAGATTCCAGCAGCGATGAACCTGATACGGCAAGCATACGAGAACACCGCGGAATAGCCGCATTCCAAACACACGTCTGACGCTCCAACACTGCCGGGCGCTGGTGCAGACCTTCCTCGACCACTCGCTGTGCATCGCCGAGGAGACGCCGCAGGGACGGCACTTGGTCTTTCCCTCGCAATACCGCCGAGGAAAAGACATCCCGCATGAACCGGCTGTCTTCGTCCCCTACTCGTTCAGCGGCGAGTGGCAGACGGTGTGGACCACGCTGGTCGTGCGGCTGTGGTACAGCAACGAGTTCGAGCACCGCGAGCTGTGGCGCAACGCGGCGGAGTTCGCCTTCTCCGGCCTCACGCTCGGCCTGAAGATCGACAACCAGCAGGGCGAAGGGACGGGGACGATCAGCCTGTACTTCGACCGGCAAGTGCCCGACGAACTGAAGGCGATCTTCATCGAGTACGCCCATCGCCACCTCGCCAAGTATGCCTGCGAGGTGACGCGCGACCGGCGCTACGTCTGCCGAGGATGCGGACGTCCGTTCAAAGACTTGGAACTCATCCGCGAACTGCTCGCCGAAAAGCAATCGACGATTGTTTGCCATAAATGCCGGACCGAGGTCGAACTCATCGACTTCATCGAGCAGCGGCTCAAGAGCGATCCCGTGGCCCGCAAGATCCTGGCGATGGAAGAGACGGCCACGCGCGAACTCGACACGCAGGCGCTGGAGCAAATCCTGATCGGCCACATGATGGCCATCGCCGGCGAGGCGAACCAAATCTTCCGCCCCGTGACGATGTTCGACTTCGGCATCGACGGCGAAGTGGAGTTCAAGGACAACGACGGCCGAGCCAGTGGGAAGCGGATCTACATCCAGCTCAAGAGCGGCAACTCCTACCTGCGGACCCGCAAGAGCGACGGCCGCGAAATCTTCGACGTGAAGAACGAGCGGCACCTCGAATACTGGATCAGCCAGCCGGTCGATGTGTATCTCGTCATCCGTCAGCAGAACGAGATGAGCCGCGACGGCACCATCCGCTGGATGAACGTGACCCGCTACCTCAAGAACCGGAAAGACAAGCAGAGCCGCCAGATCATCTTTGAAGGGCACAAGCTCGACATGAACGCGGTGTGGAAGGTGCTCGATGAGTTCTTTCCGCCGACGCGGGAAAGGGCACCGATTCGATAACACGCATGTTGAACCCCTGCAACTCCGGGGCAATCGCCAATCGTTTCGATCAGCACCGGCCCGCTCGACGGCCACGAACTGAGCGACTGCTGGATATCGGCATCCTCCACTTGCTTGATTGCGTCGCAGACGTCGCCACGCACGATCGAGTTCAACGTGACGCGCGGATCGTGCTGATGCTTCGCCAGCTTGCGTTCGAGTTGCTTCTCGACGAAGCCGCGATCCTCGGCGGTGATCCAACCCCGCTCGACGAGCAAGTCGGCGATCGGTTTCGATTTGTCGGCGACCCACGCTCGGCAAGCGGCGG
>JAPLNX010000383.1 GCA_026400935.1 Planctomycetia bacterium | reverse complement strand
CTTGGTGGATACAACAACCGTGCCACCGAACGCCCGCCAGGCCCGCTGCCATTCTGGCTTGGACTCCGCCGAATGCACGACCTTGCGATCGCTTTCCAGATTTTTAAAACTCTGCCAGAAAGTTAGCTATAAACAACAGACCAACTTAGTCCTGACGGATGGAAGAATTCTGGTTGGTGCCATTCACCTCGGAAAGAACGTGATGGTTGGACATCTCGCTGTTATAGGGGCCGGAATACACATGGGAGATGGCGCTGAGTTTAGCCACACTTCCATTTGTGGATGCCGAGTAACGTTGGGTCAACACGCTATTGTTAAGCCAGGATGCGGTCTGGACCATAGTTGCGAAATCGGTGAGCGATCCGAGGTTGGTTCTCGGTCATACGTCGGAATGGGGGCGAGTATTGGCTCCGACGTGCATGTTCCGCCCGGTTCGGTGATTCCTCGGCGATCCCGGATTCGCACCCAAGCCGAAATGGATCAATGGCGTGCCTTAGAAACCAAAGAGTTGATGGAACTGCGATTGCAGTTGGCTCAACGAATCCAATCCTCGGACGAATGAAACTCCGCTGACAACCACGCTGTCGGCAAGCACTCACTTGAACTCAACGATGATACGGCTCGGCCTAGAGCCAACCACAAACGCCATGACTGACTTCCATGACCAACCACCGCGATGCCACGACGATTCCCTTGGGGGACGGAACCCTCACGTGCCAGCGGCTCTGGGAGGCTGCTCGTTGCGGCTTGGACCCACACCGTCTCCGTCGGCCCATGCCGCTCTCACACTGCTGGGAGAAGGCTCGTGTACGACCCCAACCTTCAACGAATTCCGAGAAGTCCCGGCACATGAGGCATTGCGAGAACTGAATCTGGAGCCTGTGCAACTCGGCCCCAAAGAGGGGTTGAGCCTGATCAACGGGACGCAACTGACGACCTCACTCGCAGTCAAAGCGTGGTACGAGGGACAACGTCTATTGGAGGTTGCCAACCTCGCCGCCGCCCTTTCGCTGGAAGCACTGCACGGCTCGCGGCAGCCGATTGATCCCCGTGTCCTCAGGACGCATCGACACTTGGGAACTCGGCATTGTGGAGAAAAGATCCGAGCATGGCTCGACGGTCCCAGCGAGATTCACGACACCCATCGCGAGGTGAAGTGGACTCAAGATCCTTACCGCTTGCGCTGTGCGCCGCAGGTCCACGGAGCCGTCTGGGAAGAGCTGCAACAGGCGGAGCAAACGCTGGGCGAAGAAATCAACGCCGCCGCCGACAATCCCTTGTTGTTTCCTGATGACAATTGCGCGCTGAGTTGTGGCAACTTCCACGCAATTTATCCAGCGCGTGTTTCGGACAAATTGGCGTCGGCATTGACCACGCTTGCCAGTATCTCCGAGCGTCGCATCAATCTGGCGATGGACTCGCGCCGAACCGGGCTGCCCGATTTCCTGGTCGATGACGGCGGTGTCCGATCCGGATTCATGATGGCGCAGGTCACAGCGGCCGCGCTGGTCAGCGAATGCAAATCGCTGAGCAACCCCGCCAGCGTCGATTCGATCCCGACCAACAACGACCAGGAAGATCACGTTTCGATGGGGCCCATCGCGGGCTTCAAGGTGTTGGAAATTGTTGATCGCTTGCGATACGTCTTGGCCATCGAGTTACTGGTCGCGACGCAGGCTCTCGATCTGCGCGCACCCAAACGCCCGGCCGAGCGACTTGCGAAAGTGCGGGACATCATCCGTCGTGACGTGGCCCCGCTGACCGATGACCGAGTCCTGTCTGGCGACATGGAATTGATTGCACGGCGCATTGCGGAAGGAGTGTTCGATGAGCAAGTTCACTCGCAGTGATTCGAGCCGAGTCGTCCGTGCTCCTCGTGGATCGACCCTGCGTTGCCGCACTTGGGCTGCTGAAGCCGCCTACCGCATGATCCAGAACAATCTCGATCCGGAAGTCGCAGAGAATCCGGCCGAGCTGGTCGTCTACGGCGGAATCGGCAAGGCGGCTCGTAACTGGGAATGCTTCGACGCGATCCTGTCCACCTTGGAACAACTGGGACCGGACGAGACGCTGATGGTCCAAAGCGGCAAGCCAGTCGGAGTCTTGAAAACGCACGAGGACGCGCCGCGCGTGCTGATTGCCAACTCCAACTTGGTTCCACGCTGGGCGACCTGGGAAAAGTTTCACGAACTCGACCGCCAAGGACTGATGATGTTCGGCCAGATGACGGCCGGTTCCTGGATCTACATCGGGACGCAAGGAATTCTGCAGGGCACCTACGAGACCTTCGCGGCCTGCGGTCGAAAGCACTTCGGAGCAGATGCTTCGCCACTGGCCGGTCGAATCGTCATGACCGCCGGACTCGGTGGCATGGGAGGCGCTCAACCGCTCGCCGCCAAACTGGCTGGAGCGGCGTTCTTGGGTATCGAGATCGATCCCGAACGTGTTCAGCGTCGGCTACGGACCGGCTACTTAGACGAAGTGGCGGATTCACTTCCCGACGCGATTGAACGAGTCCGTCGCTATGCCGCGACTCGTACAGCCATCTCGGTCGGATTAGTGGGCAACATCGTTGACGTGCTTTCCGAATGCTTGGAGCGAGGTTTCGTTCCCGACGTGTGTCAGACCAATTTAGAAATGTCACATCTTGTCCAAGATAGAAATGTCACATTGGTGCCGTTTCCGAGGGACCGATGGGCAAGTTACGTCTGAGTGTCAAAGAGCGGGAGCGGTCGGAAGTGTTGTTGAAGGTTTCGCGGT
>JAPLNX010000616.1 GCA_026400935.1 Planctomycetia bacterium | reverse complement strand
TTATCATAATTAAATTTGATTCTTCCCCTTCTAATAATCATGCGGTTATGTGTGAAAGTTGCAAAGTTGCCGCCCGCAAATGATTTGACATTATCATTTTGGGCTGATTGAACCTCCCGCCGGAACCGATCACGAGAACCGATTGCAGTCGCGAACGAACCGGCAACGGCTGAGTTTTGAGGCAATGCGCGACACGCTGCTCGCCATTTCCGGTCGGCTCGAACTGCGCGACGGAGGCCGGCCCGTGGACATCACCGATCCTCAAAGCCGCTGTCGCACCGTGTTCGGCTTGGTGGACCGACAAAGCTTGCCCGGCACGTTTCGAGCCTTTGATTTCGCGTCACCCGACCAATCGGTTGAGCGGCGTTCGCGGACGATGGTTCCTCAACAAGCCTTGTTCGCGTTGAACTCACCGTTCGTCGTCGAACAGGCGAAGGGCTTGGCCGCTCGTCCGGAAGTCGCATCAGTGACCGAGCCTTCCGGGCGTGTGGCTGCGTTGTACCGAGTCGTCTTCCAACGCACTCCGTCGGCCGAAGAAATCGCGGCCGCCATGGAGTTCGTCAGCACGCCGAAAGAGGACTCGTCGCAGCTCACGGTTTGGGAACAGCTCGCCCAAGTGCTGCTATCCTCGAATGAGTTGATGTATGTCGACTGAAGGGAGCCGCCATGTTTTTCAACCGCCGACAAATGCTGACTCGCACGGGGACCGGAATGGGCCTCGTCGGTCTGCACGCTTTATTGAGCGACGCCGCTCAGCCAGACGCTGCAGCGAGAGTCCTCTCGCCACTCGCCCCGCGACAGCCGCAGTTTCCGGCGCGAGCGAAGCACATCATTCACATCTATCTGAACGGCGGGCCGTCGCAGGTGGACACGTTTGACCCCAAGCCGATGCTGGCCAAGTACGACGGCCAACCTCTGCCGAATGACAACAAGCTCACCACCGAACGACACACCGGTGCGGCGATGGCGTCGCCGTTCAAGTTCAGCAAGTATGGTCAGTGCGGCATGGAGGTCAGCGAGATCTTCGCCAAGACAGCTCAGCACGTCGACGACATCTGTTTCATCCGCTCGATGCATGCCAACACGCCGAACCACGAGCAGTCGATGCGGTTGATGAACTGCGGCGACGAGCGACTGTCGCGGCCGAGCCTCGGTGCGTGGGTCAATTACGGCCTGGGGACGGAGAACGCGAATCTTCCGGGCTTCATCGCGATGTGTCCCGGATTGCCGGTGGCAGACGTCTCCAATTGGCGGGCCGCGTTTCTGCCCGGCGTCTATCAGGGGACGCACCTCGATACTCGCAAGACCAAAGTCGATGAACTGATCGAGAACATCACCAATCATGTCGTCACGCGGCGCGATCAGCGACGGCAGCTCGATCTGCTTCAGCGGATCAACCGCCAGCATCAGCAGTCGCGCACCGACGAGCCGGAACTGGAGGCTCGCATTCAGGCCTTCGAGCTCGCCTACCGCATGCAAATGGAAGCGACCGACGCCTTCGATCTGGCTCAGGAACCGAAGCACATTCAGGACGCGTACGGCAGCGGGATTCATGGCCGCCAATTGCTGCTGGCTCGGCGGCTGATCGAGCGGGGCGTGCGGATCGTCCAGCTCTACCACGGCGATGTGCAGCCGTGGGACAGTCACAACGAGATCGACAAGAACCACCGCAACCTCGCCAACGAATGCGACGGCCCGATCGCGGCGCTGCTCACCGACCTGAAGCAGCGTGGGCTGTTCGAGGAAACGCTGGTCCTCTGCGGCGGTGAGTTCGGCCGGACTCCGGCCGTGGAATTGGTGAACGGCAAGCCGGGCGGAGGCCGCGATCACAATCACTGGGGCTTCACCGTGTGGCTGGCTGGCGGCCGCGTGAAGGGAGGCATGGTCCACGGCGCAACAGACGACTTCGGTTACCGCGCCGTCCAAGATCCCGTCCACGTCCACGATCTGCACGCCACGATCTTGCACTTGCTCGGTTTCGACCACACCAAGCTGACCTACCACCACGCCGGCCGCGACTACCGCTTGACCGACGTGCATGGCCATGTCGTACGCGAAATATTGGCGTGAATATGGAGGTTAACGCCTGAGAATCACCATTCACTTTGAGGCAGTGAATGAATCGGTATTTCGGGGTGGTTTAATTCAATACCGAGTTGAGGCGAAGAAGAGTTTCAGAGTTAAGGTTTTGTTTCTGAGTCAATCAGCTTGAACCATGTTTTCAGGCTTGTTGACGTCCCTGAACCCAGACGCCAAAGCATTACTCTGTTCCCCGGCGATTTTTCATCTTCGTCGCATTCTTGTGAATTGTGTTGTGCTTGCCTGTTTGAGAACGTCAAGCCGCCCAGTCAACACACAAAACTTCGGTTTGTTCGAGAACAATTTTGTTGGCTTCGTCTTGCAGGTCGGGTGGGTAGCCATGCTTTTTCAAGATGCGGCGGACAATGACTCGGATCATGGCTCGGGTGGATTCGCGGACAGTCCCGTCGATCATGGTGTTTTGGCGCACGCTGGTAACGAGGTCGGCGGCTTTGACTTTGAGTTCGTCGTTGCCCATTGCTTGGACGGCGCTCTCGTTCTGGGCCAGGGCGTCGTAGAAGCAGATTTCGTCTTCGTTCAGGCCGAGGTCTTCGCCGCGTTGGGTGGCGGCTTGCAATTCTTTAGCCAGTTGGATCGATTCGTCGATCACCTCTTGAGTGGCAATGGCTCGGTTGTGGTAGGCGGTCAGTTTTTTGCAGCATGTCGCTGAAGGATCGCGATTGGACGACGTTTCGTGGACCGCGCTGCTTGATCTCATTCTTGAACAATTTGGCAACCAGTTGGGCGGCGAGGTTCTTATTGCTTCAGGTCGCCAAGCGCAACCGCTATGCTGGACTTGCGGTTCGTGGCACCATCCTTGAAAACGCCCCGCCGAAGCACAGCCCTCCAAGAATCCCCCGCCGGTTAATCCCTCTCGTTCAGTCGCTGGTCCGCCAGCGCGTCAATTGCACCCTGAAGCTGGCTAAGAACGAAAAGCAGCCTATGAACATCCTGAAGTTCACCATTCTGCTGCTCATCGGCAGTGCCGGCACACTTCTGGCAGCCGATGGTCCAGCGGCGCCCATCACGTTGGAAACTGCCAGAGAATCGGGGCGTCTGAAATCTCGATTCCTGAGAGAGGCAGACACAAAGACGAAGGTCACTGACGGCATTCCAACGGCCGACGTTTCTTTCTTCCAGAAGTCGGTGGGACCGATCCTGAATAAGAGCTGTCTCAACTGTCATGGTCCCGAAAAGTCTGAGGGCAGGCTTCGCATCGATCAACTGAATCCCGACCTGCTGACTGGCCCTGACGTTGAGCGATGGCGGGAGGTCTACAACGCTCTCAGCAAGTCCGAGATGCCCCCCCAGGACGAACCGGATTATGCACTCGCCGACGCGGATCGCGGTCGCATTGTTGATTGGCTCAGCGGGGAGCTGAATACGGCGTCTCTCATCCGTCGCCACAGCAAGGAGCATTCGTCTTTTCGCCGGCTGACGAAGTACGAATACAACTACGCCCTGCAGGATTTGCTGGGGCTGCCCTATGCCTTCGCGAACAAGCTGCCGCCGGAAACCGCATCTGAAGACGGTTTCAAGAACAGCTCGGAATTGTTGCAGATGTCGGTCATGCAGTTCGAGACCTATCGCGAACTTGGGCTGAAAGCGCTCAAGCGAGCCACCGTGAGTGGTGAGCGTCCGCAGGCAGTCACCTACATCATCTCGATGCCGGAAGAGATGGCGAAGGCGGAGTCCAAGAAGGATGACAAGGCCGCCGACGAGAATAAGAAGAACAAAAGAAAACCACGAAATCAGCAGCAGCTCTTTCATCGCGAGACCGGCGAGAGCATTCCGTTTCCTGGCGGAAAGACGATGCCTCGGGCCGAGGCCGTCGCTGGGCAAACGCCCGCCATTTCTCCGGTCGTGCTGGTGCTGCCTCGATCCAACGAGCTGAAGTTGGACCTCGATCGCTTTCTTCCCGACGAAGGGATCATGCGCGTTCGCCTTCGAGCCGGTCGCTCGACGATGAACCCTGACGAGTACGCGAGCCTGCGTCTGATCTTCAGTGCTCACACCAGCAACAACGCCAACTTCTCGCAGACCGTTAGCGAGCGCGACATCCCGGTGACGGCATCAGCCGATGACCCGCA
>JAPLNX010000314.1 GCA_026400935.1 Planctomycetia bacterium | reverse complement strand
GACTTGGACCTACACCGGCAAACCGACACAATCGCAGCCCGTAGCTCGGTTCTGCCCACCGCACCGGCGCATCACCCGCACCACAAAAATCCAACAAGCCGCACTCCAAATCTAATGGCAGGTTATTTCTTGGTCGTGGCGCTAGTCACGCCTTCGCGGTCAAATTGGCTTCATCATTTTGCTACCGCCAAGACGCGAAGAACGTGAAGCAGTCAAGCTGATGTCCGAGAAATTCGGCGCCCAATCATCATCGCCAGCACGACGACGCTCGGCATCGCGATCCATTTCCAATACGTTGGCCCAAACACGACCGTGCCGTTGATCATCATCACAGCCCAAATGAACTGTCGAGTGAATCCCAATTGACGCGGTTGCGGCGATCGAAAGACTTGCACGCCGTCGATCAGCCACAACGCGGTAAATGCGAAGTTCACAAAGACTGATAAGGGCAATTCAACACCCATCACTTGCCGTGTCACCTGGGCAGTGTGTCGCATCGCGTTGCTGAGGCTCCAGCAATGAGCAAAACCCATCGCACAAACAACGTGTATCGCACAGGCTATTGCACCACAAAGCCATGTCCAACGAATGAGTTGATCCCTAAGCCGGAAGGATCGCCCAGAGGCTTCGACGAAAACTCGCAGCAACCATGCGGCCACGGCCACCCAAATTGTCAGCCGAATCGACCAATCGCCGCTCACACGCAGATTTCCATCTCGATGAATTTGTGCGGGGCTAACGCGTATTCGCGAGCGAGTATCTGCAACGTCTGCCACCGCGTGCCGTGATGAGTGCTCTCAAACTTCGGCGCTTCCACAGGGAGGTTTTGTAACAGTTTTTTCTGAATCAACATCGCGCGAACCTTACGAGTTCGGATCGTCCCAGCTTGCTCGCTGATCAGACACAGTACGTAGACTTGGCTGACAACCGGCTGCCCAAGATCGCGGCGAAGTTGTCCAAGGGAAAAATGCTCAGCCACTTCGTTCAATGCTGCGTTCAGAAAGAACCAGTAATCGTCCTTCGGCAACGGCAGCAACGGATCCTTTTCGGTCGTCTCGCGAGCAGCATGATTGAGCTGATCAATGGCCGCGGAGTTTAGAAACACTTCCGCACAACTTTTTTCCAAGATCGTCCTGATTTGCAACGTGCCATTATGAATCAGATTCAGCGAGACGTTGACGCGGTCATAGAACTCACGCTTGCGAAATTCCGTCCGGGCACGCCGTTTACCAAACAACCAACCCGCGGCCATGAACAAACCGGCGGTGAGACACTTCACCCAGTTGTCATGCAAGTAATCCCCAACCGCATCAAGAAACTGTTGCAAATGGTTCATGCGAAGGAGTCGGTCTTAAGGAATGGGTTGTGCCCTAGGCATGACGCTTTCTTGTGTGGCCACGGTTATACCACCCGCTCGTGCGTCGTCACTGCATGAAACGGGCGATGCCCAACACTCGCGTCTAAAGCGTCGAGTAATATGTCCAACCGGCGGCAAGCGACATCGCCAACAAAGTGTAGATGAATAGCGCCGACAGCATTTTGCAGATCACTCGTCCCGCCGCTTGATCATCGGCGACAAACTGCTGAAGTTCGCTTTTCTCAAAGAGTTCGACAGTCGCAGGGACATCGTGGTTGGCAGCAAGTGCATCAGACATCAATCAGGCTCCACAGGAAATATCAGAATGAGATTCAAATACTTCACCCACAAACATCCTACAGGGGCGAAGTGCGGCGGATTCTGAGCGAAACATTGCGGCCTGTCGAGTTCAAGCAAAGAGCTTCACCGAGCCCTTGCCGAACGGCACTCAAGGAACAGTGGCTGGTGATTCAACGGGCGTGGTAGCGTCCACTTTGTAGAAGGTGATACTGCCGAATTTCTTTTGGCACTTGGGACATTTCACTTTCGCGATCCCTTTGCCGTCGGCTCCGCCCAACTTCTCCTTCTTGCGGCCATCTTCGCTGATGGTGAGCCCACAGCCTTCGCATTTACGACCAACGATCGCCAACTTGATGTTAGGGTCGGCTTGGTGATATTCGATGTTGTCCAACGCTTGGAATGTCGCATCGGTGTAATGGCATTTGTGCTCGTTGAATTTGTCCGCCAGCGGCAGGTTCAAGTCATCGGCGAGGCCATTAATTTCAAAGACCTCTTCCATTTGCTTGTTGAACTCGCGGAACTCCGAGAGCCAGAACGAAGCGAACAGGAGTTCGGTTCCTTCGGGCGGCTTGGGCAGACGAACGGCGATCCGGTTGTTGCCGAAGACGGGAATGCCGGCAAACATCGACTCGTGAGCGTACATGGCCGGCTGCACGACTTGAATTTGCTTGAGCATGTCCGCACCGAACAATCGCTGTGCGGCCACGGTCAGTTCCGTGAGTGGCTTGCCAGCAGCGAGATGAGCGACCGCCGCTTCGCGTGCTTCGGGCTTCTTCTTCTCCGCAGAACCGAACATCGAGCCTTTCTTAACCAACGTCAGCAGTAACAGTCCATCAAGGCCGAAGCCGATGTCTTGCGTGTCGAAGGCACTTTCCAAACTTCCCGGTTTGAGCTTGAGCTTTGTCGGATCGAGTGAATGAACTCGGACATCGCTCATCCAGCGTGTGAATTTGCCAGCCGCGAGTGCATTCGATTGTTCGGCGATCGCAGCGGCTTGATCTCCAACAGCGGCAGCGGAGTCAGCAGGCTTCTCCTCGACGAGCGGCAGCGGAACGATGAACGCTGACTTACAGCGCGGACATTTCCCCATCTGGCCGCGATGTTTTTCTTGCACTTCGATCTGATGGCCGTATGGGCAAAAAATGACGAAGCCGCCTCGTCCACCAGCGTTCCCTGGTTTCCGTTTACCTCGATCTTTGCGCCGTTTTTCAGCTTCGATCTCTTCCTGCTTGGCAATATCGAGGAGCACATCACCGGCCGTGGCGACTGAGTGTGATTCACCAACCCCGACAGTGGCTATCGACGATGTGGCTAACGAAGCACTGGCTTGAGGTGCCGGTGCGGCTGCCTGAGACACATCGCCGTTGGTTGTATTAACACCTGGAGAACTAACACTTGCCGCCGCAATTTCAGGAAGGGGAGCCAGTTCATAGGAACCTTCGGCGGCAGGGACCGCAGCTGAGGCTGAGGTAGTTCCAGCGGCGATACTCGTCACGCCTGGGCCAAGCGAGAAGTCGTCATCGTCATCAACAAGTGGTGGAAGCGAAGCTTCGACAGCGCTGACGCTGGGCTGAGAGACTGGCGTGGGAATCTCCCGCAAGATCGGGGCGGCCGGGAGTTGTGCGTTTTCACGCATACGCTGGTAAGTCTCGGCCATTTCTTGGCGCAAGAACCCCCCGCACCGCCAACAGCGGACCAACTCCTTACGGACCATTTCACCGCAATCCGGGCAGGGGAGGTCGTCGGATACTGCCGCCTTCGCGTCACTATGAAGTTTGTTATCCGCGAGATTCATACCGTGCTGTGGATTCAACACGTGATGGCAACTTGGGCATTGCGCTGTGTCACTCAGCAGTAACGATTTGCATTGCGGGCAACTGGCGATCGAAACGCTCATGGTTCGTCTGTCTGTCCGTGTTTCAGTGGCATGTTCTTGGTGAAGACCATCTCACAAAAATGAACGCCACTCAGAAGAATACGTCGAGTATGGCATACAAATCTCGCCAGCCAATGTAACAAAGCCCTCCCAGGATTACAGTGAGGAACTTAACCGCGTGATTTGATGATCCGACCCGATTCTAATGGTTTCGGTCGTGCCGATTACGCAGTGTTTTCCCAGCCAGCGCGTCGAGCAACACTCGCCAGCGAAGACTTCGGACTTGCCTGGGTCTGACTCGGATGACCGGGAGTCTGGCGATCATGATCGCCAGAAAGAGATCAAACTCGTACCCACCGATTCCCTCGGTCACGATCTTTTGTGGAGCCAACTCGCGCAGCTTCTCGACGAATTATTGATGCCCTCGGAGGAGTTAAAAACTCGCAACACTTGCGGATGCGGATAACAATCGACATCCAAAAACTCCTTCGAAACATCGATCCCTACAGACACTGGTTCGAGTCAAGCGAGCGTGGTCATCAGTGTGTCTCCTCCTTGTGGATTCGGGCATTGAAAAATGTCCCAGGCGACTGTTCGGGCTTGTGCCTGATGAAGGAAAAGCCAACCGGTTTCTCGCTGACCAGCTGAGTCCATCCCAGGAAACCCCAAGCTGGCGGTTGAACCGCTTGCGTGTGGGGGAAGGAGTAGCTTTCGCGCGACACTCACGAATACTTTTCTTTCAGATTCTCAAGACACAACGGTGCGACGAGACTCTTCAAAGTAAAAGCGTGTCCAGAATAAGGCTCTGCTCATTCGTCACATGCCTATCCTTGGACTAACGGTTGAACGCGCACATCAAAGCGGCACTTTGAACGCTTCGCCTGGAACCTCGCGAACATACTGCGGCACCGCGTAACCGGGGAGACGCTTTCGGAGTTCCGTGACTAGGGCAAGCCCGGTCTCTTCGGGAACTTCAAAATGAGCCGTTCCGGCAACGCGATCAAGCTGATGCAGATAATACGGCTTGACTCCCAGATCAATGAGTCGCTCGCTCAAATCTTGCAGAACTTCGACTGAGTCATTGATTCCGCGCAGCAAGACCGCTTGGTTGAGAACCATTAAACCGGTTTGCGTGAGTTGCCTGAGCGACAAAGCGCAATCAGTAACAAGCTCATTCGGATGATTCGCGTGGACGACAACAACCGGCGTGAGTCGCGTAGATACCAACAAGTCAATGAGCTCCAACGTAACTCGATTAGGCAGCACAATAGGCAATCGCGTATGTAGACGAAGTCGACGCAGATGCGGAATCTGCTCCAAACGTCGAACGACGGCCAACAATCGCTCGTCCGTCAGCATCAAAGGATCGCCTCCACTCAGCAGAATTTCGTGAATTGAAGAGTCTTGCTCAATTGCGGCAAACGCCGGCTCCCAATCATCGAGCCGTTTCGGCTCTTGCGAATACGGGTAATGACGCCGGAAGCAATACCGGCAATGAATCGCACAAGCACCCGTGAGAACGAGCAACGCTCGACCTTCGTACTTGTGTAGCAAGCCGGGTGCCTTACGAAACTGCGCCTCTTCCAATGCATCGCTCACAAACCCTGGAATATCAAGCTCTTCGTTGACGGCAGGCATCACCTGTCGCAGCAACGGATCCGCTGAATTACCAAGCTGCATGCGCTGCAAAAAACTCTCCGGAACTAACAGCGGAAAATCGCGATGTGCCTTCGCGGCTCGCTCCACAACTTCCTGAGGCAGGCACAATCGCTCTGCCAACTCTCGCGGCGAGTGGACAGCATCTGCCAGTGATTGTTGCCACGCTGGTCGTACAATTTTGGTAGCGTCCACACCGTTCAATCGTGCTGACGACGCAGAGTTGATTGCAGGACTAACCACGGGCAATGCGGGCGAGGGCATATCGGTGCGCTGACTTTTCCGCTCCCGAACCTCGACACTCGGCGAGAAGGCTCGCTATAACCTGCCCCTTTCCGAGTCGGCAGGGAGCGGAAAAAGCTCGAAAATGCCGCCGGAATCGGGGTTCTCGCGACGATTTGCGTCTGTTAACGTCCGTCACGAACTTCATTGAAAAAACAGTAACCGTTTCTTCGAGAAAGACCAATGGCCAACATCAGCACTAGCGACTTCAAAAAGGGAATCAAAGTCATCGTCGATGGCGAACCATGTGATATGGTCGGCTTGGAGTTCGTTAAGCCGGGAAAAGGCCAAGCTCTCTACCGCACACGCCTGAGAAACTTGCTTAAGGGGACATTCCTCGACAAGACATACAAGAGCGGTGACAGCCTCGAAGGCGCCGATGTCCGTAAGAATGATGGCGTCTATTCGTATCGCGACGCGAATGGCTACATCTTCATGGATAACGAAACCTTCGAGCAACACTCACTGCCGTTAGAGACCTGTGCTAACGCGTTGCGGTTCATCAAAGAAGGCTCAACTTGCCAATTGTTGTACTGGAACGATCGCCTGATCGACTTCACTCCGCCACAACACGTGATTCTTGAAATCACTTACACGGAGCCTGCCGTACGCGGCAACACATCGTCGAATGTGACAAAGTCGGCCACACTCGAAACCGGTGCTGAAACTCAAGTTCCTGCTTTCGTGGCCGCCGGCGAAAAGGTCAAGCTGGATGCGGTGACTGGCGAATACATCGAACGCATTCGAGATTAAAGCGACTAGCCGTCTTCTCTGTTTACAGAGAACGCATAAAGGCGTAGCCAAGCGGCGAACGAACTTAAAACCTAAGCCCGGCTCCTTACAGGGAGGCGGGCTTTTGCCATGACCCATTGATGTCTTTAACCGGCCCTCCTGCTGCCTCGACTGATTCAGCAGTGCGGCCTACGAGCCAAAATTATGCCCGACCACAACGGCAAGCTCTACATCGAAACTGTCGGCTGCCAAATGAATATGCTCGACAGCGAGCTTGTCGTCGCAGAACTGCGACAGCAAGGGTTTTCGTTGACGAATGACGTCAAAGAAGCAGACACAATTCTGTTTAACACATGCTCTGTGCGCGATCACGCTGAGCACAAAATCTATAGTCAGCTAGGGCGTTTGAAATTCAGCAAACGAGCGCGTCCGAATCAAGTCATAGGCGTGATGGGCTGCATGGCTCAAAAGGATCAAGAACTGATCTTCAACCGCGCACCACACGTTGATCTGGTTGTGGGAACAGGACAACTCAAGGAAATTCCGCGACTGATTGACGAGGCGCGCCATCAACGTGGACGGCGTATGGCCGTCAGTCTGGATCGCAAGGAAGGCTCGCGAGCCGAAGTGGCCGACAGCTTTGAGAGCTATGATCCAGCTCGTGACCCATCGATGCGACCGTCGCCGTATCAGGCGTTTGTCCGCATCATGATCGGTTGCGATAAGTTCTGTACGTACTGTGTTGTG
Source organism: Planctomycetia bacterium (assembly GCA_026400935.1). Classification (GTDB taxonomy): domain Bacteria; phylum Planctomycetota; class Planctomycetia; order Planctomycetales; family Planctomycetaceae; genus SXKJ01. Next base: position 4,310 of record JAPLNX010000314.1, on the reverse strand, counting down.
CCAATGACACGTGGCCCAGAACAAAGCCGCCCGCCTCGCGAAATTGCTCACGAAGTAAAGCTTCTAGCGGGACAAGGGGTGAAGGAGGTCACACTGCTGGGACAAACCGTCAATAGCTACAAGGTCACTCAGGACGGAAAACTCTTTCGCTTGTCCGACCTCTTGGAACTCATTCACGACACGCCCGGCATTGATCGCATTAAGTTTGTGACGAACTATCCGCGCGACATGACCGATGATTTATTACACGCCGTCCGTGACATTCCCAAAATCGCACAATACTTACATGTCCCTGCGCAGTCGGGATGTGACGAAATGCTAAAGCGAATGAAGCGAGGCTACACTGTCGGCGAATATCGTGAAATGCATGCTCGGATTCGCGAGACATTGCCTGGCTGTGCCATTTCCAGCGACTTCATTGTCGGGATGTGCGGCGAAAGTGAAACCTCTTACCAAAAGAGCCTCGATCTCATTAGAGAATGTCGTTTTAAAAATAGTTTCATTTTCAAATACAGCCCACGCCCTGGCACAAAGGCCATCGACTTATGGGCTGACGATGTCCCTGATGATGTGAAACGACACCGTAATAACGAAATGCTTAGCCTTCAAAACCGCATTAGCGAAGAAGACAATGCTGAGTTAATTGGTTCGACGTTCCAAGTTTTGGTTGAAGGCATCAGCAAGTCGGCTCGCAAAGCGCAGGCGGCAGAGGGGAATGACGACTCGTTTTTGCCGAGCGATGCGATTTCTGATCTAACGCCAGAACCACCAGGCCCAGTTCAACTCGTGGGCCGCAGTCGCTGTGATCGCATCGTCGTCTTCAATGGCAACCCACGACTCGCCGGAAGTCTTGTCGATGTCACTATCAGTGATTGCTCAGCAACAACGCTGATGGGTTCGATTGTGACACTTGAGCAACAACATTGCGAAACGTCATTGCCGATCGTTTTGTGACTGTTACGCGACTCCCCAGTCGAAGTCGCAATTGGTTGCGAATAGCAGTGCAACTGCAAATCGTCGTTAAAAAACTCGTCGGTCACACAACTCGGGACGACCGACGAGTTTCGTTGCAAACGTTACTAATTTGGGCGATGACACTTACTCACCGATATGCGATGCAAGATCATCGAGTGCATTGATCGCCCGATCGATACCACCCATTGAGACTGCGAATGCCATCGTCGGGTCATTCTTGATCCCCTCCAGCATTTTCTTTGCTTTGTCGATGGTGCCACACTTGAGTGCGAAGATGCTGGCTTCCTTTTGGATATCTCGACCACCGCCACGAGTCACTTTGCCGCGTTCCTTCGCACGAATCTGCGACTTGATCACACTGACATACTTGGGATCAATTTCCAAACCCTTGGATTGCTTTGCATAAGTCGAGATATCCGAGGGTGATTCAATCCCCTTGCTCAATGCTTCTCGGATAATCAACGCCTTATTAACTGACCCAGCACTTGCTTTCTTCGCCATCTTGGCTCCCCTTAGCGGACATTGTCTTCATAAGTAACAGCACGAGGATATTTAGCTGACCATCATGCAGTCGTCAATGACGCTATGGCACAATAACTTATCACAAGCACTCACCGAACATGCTAACTGATCGTTATTGGTTCGCGTACTCTGCCTCAACTCGGCGACATCCGACCGTTCGCTCACACCTTGAGACCACTCAAAATGCGAACGGTCTCGTCGGCGGCGGCGGCGGGCAGCATCGCGGTGCTGGCGACGCCAGAGACGACCTTGGTCAGATTGTGATCTATTTTTCCGGGAACGCTCCAGGTAGCCCCTTGAGTTGCAGTGAGATAGACCGAAAAGGTGTGGTGACCGGTACCGGGACGTTCGCCGATAACGTGGATCAAGACGCACCGTCCCGTTTGCTTGGCGAAGAGTTTTTCGCCAATGCGATAACCCGCGCGGACGCGACCTGACGTCATCACGAGCAGATCGGGAGCGGGTCGGTATCCGTGGTTCTCAAGCTGCTCGCGAAGCTGCTTGAGAAATGGCTGTAGGTGTCCTGAGTCCATGATCGCCAGCGAGTTCAGGCCATCCGAAACCAAGACTTGTACATCAAAGCGGCCGGCGTGTTGTTGCCGCAATTTCTCGATCGTTCGAGCAGATGCATCACTAAGTTTCTCGCCGGATTCAGGATGCAGGATGTAGTCGGTGCGATCGGACGACTGAGTCACCATCGGCACCGCGTGCGGCATGGCGGCGATGAAGTCGGGCTTGAGTTCGGTCCACAAGCACACCTTTGCGTCCGAATAAATCCGGCGGACATCACGATCAGTCCCTGGTTCCAATTGCGACGGCCTCGTACCAAAGCCCGATGCCACGAACACGCCCCGTGACCGGACTTCGGCCAGTTGCTGACGTCCTTCAGCCAAAATTTCGGCATCTGGCCGAACGTCGCCCTTCTTGCGGCGATACCTCAGATAGACCCACACTGGATCGCCAAAGTGGCTTGTCGGCTGACCGCTGGCGTCAATCACGCCCAACGATTGAAAGAATTCCCACATGCGATCATTGACTCGGCAACCAAACTTCTCGCGAAGTCGCACGTGATCCTGGTAGCCGGTGGTCAGATAACCGAGCATTGGGTCAATCTTAGTCGGCAGCGCCATCAAGTACGCGGGATTCGCGGGCATGACCGCATCCAAGCACCAGTCGAGATCATCCAGCGAGACTTCCATATGGAGTGTCGAGCAGACATCCAGCCCAATACAGAGTCCATGCAGTTTTCCCATGACAATGTCTTCCAAGCAACATCGCACAAGCTGTTCTCGCGTCCGAAAGACTTCGGGGCCGATAAAACCCGCGACATCATTCACATGCACCCACGGCTGATGCGGAATGCCGGCCTGAGCGTGAACGGCAGCCATTCGCTGCGTCAACGCCCGCGCGAAGCCATACTTGCGAGCTTCATGCAAGACCATGTCGTAACCATGACCATGCCCATTCGTGAAATCCGCCCCCTGTCCAGTTTCAAAATAAAAGCCGTACTTACCCGTGCGCTGATCCGAATATTTCAGCATCTTCTCCAAGCTGAGATCGAACGTGGCGTTGGCCGAGTCACTGCCTGCAATGCTTTGAAACCACAGCGCTGTGCTTCCGGGCCATTTCCCTTCGACTTCGGACTGCACGTCAATATGAGCCAGCACACAATGCGGCATGACATCCTGAATGCCGAACGTGACCAACAGATCTTGAAGGGTCGTTTCAACTGCATGCACGGAATCGGGGTCGCTCGAAACCGGGTTTGTCCCTAGCAGCACATCGCCAACTGCATAGGAGAAGCTGTCGAGCACTTGCCAACGAATATCATCGATGTTGTCGGTCGGGGAATTCGGTTGAATCCTCGCACCGAGATAGCCCTTCGCGCCGATGCGACTTCCCGGCAACGAATTGAATATCTTTGCTCCGACCGCAATGAGCTCTGCATTGCTCATGAGCTTCACAACGCAACCGATGACATCACTGGCCAATCCTGGCGTCAGCGGCTTGATCGTAGCTTCCTCGTTCGTGAGCAAAAACTCTTTGAGTTCGCCAATCGTTAACTTGTTTGCCTTTGCCATGGCATCGAGATTCAAGCTCGCCGTCAAAAACGCGGAGAGATCGTCGTTCAGCAACGGATGTGCCAGGAGATCGCTGATCTTCGTCCGCGTCAATAAAGACCGAGCATGTTGCCGGCTGGCTTCATCGACCGCTGCGACGCCAATGCTCTGATCGCCTTCTTTAAACTCGTTCGCCGCACCGAGTACTTGCTTGAAGAGTGAAGCATCGAATTTGCCCGCCACACGCTGAACGTAGCTCAAGACATCTTCGCGATCATTTGGCTGACTGATCACTACCCCCTTCGATGGTGAGGCGGCCCATACCGATGCAGACGAGGCTCTCCACCATTGGGTGCCACAAAGAGTTGCCAACGACACTCCGCTCACCTGCTTCAAGAAACGCCTGCGGGTCATGTCGCGATCTCCTGTGGTAAAATCGATGTCGAAGAATGACACCAAAGATTTAATACAAAGCGTTCAGGAACTCTACCTGTTTTTGCATCGAACGACGGGCATTGCGGGGAAGTAGACGATGCCAATCTCGAAAATGTCGTCGTTATTCCAAGCATTGGTGGGCGTGGAAGTTTCTAACGACACGCTCGATTAAAGCTAATTGGCGGTCATGAATCTCAAACGCAAGGATTCTGAACAAAAGAGAGGTTGAGGAAAACATCGCTGGGAGATTCGCATTGGGGTGTTTTGGAAAGATCCTTTTGGGAATGGAGTCCCAGCGATGCACCAGCACTTTACGTT
>JAPLNX010000020.1 GCA_026400935.1 Planctomycetia bacterium | reverse complement strand
TTGCTGTATGTTCGCGAAGTCGATGTGCCGCGGCTCGATGCGAAACGGGGCTGGGAATTCGCGACGAAGCATCAGCTCGCGGCGCAGTTGGTGACGTGGTTCGTGGCCACGCTGCGGTCGTGGAAGTTGGAGCGTGTCGTGTGGATCGTCGTGGATGGGGCTTACGCGGGCGCGGCCGTTTCTCGACGCGGTGTTGGCGGAAGGAGCGGTCGTCGTCAGCCGGCTTCGCAAGGACGCAGCACTGTTCGACCTGCCGCCGACACGCACGCCACGATCGGAATGCGCGACGAGGCCCGCACCAGAAAGTTGTGATGACGCGGGAAGCTCGCGAGACACCGCCATCTCCAACGCATCGACCACCAACCGGCTGTCGATTCGCTCCGACATCGACCAGCCCACCACTTTGCGTGTGAACAGGTCGATGACCGCCGCCAAGTACAACCAGCCCTCCAGGGTCGCGATGTACGTGATGTCCGCCACCCACTTCTGATTCCGCTTGTCCGCCGTGAATTCCCGATTCAAAGTATTTTCGGCCACCGGCTGAGTGTGATTGGAATCGGTCGTCGTCACACGAAACTTGCGCTGCGATTTGGCCTGGATGCCGGCCTCACGCATCACCTTCGCCACCGTCTTCTCGTTGACTTGGTCGCCGCGAGCTCGCAGTTCCTGAAATACACGCGGCGAGCCATAACTCGCATGATGACCGACGTGGAATTCGCGAATCTGCGTCGTCAACGACTCGCGACGCTTGGCCCGTTCGCTCACCGGCCGACGACGCCACTCGTAGTAACCGCTGCGAGACACCGCCAACACGCGACACTGAATCGCAATCGGCCAGGTCGTTCGATGATCCTCAATGAAGGCGTATTTCATCGCTGCTCCTTCGCGAAGAAGACCGTCGCTTTTTTTAGGATCTCACGCTCAATCCGCAGCCGCTCGACCTCGGCCCGCAGCTTGCGAATCTCTTCCTCCAGACCGGTTTGCTTCACGGACCCGGCAAACGCTGAGTCCCCTTCCGCCGCGAATTCGTCCCGCCACCTCCGCAGCAAGCCTTCGCCGACGTCCAGGCTCTTCGCCACCTCGCCAAGACTCCGCACCGGCTGCCTCGACAACCGAGCGGACTCCACTTTGAACTCTCGGGTAAACTTCCGTCGCTGACGCATTGTTCTCGCTCCTCGTCTCGCACTCTACGCGATTTACTGCGCGCCCGCAAAACGGGGGGAAGTCCATCGCAGGCTTCCTCCCCACGGCCGGTCACCCGAACCGCAGTGGCCTTCGCCTCGTACTTTCCAGCTCAGATTGGCATTTGGTATCCTGCCCTCCCAAGAGTTCCCGTTTTCGTACAGGGGACTTCCACCCCACAAGTTCACGCCCATGTTGGGCGTACCGGATCTTCGCGCGACACGGCGTGCGCTTCTCACCACAGACAATGTGCGACTGGTGCGCCGGCTGCGCGAAACTCTTCGAACCGCTGGTCTCGTTGATCAAAACGCAGGTGCTCGGCTCGCAGGTGCTGCACAAAGACGACACGCCGGTCAACATCCGCGACGCGCACGCAAAGGAACAGCTCACCGGCCGGATGTGGACCTACGTCGGCGACGAAACGCAGCCCTTCACGTTCTTCGAGTTTACCCGCTCGCGCGAACGAGACGGCCTCGCCCGCGTGCTGAAGAACTTCTGCGGCCATCTGCAAGCCGATGCCTTCAGCGGCTACGACGGCATTTATCTCGATGCCGCGCGGCGCGATCGTGGAGGTCGCCTGCTGGGCTCACGCGGGACGCAAATTCTTTGAGTCCCGCGACAGCGACTCGCAACGCGCCAACCTCGCGCTGGCTCGCATCCGGCAACTCTACGAGATCGAACGCCGCGTGCAGGAACGTGTCGCCGGTAAATGGCGTGACCTACCGCTGTCCGAACGCGCCGCGCAGTTCGCTGCGGTCCGTCAACAAGACTCCCGCCCGATCCTGGCTGAGTTCCGTACCTGACTCGAGAAACAATCCACGCAGGTGTTGCCCAAGAGTCCGATCGCGGCCGCGCTCCGCTATGCCCTGAATCAGTGGGACACGCTGTGCCGTTACACCGACAACGGCCAACTGGCCATCGACAACACAACGTCTCTGAACGCACGCTCCGCGGCCTGGCGATCGGCCGCAAAAACTGGCTGTTCGTCGGCAGCGAACAGGGCGGCCACACCGCCGCCACGATCCTGACGCTGATCACCAGCGCCACCCGCCACCACCGCGACCCGTTCGCCTACCTCCGCGACCTGCCGACCACCGCGCAAGATGATCTCATCAACTTGCTCCCCAACCACTGGCAGCCCGCCTAAACCCGACGAACTACGTGATCCGCCGGACGCTTTTGAGTATTTTGACTGCGGGGCATTTCTTCAGATTGTCGTCCGGACCTCCCCGTTGATGGCGTCGAGGACATCGTTGGCGGATTGGAAGAACCAGTCGAGGTCGGAATTGTTGGGGGCCGTGGCACTGCCATTGAGTGTGTCAGCGGCGTTAGCATCGTTTTGCACGGTTGTGGTATTGAGCTTGGTAGTGCCGTTGGCTCCGCCGCCGTTGAGCAGGTTAGCGATCCGTGTCGCGTAGCTATTGGCGCTCGTCCATTCGGCCATGATCGCGGTGAGTGCGGCCGTGTTGCCGCTGAGCGAGGTTGTGCCGCCGATGAGGATGTCTTCGTCGGCACCACCAGCGAGCGTGTCGGCTGCCGCGCCACCGATGAGTAAGTCACGGCCGATGCCCCCAACGAGCGAATCGGCATCGCCTTCGCCGTCGAGGACGTCATTGCCGGTGCCGCCATCGAGCGTGTCGTTTCCAAGTCCGCCGGTCAAAGTGTCGTTGCCGTCCAAACCCTTGATGGAGTCATTTCCCAATCCCCCATCGAGTCGATTGTCGGTCGTATTGCCTGTGATGATGTCGTTGCCGGCCCCTCCAGTGACGTTCTCCCAATTGGCGTTCTGAGCGAGAAGCACGCTCTTCACGGAGCGGTTGGTGTGTGTCGCCAGCGTCGTTGTCGTCGCGCTCAAGTTGACTGTGACGGCGACCGTTGTCGTTGTCACTCCGCTGAAGTCCAAGCGATCAGAGCCATCGTTGCCGAGTTCTGTGACGATGTCCGCTTCGGCAGCGGTTGCAACGGCGAAGAAGTAGAGATCGTCGCCCGCGCCGCCGAGCATCGAATCGTTACCCGCGCCACCAATCAGAGTGTCCTGACCAGCGCTGCCTGTGAGCGTGTCGTTGCCGGCTCCGCCATCCAAGCGGTTGTCAGAACCGTTGCCAGTCAGCGAGTCGTTGCCGGCCCCGCCAACAACCTGCTCGAAGTTGGCCGCTTGGCCCGCTGCCGCTGTCTTCACTGTGCGGTTCGTGTGAGTGGCCAGCGCGGCATCGTTCGTCAAGTTTGCAGTCACCGCAATCGTGGCGGCCAACGTACTGAAGTCCAACAGATCGTTGCCTTCATTCGCCAATTCCGTGAGCGTGTCGATCTCACCCGCGACTGTCGCCGCGACGAAGAGGTAGGCATCATCACCGGACCCACCCAGTAGTGCGTCATTCCCCGCTCCACCGATCAACGTGTCGTTGCCAAGGGTACCGTTGAGCGTGTCGAGCCCCGCTCCGCCATCCAGCCGATTGCTCGCGGAATTCCCGATCAGCGAATCATTGCCAGCACCGCCAGTTGCATTCTCAAAATTAGTCGCCTGACCTGCGGCCGCCGTTACGACCGTCCGATTCGCATGAGTCGCCAACGCGGAGTCGCTGTTGAGATTCACCGTCACGTTGGTGGTTGCCGTCAGCGTTGCGAAGTCCAACCGATCGGTGCCTTCGTTAGCCAACTCTGTGAGCGTGTCAGTCTCGGCGGCGGTCGTTGCGGCAAAGAGATAAACATCGTCACCGCTGCCTCCCAAGAGTTGATCGTTGCCAGCACCACCCGTCAGTGAGTCGCTACCAGCTCGGCCTTCGAGGCGATTATTGGCGGCGTTGCCCGTCAACACGTCGTTGCCCGCGCCACCGATGATGTTCTCGAAGAACGGCAAGCTCGTGACCGCAGTCACTTTCACCGTGCGATTCGTGTGCGTGGCCAGCGTTGTCGTGGTACTCGACAAGTTGGCCGTCACCGGGACCGCGGCCAACAAACTGCTGAAGTCGAGCAGATCGGAACCCTCGTTCGCCAATTCCACAATCGTGTCTGTCTCGGCGACCGTTGCTGCGGCGAAGAAGTAAACGTCGTCGTTAGCTCCGCCGACCAGTGAGTCGTTGCCCGCGCCACCAATCAACAAGTCATTGCCAGCACTGCCCGTCAGCGTGTCGTTGCCCGCTCCACCATCCAAACGATTGTCGGCAGCATTCCCCGTCAGTGAGTCGTTGCCAGCACCGCCAACAACCTGCTCGAAGTTGGCCGCTTGGCCCGTCGCCGCTGTCTTGATGGTGCGATTCGTGTGTGTGGCCAACACCGTATCACTCGTCAAATTGGCCGTCACCACGATCGTCGAGGCCAACGCACTGAAGTCCAACAGATCGTTGCCTTCATTTGCCAATTCCGTGAGCGTGTCGATTTCTCCTGCGACCGTCGCTGCGGCAAAGATGAAGACATCGTTACCCAAACCGCCCAACAGCGAGTCATTCCCCGCATTCCCGGTGAGTGTGTCGTTATCAGCGCCGCCATTGAGCGTATCCGCTCCAGCACCACCGCGTAGCACATCGTTACCGTTTCCTCCGTTGAGGCTCGCGGAACGACTAAGGTTGTTGTTCAGAGTGTCGTTGTCATCACCGCCATTGACCTGCATACCAGCCGTGAAAAGCGTATCGACGGCATTGAGATCAACCGTGTCGTTGCCGCTCCCCGCGTTCAGCGTGAAACTGGTTGTCGGATTCTTGAATTCGACCGACGGGCCGCCCGTTTGAGCCAACTTTGATTGACCATCGTTGTTCGTTCCGACGTCGGTCAGAATGAGTTGATCGTTTCCGCCGTTAAAGGACATGGCTCGGTCGGCGGCAGCGATCGAATCGAGATAGCGTTCGATGTTCGTGGTCGAAAAGACATCGGCATTCACGGAGATCGTCGCCGCACCGCCAGTTGCGACGGTGTAGTTGACCGATGTCGCAGAACCGACGAATGCGGTCATGCGTACGGTGTCGCTGCCGCCGGCTCCGTTGAATGTCATTCCCGCAGCCAGCGGACTTCCGCCCGCGAAGTCGATCACCAGTTCGTCACTCACGTCACGGCCGGTGATGACGACTCCGGTGATTCCGTTGATGGGAGCCGATGCGACTTCCGCTTGAGTGTCCGTGCGACGAACTCGAACCGTGTTGCCGCTGCGCGACAACGTCAGCGAACCGTTGCCCCAATCATTGACGCCAATCGTCAGCGACTCGGCAACGTCAGAGAGATTGATCGTGAAGTTCTGCGACGATGTCAGACCCCCGGCATCCGTTGCGACCGCCGTGATGGAGTGACTGGTCGCCGATTCAAAGTCCAACAGGCTTCCGTTGGCGACGCTGACGACGCCCGTTTCCGCGTTAATTGTGAACCGCCCACCCGCGTTGTTGCTCAGACTGTAGGCAATCGTGCCGCCGCTCGGATCGCTGCTGCTCGCCGTCACACCGACCAGTGTGCCGTTCGCTGAGTTCTCGGGCAGAGTGTTCGCGGCCCCGTTCACGTCGGTGGGCGTGATCGGTGCCACGTTGGTCACGTTGATCGTGAAGTTTTGCGAAGAGGCCATGCCACCGACATCTGTGGCGACAATCGTGATGATGTGGCTGGTAATGATGTCATGATTCAGCAGGCCGCCGTTCGCCACAGTGACCACGCCCGTCGAACTGTTGATCGTGAATCGCCCGCCCGCGTCGTCGCTCAAACCGAATGTCACAACGCCGCCAGCCGGATCGCTGCTGCTGGCCGTGACGCCGATTAACGTGCCATTCGAGGCTCCTTCACCAACGCTGTTCGCAGTCGAGTTCACATCGGATGGAGTTGCCGGAGCCACGTTCGCCACGTTGATCGTGAACGAGTTGCTCGAAGTCTCGCCAGTCAAACTCGACGTCGCCAAGACCGTGATCGTATGGTTTGCTGCAGCGTCATGATTAATCAAGCTGCCGTTGTTCACCGTCACCACACCGGTCAATCCGTTGATGGCGAAGCGTCCACCCGCGTTGTTGATGAGGCTGTAGCTGATGCTGCCTCCGGCGGGGTCGATACTGAAGGCCGTCGTTCCGACTTCCGTACCATTGACTGCGACCTCCGCCACGGAATTGGCCACGTTATTGTTATCAAGCGGAGCACTTGGACGTACCAAGGCTTGCGACCATTGTCGAACCACATCACCCGCCAGCAAACTGCCCGCAGCATCACGGATGTTCGATCCTGCTGCGATCACTGTCAGTTCATAAAGCCCTTCGGAAATCGTGTAGTCCGCGACGTTCAACCGGTACTCGCTCGCGCTGTCCACCAACACGATCCGGTTGAACAGGCTCAGTGATTCGCCATTGAGCGTCAATCGGAGGTCCGCAATGTCGAACCCGGTGACCGGTTCGCTGAACTCGATCAACAATTCGTTGACCGGAACGATGCGTGGATTTGGCACAACATTCACGATGTCCCCGGTCGGAGCCACGCTGTCACGAGTCCAAGAATCGGTCGCATTGGCAGCCAGCACATTCCCAGCGAGATCAGCAATACCGGAGCCGGCTGCTGCAAGCGTCAGCGAATACGTTCCGTCGATCGTCGTCACGCTGCTGAGATTGATCGTGAAGTGCGTGGAGTCAGTTTGATTGAGCGTCAGCCCCGAGAGACTCACGGGGGAGCCGTCTCGCGTCAGAGAGAGGTCGGCTAGGTTGTAGCCGATGACGGCTTCGCTGAACTCTATCGTTACAAGGCCGACCGTTGTTGATCGTGGGTCTGGAGAGACATCGACCAGATCAACCGTCGGAGCCACAGCGTCGCGTGTCCAAGATTCGATGGCATCTGCATTCAACGGATTACCCGCCGCGTCGGTGATATTCGACGTCGCAGCATTCAACGTGAGGACGTAGAGGCCATCGGTCCCCGTCACGTTGCTCAAGCTGAGCGTGAATTGTGTCGGGCTGATTTGAGTCAGCGTTTGTTCCAAGACACTGATGACGTCACCGCCGCGAGTCATTGTGAGGTCCAACACATTCAGGCCATTCACCGGTTCGTCGAAGTTGATCGTGACCAGTGCGACGTTCGTCTGTCGCGGATCGGGAGTGACCGCACGGTCAGCGCGTATCAAAGTTGTTGACCTGTTAGGACTTCCGCAAGGAAGTCGTCGTTCCAGCCGGCTATTTGCATTTTGCCTCGTAGGCTTTCTTTGAGCGGATGGTGTTTGAGTCGCGTGATGGCGAAGCGGCG
>JAPLNX010000021.1 GCA_026400935.1 Planctomycetia bacterium | reverse complement strand
CAACTTCACGCTCTCCAGCGGCACGCTGACCAATGCGGCGACGGGAGTGCTCAACAGCAACATCGGTGGCGGCGGCGGTCGCACGTTCTCCGGGTCGCTGATCAACAACGGAACCGTGAATCTCAACACGGACACGACGTTCTCGACGGCCAACGGCAATTACACGAACAACAATGCCTTCAACATCGCTTCGAGTAAGACGCTGACGATCAGCGGGGCGGCGCAAGTCTTCACGCAAGCCGGAGGAACGCTGGCGGTGGACGGCGCGTTTGTAATGTTCAATGCCACGTTCAACTTCAACGACTCGACGGAGGTCGCAGGACCGTCCGTTGTGACCGGTGTCCCGGTACTCATCGCCTCGACGTTGAATATCGGAGCAGGCTCGACCGGAGCGGGGACGTTCTCGACGCGGGCCGCCAGCACGCTGACTGGCAATGTGGCGGCGGCGCAGACCATCTTGGTCCAAGGAGACAATAGTTTTGGGGCGGCCACGCTCACGGCGGCCGACGGATTCACCAACGCCGGTACCATCTCGCTCGAATCCGTCAGCGGCAGCGGGTCGGCGTCCAACTTGACGGTCAACAGTGGAACCCTGACGAGCAGCGGGACGATCAACTTCAATGTCGGTGGCGGTGGCAGCCGAACCTTGACCACCGAATTGGCGAACAGCGGCGTCGTGAATGTGAACACGGCCGCGACGCTTGGCCGACCCAGCGCCGATCACTCCAACAGCGGGACGATCAACGTCACGGGAGGCGACCTGACGGTCAGCCAATCGGGGGCATCTCCGACGTTTGCCAACGCCAACAGCGGCATCATCAACATTGCCGACACTCGCACACTGAATATCAGCGGCGGTGAGTTGTCCAACTTCAGCGGTGGCACGCTGACCGGCGGGACGTTTAACATCACCGGCAAGTTACAGTTTCCCGGTGCGGCGATCACCACCAATGCTGCGACGATCGTGCTCAACGGGGCCAATTCGCAGATCGTCAACGAATCAGATGCCAATGCTCTGACGAACTTCGCCACGAACGCGGCGGCGGGCAGTTTCACGATCCAGAACGGCCGTAACTTCACGACGGCGGCAGGGATCTCCGAGTTCGCCAACGCCGGTAGCATGAACATCACGGCGGGGACGACCTTCACCGTCAGTAACGGCAAGAAGTATTCGCAGACAGCCGGGACCACGACGTTGAATGGCACGCTTGTGACGAGCAACTCGGTTGAAGTCGATATCCAAGGCGGCACGCTGCAAGGCAGCGGCGATATCACCGGCAACTTGCGTAACGCCAGCCAAGTGAATCCCGGCACGTCGCCGGGAAGCCTGGATGTCTCGGGCGATTACTCGCAGACAGCCGACGGCATTCTGAACATCGAAATCGGCGGGACGACTCCCATCACGCAGTTCGATCAGATCAACATCGTCGGCTCGGCGAGTCTGAACGGCACGCTGAATGTCAGTCTGATCGACCCGTTCGTCCCGAATGTGGCCGATGCCTTCCAGATCATGACCTTCGGTTCGCACACCGGAGACTTCGCGACCAAGAACGGGCTGACGATCACCAGCACGCTCAACTTCGATCCGCAGTTCAATGTGCCAGGGTTGCTGCTCGACGTGAACGGCTCGCCGGTCTTCACGTCCAATGCCGCGCAGAGCACCGCCGAGAACACCACTGCGGTCACGACCGTCACAACGACGGACCCCGATGTGCCGCCACAAACCGTCACGTTCTCGATTGTCGTTGGCGGGGACTCGGCGAAGTTTCAGATCGTGGAAGCCACGGGAGTTTTGTCGTTCGTCGCGGCTCCCGATTTTGAAATCCCAACCGATGCGGGGACGAACAACGTTTACAACGTGACTGTGCAGGCGAACGACGGCCACGGCGGGCGGACCACTCAAGAGATCGCTGTGACAGTCACTCCGGTGAACGACAACAGTCCGGTCTTCACCTCCAGTGCGACCGCCAACGTGGCCGAGAACACGACCGCCGTTCTGACCGTAATCGCCACCGATGCGGACTTGCCCGGCCAGTCGGTCAGCTACAGCCTCACTGGCGGAGCGGATCAATTGAAGTTCTCGATCACCAGCGGCGGAGTGCTTTCATTCCAAACGGCTCCGGACTTTGAAAGTCCGACCGACAACGGCACGAACAACATCTACAACGTCCAAGTCACTGCCAACGACAACAACGGTCTAACCACAGTGCAGAACATCGCCGTCACCGTGACCGCCGTGAACGACAACAACCCGGTCTTCACTTCCGCCACGACGGCTGATGTGGCCGAGAACACGACCGTCGTGCTAACGGTCACGGCCACCGACGCCGATCAACCCACGCAGTCGCTCACGTTCAGCCTCGTCGGCGGAGCGGATCAATCGAAATTCTCGATCACCAGCGACGGAGCGCTGACGTTCCAGGCGGCTCCGGACTTCGAGAATCCGACCGACAACGGCACGAACAACATCTACAACGTGACGGTCCAAGCCAGCGACGGCAATGGCCACACAACGACGCAAGACCTCGTCGTCACGGTCACGCCCGTTAGCGAGAACGAACCGGTCTTCACCTCGGCCAACACCGCCAATGTCGCCGAGAACACGACGGCCGTGCTGACCGTCATAGCCACGGATGCTGATCTGCCGGCCCAGACTGTGACGTTCACGATCTTCGGCGGAGACGATGCGTCCAAGTTTTCGATCACGAGCGAGGGCGTGCTGACGTTTCAAACGGCTCCCGACTTCGAGACCCCGACCGATGTCGGCGCGAACAACGTCTACAACGTGATCGTCCGAGCCAACGACGGCAACCTCGGCGTTACGAACCAGAGCATCGCGGTCACGGTCACGCCGGTGAACGACAACAGCCCGGTCTTCACTTCCGTTGTAACCGCCAACGTCGCCACGAACACGACGGCCGTGCGGACTGTCACTGCCACGGACGCCGATCTGCCGGTTGAGACCATCACGTTTTCCATCACAGGCGGAGCAGATCAATCGAAATTCTCGATCACCAGCGGCGGCGTGCTTACGTTTAACACTACTCCCGACTTCGCGACCCCGACGGACGTCGGCACTGACAACGTCTACAACGTGCAAGTGACGGCGAACGACAACAGCGGCCGCACGACCGCGCAAGACATCGCTGTCACAGTCACTGACATTCCCATCAACCCGCCGGTGTTCACGTCCAGCGTGACCGTCAATGTCGCCGAGAACTCAACCGCTGTGTTGACGGTCGTTGCGACTGATCCCGATGCGGGACAAACCGCAACGTTTTCGATCTTCAGCGGCGCGGATGCCTCCAAGTTCTCGATTACCGGCGCAGGCGTGCTGACATTTAACACGGCACCCGACTTCGAGAACCCGACCGACTCCGGAACGAACAACATTTACAACGTGACGGTCCAGGCCAATGACGGCAACGGCGGTCTCGCCACGCAAGACATTGCCGTCACCGTGACCGCTGTGAATGACAACAACCCCGTCTTCACGTCATCCGCGACCTTCAACGTCGCCGAAAACACGACTGCCGTCGGGACCGTCGTCGCGACGGACGCCGACATGCCGAGCCAGACCGTCAATTACAGCCTCAGCGGCGGAGCGGATCAAACGAAGTTCAGCATCACCAGCGGCGGCGTGCTGACGTTCCAAGCATCTCATGACTTCGAGACCCCCAACGATGTCGGCACAAACAATGTTTACAACGTCCAAGTCACCGCCAATGACGGCAACGGGCGCACGACAACGCAGGACATTGCCGTCAGTGTGACGCCGGTCAATGACAACAACCCGGTCTTCACATCGGCCACTACCGTCAATGTCGCAGAGAACTCAACGGCCGTGCTGACCGTCGCAGCGACTGACGCCGATATGCCGAGTCAGTCGATCTCGTTCAGCTTGGTCGGCGGTGCGGATCAAGCGAAGTTCAGCATCACCAGCGGCGGCGCGCTGACGTTCCAGACGGCTCCCGACTTCGAGGCCCCAACCGACAACGGCACCAACAACGTCTACAACGTCACGGTCGGGGCGAGCGATGGCAACGGTGGCACGACCACGCAAAATATCGCCGTCACCGTCACGGCCGTGAATGACAACAATCCCGCGTTCACGTCGGCCGCGACCTTCAACGTGGCGGAGAATTCAACCGCCATCGCCACGGTCAGCGCGACCGATGCCGACTCGCCTGCACAGTCGGTCACGTTCAGCCTCACGGGCGGAGCGGATCAATCGAAGTTCAGTATCACCAGCGGCGGAGTGCTCACATTCCAAGCGGCGCACGACTTCGAGAACCCCAACGATGTAGGCACGAACAACGTCTACAACGTGCAAGTCACTGCGAGCGACGGCAACGGCGGAACGACGACGCAAAACATTGCCGTCAGCGTGACCAATCTCGCACCGAGCACTCCGACCGACGGCGATCCGGCCGGCAGCACCATCATCGTGAACTCGGCGAATGGGACGACGGTTGGCACTACCGCGGTCTCGACCGACCCGGCCGGAGGCACGGTCACATTCACTCTGACCAACAATGCCGGCGGACGCTTCACCATCAACAACTCCAGCGGAGTGGTCACGGTTGCCAATAGCACACTCATCACCTCGGCCTCGAACCACACGATCACGGTCCAAGCGAGCGACGGTGTCCTGACTTCCACGGCAGACTTCACGATCAACGTCACGAACATCTCGGCCGACTTCGGCGATGCTCCGACCGCTGCGCAGACCGGTTTTGCCAGCAGCTATCCTACCGGTTTCTCGAACAATGGAGCGTTCCACCTGCCGACTGGTCCGACGCTCGGCGCGACTCGCGATGTCGAATTCGACGGCCAGCCAAACCTCGCGGCCAGCGGAGACGACACGACTGGCGGCACGGACGACGAAGACGGCATCACCTTCCTATCAAACTTTGAAACCGGGCGAGGCACAGCGATTCGGATCAACGTCCAGAACGCTGCCGTCACCGGCAGCTTCCTGGATGCGTGGATCGACTGGAACCGCGACGGCGATTGGAATGACGCCGGTGAGCAAATCTCGGCGGGGCAAGCGCTGGTCAGCGGCAATAACAATTTGACGATCAACACTCCCACGACCGCCTCGCTGGGCGACACCTATGCCCGGTTCCGACTGAGCACGACGGGCGGTCTCTCACCCACTGGTCAAGCCGCAGCAGGTGAAGTGGAAGACTACATGCTCACGGTGGTGAGCTCGGCTGCTGTGCAGTTGGCTTCGCGTGCCCTGCAAACGACGGCCTCACAGACCTCTGGGGGAAACATCGATGTGTCCTTCACGGCTGGTGAGAATCGTCGAGCCGTCAGTGATGACGGTCGTTTCGTGGTCTTCGTCAGTGACTCCAACAATCTGGTTCCGGAGGACACGAACAACGCTCACGACGTGTTTCGGTTTGATCGACTCACGGGAGAGATCGTGTTGGTCAGCGTCAACCGAACCGGCACGAGCAGTTCGACGACCGGCCCCGTAGGAACCTCTCTGAATTCGCTGCCTATGATCAGTGCTGACGGTCAGGTGGTGTCCTTCTTGAGCTTTGCCAGCGACTTGACGCCGACGAGTGACACCAACAACGCCCGCGACGTCTTTGTGCGAAACCTCCGGACGAATTCGACTTCTTTGGTGAGCGTGAATCAGGCCAACAACGGCACTGGAAACGGCGACTCGAGTTTCGCCATGCTGAGCGCCGACGGAAACGTAGTGGCCTTCTTGAGCGCGGCCAACAACCTGGCACCCAACGATACGAACGGCACCCGGGACGTGTTCGTGCGAAACCTGTTGGCGGCGACTCCAGCGACGGCGATGGTCACCCTGAATGCCGCCCGCACCGCGAGCGGAAATGGAGATACCGTTGGCTTCGCACTGAGTGCCGATGGCGGATCGGTCGCCTTCGCCAGTACCGCGAGCAATCTCACCAGCATCAGCGATACGAATGCCAACACGGACGTCTTTGTTCGGAACCTCAACGGGGGTGCCACGACGCTGGTCAGCATCAGCAGTACGGGAGCTGGCAACGCGAACGGTTTTTCGGCGTTCCCCTCCATCAGTGCGAATGGTCAAGTGGTGAGTTTCGCCGGCACCGCCTCCAACTTGGTGGCGAACGACAACAACGGCACCTTCGACGTGTTCGTGCGGTTGTTGAGCGAAACGCGAGTGAGATTGGTGAGCATCAACACCTCTGGCGGCAGTGGCAACGCGGCAACCATCACCCACGCCCTGAGCGCCGACGGCACGACGGTGGCCTTCTCCTCTGATGCCAGCAATCTGGTAGCGAGTGATACGAATGGCGTGTCGGACGTGTTCGTCCGAAACGCAACCGCAACGACGCCCGTGACCAGATTGGTCAGCGCCGGCCCGAATGGCGTCACGTTCGGCAACGGCCTTTCGGTGGGCCCTGTCGTGAGTGCGAACGGACGATTCGTGGCCTTCCAGAGCGCGGCAACGAACCTGACCTCGAACCCAAATGGAGGGTTGGTACGCAATGTCTTCCTCCGAGACATGAATGGCACAGCCGCGACTCAGGCCAGCATCGCAACTGTGGGAGCGACCAATAATGACTCGGGTTCTGGAACGATCGTGATGAGCGCCGATGGACGCACCGTGGCTTATGGTAGCGCCGCCAGCAACTTGGTCGTTGGGGACAACAACTCAACGGGAGATGTCTTCACCTTCACGATGCCAGGCGTGGGGGCAAAACCCTCCGCACCGTTGGATGTGAATGTTGCAGCGAACACGATCATCGAAAATGCCGCAACCGGAGCGGTCGTTGGGATCACCGCGGGTGTGCCCAGAGATTTTGGCGGTGTTAAGTTTTTGTGGTGTCGCAGTTTGCCCAGTAGGTTTGCCATTGATTGCTGTCGCGGAGGTTG
>JAPLNX010000190.1 GCA_026400935.1 Planctomycetia bacterium | reverse complement strand
ACCTGACCACCGCCCATGCACTGGCCGTTCAATCCTCTCGCAGGTAAGACCATCAACCGGAGAGCCGGATGCGGGAAACCCGCCCGTCCGGTTCGGAGGGAGGGGCGACCGAAATCAATCGGTCGTTCCTACCCCTATCGATTTGCGACAGACTCGCCCGCTGCATCCGCCGTCACAACCGGACTCACTTGTTGTGCCGCAGTGAGATCAGTTCGTCACAGACTTGGACGGACCGCGTTGTCTGCTGTAGCTTGAGCACCTCTCTCACACCTTCGGGACGAGGTCGTTCGCTCCCCATCGCTAGTTTCGCTTCAACCCAAGGTGTCACCATGTTTGTATTGCTGCCGAAGCTCGGCGAGTTAGAGCATCGTTCCGTTGCTTGCTCAAAAACCAGATTGTTTGCGGCTGCCGTGATTGGACTTATCGCAAGTTCAACGTCGGCAGAAGAGCCGATAAAGCTCGCCCCAGACGAGCAGACTTTGGCCACTCCCGCCAAAGCAGCCAGCGAATGGAAAATTCAAATCGTCCCGGGCTCAAGAAACCCGGTCGCACTCGCTTCGCACATCACCCAGATCACCTTCAACGACGTAGAAAAGAACGCTGTTCCCGTCATCGAAGAGCCTGCTCCCGGCGTGCGGCGCAACGAACCGCGTCTCGTGACCCCTGAGGCTTATCGCGAAATCTACAATTCAATTCCGTTCAGCCGAGCCGAATACCTCGCCAATCGCGACTATCGCCACGAAGCCACGATGGAAATCCTGTTTGGACAATTGCGATCGAAAACGATCGTCCAAATTGCCTCGCCTGCTACCGAGACTCGTACCTCATACTTTCACCAATCGTTCGGCCGCCCCGGAAACATTGCTCCTGCAATTTGGAACTCGCCAATGATGTTGAGTCCTTGGGGTTGGTAACGGAGTTGGAAACAGACGACGTCAACTTGCAAGATGGACAGCAGGCCGGTTTACTGGTCGCGGTTGAAATCCTTCCTGCGTAGTCCCACCGATGTCTGACCTCACGTTTTTGATGGGCAAGTTTGAAGCCCGCATTCCGACTGACCGACTTTATTCGGACAACCATCTTTGGTTGCAGCCGGATGGCGAGTCAGGGATTTATCGCGTTGGCTTCACAGCGTACTCGGTGCGATTGCTGCAGGACGTCTATTTTTTGGAATGGTCCATCGATCCAAACTCTGCTGTTTACAAGAAGCAGGAAATTGGCGAGGTCGAAAGTTCGAAGGCAGTCTCGTCACTGTTTGCACCTGCGGATGGTGAGATACTGGACTTCAACGAGCAGTTGCTCGACGATCCTTCTGCAATCAATACCGATGGCTACGGAAAGGGTTGGCTCTTCCGATTGAAGACCGACGTCCAATTCCTAACGCCGGATGAATACATGCAGCACCTTGATGCTGGCTGGGAGAAAACTCAGTCGTTGATCAAAGGGCAGTACAACTAAAAGTAATAGGGAGCTTTATTGGTTATAGGTTATTGGTCGTTGATGATTGGTCATTCGAGAGAGCAGACGCTCGCTTGTGACTTTTCCGATGACTAGTAACCGGCGACCAATAACTACGGACCAATGGCAAAGAAACTCACCGTTGTGATCTCGCAATCGCAGGGTAAGAACCCCGCGAAGCAGCAGCTTGAAGAGTCGCTGGCGATGTCGCTATTACTGGACGGGAACGTGGAGGTTTCCCTCGTTCCGCATTTATACGATCTTTCCGCCGATCATTCCGGCTTGCTGTTTTTGAGGTCAATTCCCGGTGATGTGATCCTACTGTCGTGGTTGTATCCGCGAGGCGCTCGTTGGATTTTGGATCGGCAAGGGATTCGCGGTCACGAAGGGATTTCGCAACTCGCGTCTTTGTCAGAGGATTCGGAAGTCGACCGCGAAGATGACCATCACGAAAGGAACGGCAACGGCAAACCTAAGCACGAGCAGGTCGGCATCGTTTTGAAGGACTTGCCGACTCGGAAGATTTATTGTCTCGATCTTCGCGATCACACCGATCCGCAGGTGTACCTTAAAGAGATCCAGCGCATCGCGAATGAATCGACGTTGCCCATCGTCGATTTAGTCAGCTTTATCCAAGCGCAGCCGCGAGCGGAGCAGATCGAAAAATACCTGCGGCCACTGGATATTCTCGCCGAACAGAAGTCGGCGACACCGCTGTCTGATGATGATGACGCCCCTGCTAATGGTGAAGTGGTGCGCCGGCGCTGGTATCCGGTGATTGATTACAGTCGCTGCACGAACTGCATGGAGTGCATCGATTTTTGCCTGTTCGGCGTGTACGGCTTGGATACGCAAGGCTTGATCCTCGTCGAGCAGCAGGACAACTGTAAAAAGGGTTGTCCTGCGTGTAGCCGAGTTTGTCCTGCCAACGCGATCGTTTTCCCCGGCCACAAAACGCCTGCGATTGCCGGTGCCGACGGTGAAGTCGGCGACATGAAGATCGACCTTTCAAAACTCTTCGGCGCACCGTCAGCTGTTGAACTTGCAGCGCGCGAACGCGATGTGGAGTTGGTTCGAGATGGTCGCGATGCGGTCGGCTTAGAGATCGGCATCCCGCGACGCCTTAAAGACAAGCCGGTGAAACCGCGCGATGAACTGGACGATCTGATTGATTCGCTCGATGCGCTGGAGTTGTAGGTCGTTCGCAATCAAGCGACGTCCGAAGCAAGCTCGGTGGGGTTGAGGAGTGTCGCTTAAGTTGAGGGTTTGTCGCACGCCGATCATGGGGCTTTCGATCGTTGCTGTGAGTGCTGGCTGCGACTAATTGTCTGCTTCCAGAGACAGCGGTTGGACTGGCAGTTCGGTGAGTGGGCTTTTTTCGCGAGTTGTTGATGCTGGTGTTGTGGCATCTGCTGCAGGATGTGTAGGAGCCATCGGTTCGAGATCTTGTGTGGATGCGTTGCTGATCTCGAGACCGTAGCTCACGGCCAATTCCTGAAGATGCGAGTCCAATTGCTTTTCGCGAGCGGCGTCCCGTTCGCGAGGTCGCTTGAGCATCGGTTGCAGGCAATCTCGGCTCGCGCGGAGCAGCAACGTGGCCTCGCGACTGTTTGATTTGGCTTGCTTGCTCAGCTTAGGAACAATCGCATCGAGTTCGGATTGTGCTCGCGCGACGAAGGCTGTCATTCCCGATTTGTCGAGCGGGCGAGAGCGGTGAGCTTGCAACTCAGTCCAAATGGCGACCAAGCGATGGTAAACCGGTCGCTGTGAGCGGGGCCAAAACCACCACGCTGAGAGAACGAGCACAATCACGGTGGCCATGATCGGTTTGCTCGGCAGGCTGCGCATCCAACGATCTCGTTTTCGGGCGAATGTTTCCGTGGGAAGTGCGGGAAGATCAGGGGCTATCTGCGAGAGGAGCGAAGGGAACTTGATCGTTTGACGCGGTCCCTGCGAAGCGGCTCCTGTCGCTGTGCCGAGGTCACTTGGCGCGGTGGCGAGCGCTTTCACCTGCTCTGGCTCTTCGTCGGCGAAGATGTCGGGGATCGGTTCCAGTTCAGTGTCGCTGATATCTCGCTCAATCTGCTCGGCGAGTGATTGGTCATCGTGATGTTCCACTCGACGTTTGGGACGTTGTTGTCGCTCCGCCTTCCATTGGGCGACGAGGTCAACGGCCTGCGGCGGCGGTGGTGCGGCTGGCTGATCGAATGCGTAGGCGACCGTCTCTGTCGGAACGCTCGGTCGTTGCGATATGGGAATGATCGGGACTGACGAATGCTGCTCGCTGCGAGTGGCGTGGCTCAGTTCTGTCGCGGCTTCGATTTCTGTTTTTGAGAGACCGGACGACGGGCTTGGCAAATCTGAAAATAGCCCTGGCACGTTCGTAGCCGGCTCCCATTCGGGGGAGGTTTCAGTACGGACCAGATCGCTGGCAATCAAGGCTCCGGTGCGGATCATTTCGGACAATGCGTCCGTGGGCATGGGTCCGAGGATCGTTCCGAAGCCAGTCTGCACAAACCAAGAATTGGGTAACGACATGATGTGCGGCCTACGTAGCAGCAAGCTGCCAGCTTGCTGCCTAAACTTTAGAGAGTTCCGTTTGAACGAGGTGCGGTTTGTTGAAGGGGATGCTCACAAGCTGGCAGCTTGGGGCTACGCCTGGGAGGCATTGCGAGGCACCATATCTGTGATTTGTACCGAAAATAAGTTGACACCCCAGTGATGCTGCGGTGTGCTGTCTGCCCACTTTGAGAATCTTTCCATGAATCGATCCCGCTATTCACTCGCCTCTGCAATCTCGATCTGCTTGATCGGCGGCGTTTGGGTCTTTCTGTTGAAAGCCGCAGCGTTGAAGTTTCGGCACGTTCGCAGTTCGCTCGGCCGAGCGGTGGAGTTGTCGTCGGACGAACAACTCCAACAGAAAATCGCCGAGCTATTGCAGGCGTACCCGCTGGTTTGGATTCTGGGAATATTCGGCTTCTGCCAGGCGATTGCCTTCCTGCTGGGAGTGCCGGTTGTTGAAATCCGTGACCGTGGATCTGAAAACGAAAAGTGATCCAACAGCCCGAACTGATCCGACAACACGAACTGAAATCACTGAGACATGCTTGCGAAACGAATTATTCCGTGCCTCGACGTCCATGCCGGCCGCGTCGTGAAAGGGGTGAACTTCCTCAACCTGCGCGATGCGGGCGATCCGGTTGATGTGGCCGCTCGCTATGAAAGCGAAGGGGCCGACGAACTCGTGTTCCTCGACATTAATGCGAGTCACGAAGGGCGACAGATCATGATTGACGTGATTCGCCGCACGTCCGAAGTCATCTTCATGCCGCTAACTGTTGGTGGTGGGATCCGGACGATTGACGATGTCACGACACTGATTCAAGCGGGTGCAGAGAAGGTCAGTATCAACTCGGCTGCCGTGCGCACGCCACAACTCATCACCGAGACCGCTCGCAAGTTCGGAAGCTGCGCAACGGTCGTGAACATTGACCCGAAGCGGATTCAAAAAAATGGCCGCGAGTTTTGGGATGTGCATATCAACGGCGGTCGACTCCCGACCGGCTTGCAAGTGGTCGAGTGGGCTCGTGAAGTTGAACGGCTTGGTGCGGGCGAAATCGTGTTGACCTGCATGGACGCCGACGGCACAAAAGACGGCTACGACATTGAGATCACTCGCGCTGTGGCCGATGCCGTCAAAATCCCTGTCGTTGCCAGTGGCGGAGCGGGAAGTCCGCAGCATTTGTACGAAGCAGTTACCGACGGCAAAGCGAGCGCAGCGCTCGCAGCCAGCATTTTTCATTATGGCGAATACACAATCGAAGAAACCAAAAGATACATGGCCGATCGCGGCGTGCCGGTTCGTATTTGATGCAGTGGGTGTTTGAAGAGGTCGAGCGTTCTCGGTTACAACAGCCCCATCGAAGGCTCTGGTCTTTACAACCCCACTGAAGCAAGCTCGTGGGGTTTGGGAAAATCACATTGTTGAAGATTTAGTCTCACACATTCGCCGCCGTTATTGCGGCTCATTCTTGAAGTCCACGTTCTGAAGGAATTTCGCTATGTCTGGTCATGCCGCTCCTGCTGCTCCGCAGGCTAAGCCCAACGTCAAACGAACGTTTGGAGCTACCAAAAACCTGGAAGTCGACAAGATCTTCCGCGCGATGGTGAAGCACAAAGGTTCGGACTTGCACATGCAGGTTGGTCGCCCGCCGATCTTCCGCATCAAAGGGACGCTCGTGCCGTTGGACATGGAGCCGATCACCAAAGAAAAAATGGAAGCGCTGCTGATGCCGATGATGGACGAGCGGCTAACCGATATCTTCTGGAACGAAGGAGGTTCCGACTTCTCGCATGTCGTCGATATCGAAGGTGACAAATGGCGGTTCCGCGTGAATCTGTTCGTGCAGATGGGCATTCCCGGCATGGTCAGTCGTAAGATCGAACGCACGATCCCGAACTTTGAGGGCCTGTTCCTCCCGCCGTCGATGGAGTGGCTGACCGAATACGACCAAGGGATGGTGCTGCTCGCCGGAGTCACTGGCTCAGGCAAGTCCACGACGATCGCTTCGATGTTGGACCTCATCAATCATCGCAAGAGCGTTCACATCCTGACGATCGAAGACCCCATCGAATTCGTATACACATCGGACAAGGCGCTCATCAACCAGCGCGAAGTCGGTATGGACGTGAAAGATTTCCATATCGCCATGAAGCACGCCGTGCGACAAGACCCGGACATCATGCTGGTGGGCGAAATGCGCGATCAGGAGTCGTTCGGCACCGCGATTCATGCTGCTGAAACCGGGCACTTGGTTTACGGAACGATCCACGCTTCGAACGCGCCGTCGTGCATCGGTCGTATTCTGGACCTCTTCCCGCAAGATATGCACAAGGCCCTGCGCGGCGCGATGGCGTTCAACATGAAGGCCATCGTCGCTCAGAAGCTCATCAAGACCGTCGTTGATAAGCCCAGCCGCGTGCCGATCATTGAACTGATGCTCTTCAACAGCGTCGTCCGCAAGCTGGTCTTGGAAGAGCAAGACAATAAGCTGGCCGCAGCGATCCGCATCGGCAAAGAAGACGGCATGCAGTTGTTCAACGATTCGCTGAAGTACTTCATCGACAAAGAATTGATCAGCCGCGCCGAGGCTTTCGAGATTTCGCCCAACATCGAAGAGTTGAAAATGGCGCTGAAGGGCATCGACGTCCGCGGCGGCGGGATGTTGTAGTTCGCGCCAGGGCACATCAATGAAGCGGGAAGTTCTGACGGTGAAGGTTTTCGTGGCCGGAACTGGCGAGCCGACCGCATTTTGTCCGTGCAATCCGTATCCCAAAATCGTGGCACCAAAAAGTGATTTGGATACGGATTTCACGGAAGGCACTGTATCTGGCAGTGAAAAGCGTTCCCCGATAACCACCGTCTGAGTTTGTTTTTGATTTAAGGAAGTTGATGAGCAACATTCAGCGAGTGGCAGTGATCGGTCTGGGCACGATGGGGCATGGCATCGCGCAGACGTTTGCGATGGCAGGCTGCACGGTAACAGGTTTCGATGATGTCAAAGCGGCTGGTGATACGGTGCATGATCGTGTGCGGCAGAACCTCCGTGACTTCGTGGGAGCGGAGTTGTTTCCGGTGGATCAAGTTGATGCGGTTCTGAAAAGGATTGTTGTTTGTCAGTCGGAAGCAGAGGCGGTTCATGATGCGCAATTCGTGACTGAGGCGGTTCGTGAAGAACTGGTCGCGAAGCAGGAGTTGATTGCACGGCTCGAATTGCATGTGGCAGACGACACGATCTTGGCGAGCAACTCTTCGACGTTTCCGATCTCACAATCCGGCGCGGGACTCAAGCGACCGGAGCGAGCCGTCGTCACGCACTGGTTCAATCCGCCGCACATTGTGCCGACGGTTGAAGTGGTTGGTAGTCCGCTGACGAATGAAGTAACAATTCAAGCGACGCTCGAATTGCTGCGGCGATCCGGAAAACTGGCCATCCGCATCAACCAAGAGTTGCCTGGGTTCCTCGTCAATCGAGTCCAGATCGCAGTGATGCGCGAAGTGTGGGACTTGTTCGACCGAAGTGTCGCTTCGATTGAAGACATTGATGCGGCCATTCAAGGGAGCATGGGATTTCGGTTGGCCGCACTTGGCCCACTGCGGATTCATGACTTTGGCGGGCTTGATATTCAGACAGCCGTGTATCGCAACCTCTCGCCGGAGATTGCGTCCGGCACACAAGTCCCGAAGAGTGTGCAAAGGATCGTCGATGCCGGGCACCACGGCTTCAAGAACGGACACGGCTTTTATCAATACTCGCCGGAATCGTCCGAGCAAATCCGGTCCGAACGCGATCAGAAATTTCTGTCGCTGTTGAAGCTGTTTCACAGTCGCCAGAAATGAGCACTTCGACAACGAAAAGTATGGCAGCTAAAGAAAATGGCGCACGAAGTCTTCCGACTTCGTCCGCCATTTTTGCTTTACGTCGTTCCGTTGAATGAAAGATTTACTTCGGAAAATCTGCCTCTTCGTAGAACACGATACTGGAACTGACCGTGAAGTGAGTCGTCGTTTCCTTGGCGTCGCGTGGATCAAAAGTCGTACCTGGTCACATTGCAGTTTGGCGATCGGCTTCGCGGTCTTGGTCATCCGAATCGATCACCACGACGTCAAGTCCCCCTTGGCCTTTAACCACGTCGCGACCTGCGCCACCGATGACGGTGTCTTGTCCGGCCCCGCCGTAGTTGTAGTCATCACCATCGTCACCCATGAGGAGGTCGTTACCGGCTTGTCCTGATGTCACGTCATTGCCATCTCCGCCTAAAATGGTGTCGTTGCCGATTCCGCCCAGCAACACATCGTTGCCGTAGCCGCCAACGATCGAGTCGTTTCCTTCCAGTCCTAAAATGGTGTCATTGCCATCGCTGCTCCCCGCTCCGCCTGAGAGTGTGTCGTCGGGAATTCCTATACCGGACGAGCGTGTGCCACCGAAGAGCCGATCGGCACCAAGGCCACCGTCGATATTCACGACCACATCTGAGCTAGAAGCGTTGATCGTGTCATCGCCGCTGTTGCCCTTCAGCGTGACTGCGCCGGTGAGTGACGTGAAATCGGTGCTCGAAACTTGCAGCACGATGCTGTTGCCCCCCGAGCCGCCGTTGATCACCAAGCTTTGGATGGTTGAGGCGAGACCCAAGAATTGATCACCGCTGCCGGTGTCATAAGCCAGTTTCAGCTTATTGCCGTCGTTGGGATCGTTCGCGGCGTGAACGGTCGCGCTCTCTGTG
The DNA here is from genome assembly GCA_026400935.1 of Planctomycetia bacterium. Taxonomy (GTDB): domain Bacteria; phylum Planctomycetota; class Planctomycetia; order Planctomycetales; family Planctomycetaceae; genus SXKJ01. Next base: position 7,023 of record JAPLNX010000190.1, on the reverse strand, counting down.
CTGGTTAAGGTAAGCGTCACATTGACGGTTCCCGAAACGGCTGCGGGAACCAAGCGAGTTTCTAGTGTTTCAGTCAACACGCCTACACCGGCTCGGCGTCCGCGATTCGACATCGTTTTCAAGCCCCATTTCTGCCAGGCCCGCATCAACATTTTGGAACTCCTCTCAGGATGCCAGTCATTGAAGTGGCACTGCTCGATGGCGGTGCCGAAGTCAAATCAGGCTATCTGCGAAAAGTGATCCACGCAATTCGGTGGCGAATGTTGATCATCGAGAAAAGCCAGGACGTTGACGCTCGACAAAAAATAAAATCGGCGTTCACGAAATTTCGCGAACGCCGATTCGGGGATTGTGGAGCACCCCGATGTGGGGATGAGGTGCTCCGTCACCAGTTTTTCAAAGCTGTGACTCAGACCACGAGGTCAGCGATCGAGTCGAAATCGCTGAAGTCGAATCCCACATAATGTAGGTCTTTGGTTTCCTTCTTCTCAGAAGTTGGCCCGATCACCACATCGCCGTCATCTTTGCCGAAACCGCTACCACCTTGGACGACGTCGGTCCCTGCACCACCATCGACGCTATCAACACCGAGCCCGCCGCTGAGCACATCGTTGCCGGTTCCGCCGGTCAGCGTGTCGTTGTCGTCGCCGCCGATGAGGTAATCGCCGCCATCGCCGCCGTCCATCTTGTCATTTCCACTGCCACCTTCCATGCGGTCGTTGCCACCTTGTCCGCTCAATGTGTCATCACCGTTTCCGCCATTCATCGTGTCGTAGCCTGCGCCACCGACCACAACGTCGTTGTCATCGCCGCCGAGGATCTGGTCATTCCCCGCTTGGCCGTTGACGGTGTCATCACCGGCTTGACCGTTGATCTTGTCGTCGTTGGCTCCGCCGTTGATGCTGTCGTTACCCAGACCGCCTACGAGCACATCGCGTTGAGCACCACCTTCGATGTGGTCTTCGTCGGCACCACCGTCGATCGTGTCGTTGCCGTCGCCGCCATCAAGGGAGTCATTGCCGTCGTTGCCGGTAATCAAATCGTTCCCGGTGTTACCACGGACGTTGTCGTTGTCACCTTCGCCAGCGAGTTTGTCGTCCCCAGCACCGCCGAGGATCGAATCATTGCCTGCACCGCCACGAATCGTGTCGTTGCCGGAGTTGCCGTTGAGGTACTCAGGAAAGTCGCTGCCTGTGATGCTGTCATTGCCAGCACCACCAAGGACAGTGATTCCACTAAGAGATGTGTATTCACCCGGATTGGCTGTCATCGCCGAAAGATCAACGACGTGATTGAATTTCCCCGTCGCGTTGATCACGAGTTTCTCAACGATCGAAGCCGGCAAATCGACTTCCGCTGTCTGGTCATCACCATCGTCATCGTAGGTCACGACTGAGCCGTTGAGATCGACTGCTGTCACTTGAACAGTGAGCGTAACATCGTCGGCGGTGTCATCCGCCAAGTTCGATTGTGTTCCGTTGTCGTCACCGGATGCGGTGATCGTCAACGTGTTCGTCACGGTGTTGAACGAAGTAACGGCGGCCGGAACGGCACGTGTTTCCAAAGTTTCTAAACGATTTGAACCGCAGCGAATTGAGCGGCGTTGCGAACCGAGCAATTCATTCCAAGTCTTCTTCCCCCACTGGTCTGGTAACGAAAATCCCCTGAATCGTTTTGAGGCCGTCATCGTCCTCACGCCCCAAAGTTACCCGCGCCCTGATCGGAGGCAAATTTTCGCAACCAGAGTTTTCTGGGTTGCTGGGGCCAGTGAGTTCACATTCCAAAAGACTCATGTGGCCGACGTCAATTGGGGAATGGAGCGAGAATTCTTGGAATTTCTCTCAAGTGTTTCGCACCAGAATTCTCAACGGATAGCGGCCGCGTGGCCCCAAATTGAACCAACTGACAAGACGTGATGATCAGCGAGGTGCACTCGCCGCGTCAAACGTCGCCAGCTCTACGGCCACAAGCAGGGACATCGCCCCACCGCGATCATCGAAGCCGTTGATCGCCTTCCGGTCGAAGTACGCCTGCAGGTTCGGCTGTTTACCGGTTCCTTCACAGACGCCTGTCAGCGAACCATCTTCGCCGATTCGAGCGGAGATCGCCGACCACGCTTTGCGGATGAGAGGTTCATACGTCGCGCGATCAAGCCAGTCGGCGCGGATTCCTCGAGACATCGAGAAAGTGATCATGCAGGTCGCCGTGAGTTCGGGATAACTCTCCGGATGGTCGATGACCTGATGCCACATACCGGCCGCGTCTTGATGCGACTTCAACGCGGCCATGTGTATTTGAAACGTGCTCAACATCGCGGGTCGGCCAAAATGCTCCTGCGGCAGATTGTCCAACGACCACGCGAGGCCGAGCGCCGGAAACCCATTACCCCGTCCCCACGCCGCTTCGTCCAACGGTGAGTGGCGGTAAATCCCGTCCGCTCTCAAGCACAATTTTTGCATGAACGCGAGATGCGTTACCGCCATGTCGTGATACTTCGCGTCACTCGTCAATCTGCCGACTTGCGTCAGTAGCGGACAGCCCATGAAGACTGCATCGGACATCTCATTATGAAACGGAACGGCTTTAAGAGGTTTCCCTTTTTCGTCAAACGCTAAGTCGGCTGCAGCCTTCGTCAGTGCGATGAGTTTGTCGTCCTGCGTTCGCATCGCGAGCTCGCCGAAAATGAGATGTCCCGCCAAATCACTGCCGCTCGGTTTGTCACCGATTGCTTTTTGAGTCCCGTCACGAAACGGCGTAACAAGTCTGTCGATGTCCGCTCGATGAAGCACATCACCGGTCAGTTCTCCCAATCGCAAGCGACCAATAACGGCTACGGCGGGAATATATTGCACTTGCTTAAGTGAGCGACCGTATCGCCGACTAAGTTGCTGAGCGACTTCCGTCGGCGAACGCATGAGCCGCTTGCTCCGCTCCATCTCACCGTCAGCAAACCCAATCGCCTGAGGGATCGTTGAAGCCATCAGGCTCAGGACAACGAACAAGTAAAACGGCTTCATGCAACAACTCACGCAAAACATCTCATCTAAGACCGTGTGGGGTTTCGGCAATCAAACTCCATTCTCATCCACACCCGCTGCAGCACCACTGTAAGCGGAAGCGTTACCGGGCCAAGTATGCGGGCGATTCACCCCAGAGCGAGCGACCGCTTGGCCGCCATTGGCAGCCGCAGCATCGCCGTCGGTCTTGATCCGCATTCCGTAGAACGATCGCCAGACGAAGAACACCGAGATCGCGAAGAACACAATCGCTAATGCGACGGACAGCGTGCGATCAAGCTCGATCGCCATTTCCACGGCGAGTAGCCCGAACAACGTCGTAAACTTGATAATGGGGTTCATTGCCACTGAAGACGTGTCTTTGAACGGATCGCCGACGGTATCGCCGACCACACACGCATCATGCAATGGGGTCCCTTTTTCATGCAGTTCCGTTTCAACCAACTTCTTGGCGTTGTCCCACGCACCACCAGCATTCGCCATGAAGACCGCTTGGTACAACCCAAACAGTGCAATCGAAATCAGATAGCCAATGAAGAAGTACGGCTCGAGGCACGCGAACGCGAGCGTGCTGAAGAAGACCGTCATGAAGATGTTAACCATCCCCTTCTGTGCGTACTGCGTGCAGATTTCGACGACCTTCTTGGAGTCTTCAATCGACGCCTTCGTCGCTGAAGCATCCAACTTGATGTTCGCTTTAATGAACTCAACGGCGCGATACGCGCCCGTCGAAACCGCTTGAGTCGATGCGCCGGTAAACCAGTAAATCACCGCACCACCCATCACCAGTCCGAGCAAGAACGGGGGATGCAAGATCGACAAATTGGCGACCGCATTCGCGTCCGTCAGCTTGTTCGTCAACTCCATGATGATCGAGAAGATCAACGTGGTTGAACCGACAACGGCGGTACCAATCAGCACTGGCTTGGCCGTCGCTTTAAATGTGTTTCCGGCACCGTCGTTCTCTTCGAGATACGCTTTTCCTTGCTCGAATTGAGGCCGGAATCCGAAATCTCGTTCAATCTCGTTCGAGATTTGCGGAATCGCTTCGATGCATGAAAGTTCGTAAACCGACTGTGCATTGTCAGTCACGGGGCCATACGAATCGACGGCAATCGTAACCGGCCCCATTCCCAAGAAACCGAACGCCACTAAGCCAAACGCGAAGACCGCCGGAGCAATCATCAAACCGCCAAGTCCCTCGTTGCTGACGAAGTACGCCGCTCCCATCAACGAGGTGATCGCGAGACCCATCCAATAGGCGCTGAAGTTACCGGCTGTTAAACCCGCCAAGATGTTGAGCGACGCACCCCCTTCACGAGAGGCCGTAACAACCTCCCGGACGTGTGCAGACTCGGTCGAAGTAAACGCCTTGACGATCTCCGGGATAACCGCGCCAGCTAGGGTGCCGCAGGTGATGATCGTCGAGAGCTTCCACCACAATGATGGATCACCTCCAATGTTCGGAATTAACAGGTAGGAAACACCGTATGTCGCAACAACCGAGACAACCGAGGACAGCCATACGAGTAACGTCAGTGGTTGCTCAAAATTCATTTGCAGAACATGTTCGTAACGTTTTTTCGAAATGACATCGTTAATCCAATACGACGCCGCGCTCGTGATAATCATCATCACGCGCATCATGAAAATCCAAACGAGAAGTTGAACCTGAGTTGTCGGTTCCTTCACCGCCAGCAAGATGAACGTGATCAACGCGACGCCGGTAACTCCGTATGTTTCAAAGCCGTCTGCGGACGGTCCGACTGAATCACCTGCATTATCGCCGGTGCAATCGGCGATCACACCGGGGTTGCGTGCGTCGTCTTCGTCGATCTTGAAGAAGATCTTCATCAAGTCCGAACCAATGTCCGCAATCTTCGTGAAGATGCCTCCCGCGATTCGCAACGCGGAAGCGCCCAGTGATTCACCAATTGCAAAGCCGATAAAGCATGGTCCCGCATAGTCCGCAGGAACAAACAACAAGATCGCAAGCATCAAGAATAACTCGGTCGATATCAACAACATGCCGATACTCATCCCCGCCTTTAAGGGGATGGCATAAACTGCCATCGGTTGCCCCTTCAACGCGGCGAATGCTGCTCGCGAGTTGGCGAAGGTATTGATGCGGATGCCAAACCAAGCCACACCGTAGCTACCTGCAATGCCGACGAGGCTGAAGGCCAGAATCGTGATGACCTTGGCCGCGTCCATATGTCGCAGCCATCCGAAGTAGGCCACCATGATCGCGCCGATGAAGACTTCTAGCACCAAAATGAACTTGCCCTGCGTGATGAGATAGGTCTTGCAGGTCTCATAAATAAGTTCCGAAATCTCACGCATTGAGTGATGCACGGGCAGTTTTTTTAACTGCGAACACATCAAAAGCCCGAAGGCTCCACCGAGCAAGCACACCACCAACCCCATCATGAGCAACACGCCGGTGGTAGTTCCGAAGATCGGCGTCGTTGTGAGGCCCTCAGGCAGCAGCAAATCCGCCTCACTGGCCTGCGCAATACCGGTAACCGTCAAACAAGCAACAAAACTTGCAGCACTTGTGAGACACCGCGTGAAGAGCCTCGACATCAATTCAACTCCTTTATTTCGCACTTTTGCATCTTGCCGGACGGTCAAGCCAATGAAGCCAAGCGAACTCCACGACGTTCATCAAGAGTGAACTCTTAGTGGCAACCTGCGTTAAAAAGCAACACATAAGTGGCCGCTATTTTCGACTCCCATTCAAGGACTTCTCAGTCAGATTCCGCAAATCACTGATTGCGGCATTCGAGCCTATTCTGGTCGACTTACAAGGCAGTTGGCACGCTTCAGTTGGCGAGACTTTCAACTTCTGCAAGCCTTGTCGAAACTTTTCGCTTGTTTTTACCGTTCCGACCTCGTGACAATCCGCACTTGGCGCGAGACGGACCGCATTTGGCAGTCGTCTTTCGGGGTCGACCGGCGGTTGCTACACTCCCCACCCCCCACGAGCCTGCCTCTGTTTTGGCCTTCTGTTTCTTATCTCCCACTGAACTGAATTGAAATGTCTTCCTCAGCGACCTTGGATCGCCCGCACAAAGTGTCTTCACTTCCTCTCAAACTCGATCATGAACTGGCAGCAGAAGCTCCTCGTCGTCGGCAGGACATTCGCAATATTGCGATCATTGCACACGTCGACCACGGCAAAACAACACTCGTAGATGCTTTGCTGAAGCAAAGCGGCCAGTTCCGCGAATCACAACTGACGCAGGACTGCATCCTCGACTCAAACGACCTTGAACGCGAACGCGGAATTACAATTCTCGCGAAGAATATCGCCGTGAATTACAAGGGCGTGAAGATCAACATCATGGACACGCCGGGCCACGCCGACTTCGGCGGTGAAGTTGAGCGAGTGCTCGGCATGGCTGACGGAGCATTGGTTTTGGTCGATGCCTTTGAAGGCCCGAAGCCGCAAACTCGGTTCGTCACCAAGAAGGCTCTCGAACGCAAGTTGAAGCCGCTGGTCGTCGTCAACAAGATCGACCGACAAGATTGTCGCCCACAAGAAGTGCTCAGCGAGGTGTTTGACCTTTTCGTGGAACTCGGTGCGGATGACGACACGCTCGACTTCCCCTACGTTTTTGCCTCCGGCCGCGAAGGTTATGCGACCGACGACCCGAAGGTCCGTACGTTTGACGTGAGTGCCCTGCTCGACAAGGTTTTGGATTTCATTCCCGGCCCAATCGTCGACCCTGACAGCCCGTTGCAGATGATGGTCACGACACTTGAGTGGTCAGAGTACGTCGGTCGTATTGCGATCGGCCGCATCATCAGCGGCAGCGTGGTCAAAGGCCAAAAAATCTGCGTGATGAAAGCCGACGGCTCTCAAGTTAATGGCGAAATCGTCGGAGTCAATCTGTTCGACAAGCTAGGCCGTGTTGACGTTGAACGAGCCGAAGCGGGCGACATCGTCGCGTTGATTGGCCTGCCGACTCCTGAAATCGGCGACACTGTTTGCGATCGCTTC
>JAPLNX010000611.1 GCA_026400935.1 Planctomycetia bacterium | reverse complement strand
TTGTCATGGCCTACAACACGCTCTACCCAGTGGGCTCGCGCAGCCACGCGATCGAGGTTGTGTACGGCGCGCGTTCCTGCGATGGCAACACCGCACAGTGCAGCGCATTCCTTGCGGCGGGAGGCTGGGGAACGTCTCTCGTTGGCGTGATCGAGTCGATCCCCAATCGCAACGTCTCGATCTATAATAACATCGTCTACAACCCAGCCGGCTTTCAGAGTTCCTCTCAGCATTTTGCCGTGTACGGCCCGCGAACGCCATCGGCTGGCTCCAATATCCCGTCGCCTTCCTATGCCGACGAAGGCCTGCAGATTCGCGGCAACATTATTTGGAATGGACCAGCGGATCATCCGCTGGGGCTGGAGGATTCACGGCTGAACATTCCGCAAGTGCTCGCCGACAACGCGATCAACACGCTTGAGCCGCAGTTCGTCAACGCGGCGGCCGGGGACTTTCGACCCATCCTCGGCAGCAACATCTTCGGAGCCACAACTTACGCGGTGCCCGACTTTACCTGGACTGGACTACCGACTCTGCCCAGCGTGCCGACGGGCAACCTCAGCAACGCGGTCCTCAACGATCGCGACGGCAACGATCGCTCTTCACCGAGCACCGCCGGAGCATACACTCCGGCGACCTCGCAGCCCGCGTTCTCAGTGAATGACCTCACGATCGACGAAGGGAACGACGGCTCGACGACCGCGACCTTCACCGTGCGGCTGAATACGGCGACGAGCGATTCAGTCCGCGTGAATTACGCGACAGCCAACGGCAGCGCGCTGGCCGGTTCCGACTACACGCTGACCAGCGGAACGCTCACGTTCGCGCCCGGCGAGACATCACAGACAGTGACGGTCAACGTACTCGGCGACACGACCCCCGAAGTGGACGAGACGTTGTTCCTCAATCTCAGCGGCGCGGTCGGTGCGACGATCTCCGACAATCAAGGCCGAGCCACGCTGACGAATGATGACGGTGCGTTGCCGAATCAAACGCCCGTCGCCGCGACCGAGTCATACACCGTCGCCGAAGACCGCGTGCTGAACGTCGCCGCGCGAGGCGTCTTGGCGAACGACACCGATGCCGACAGCGACCCGCTGACGGCCTCACTGGTTGCCGGCCCGGCTCACGGCACGTTGCAGCTCAATGCCAACGGCTCGTTCCGTTACACACCGAGTCCGAACTACTTCGGCTCCGACAGCTTCTCGTATCAAGCGAATGACGGTCACGCGAACTCCGAAGTCGTGCTCGTGTCGCTCACCGTGACGCCCGACAACGCTGACTTGCACCTGATCTTTGACGCCGGAACCGGCGCGTTGTCGATTATCGCGGAGAGCGATCAAGATGTGACGCTCTCACGCAGCGGCACCGGCGTGCGTGCCGTTGTCAACGGGCGAACTGACCCTCGTGGTACGACGATTCGCGCCGCCGATGTTCGCTCGCTGCTCGTGACCGGTGGAGCCGGTGTGAACGTCTTCGATCTGCGATCGGTCACAACGACCTCGTTCCCGCTGCTGACCAGCGTGATCGTGACCTGCGGGACCGGCAACGACACCGTCTACGGCAGTGCATTCGCCGACGACATTCAAGGGGGCGACGGCAACGATACGTTCCGAGGCTACAACGGCAACGACACGCTGCGAGGCGGCAATGGACGCGATGTCTTGTATGGCGGCAACGGCAACGACGTGCTCAGCGGCGACGCCGACAACGATTTGCTGTATGGCGAGCGAGGCGACGATACGCTCAACGGCGGTGCGGGCAACGACACGCTGCACGGCGACAATTCGGGAGACACGATCAGCGGCAACGACGCGCTCTCCGGCGGCGCGGGAGCCGATCAACTCAACGGCTACGGCGGCAACGATACGCTGATCGGTGGAGCCGACAACGACACGCTACGCGGCGGCAACGGTAACGACATTGTGATCGGCGGCTCCGGCAGCGATTCGATCGACGGCGGCAGCGGCACCGACACAGTGCTCGGCGGATCGGCCAGCGGCCGAGACCTCGGCGACCTCATTCGCGATCCCGCCACACAAATCAACGAAGCATTCGTGTTCGCCGCCGACTGGATCGACGCCGTGTGACGCGCAGCCTCTGCCAGTTTAGGAACTGGGCGGCAATAAATTCCCGTTGAGCCGCAGGACGCTAGTGCCACGACCAAGAAATAACCTGCCATTAGATTTGGAGTGCGGCTTGTTGGATTTTTGTGGTGCGGGTGATGCGCCGGTGCGGTGGGCAGAACCGAGCTACGGGCTGCGATTGTGTCGGTTTGCCGGTGTAGG
>JAPLNX010000378.1 GCA_026400935.1 Planctomycetia bacterium | reverse complement strand
TCCGGGAAAAGATCGCACGAAGTTCAAGTCGCTCATCACGACCATTCCCAATTCGACAAACGCCGTGCCCAGCCGATATTCGCCGAGTATCTGGAGATCGCGATTACCAATCTGAGTGGTCATTCCTGGTTCACGCTTCCCATACGAGGGTCGCGTTTGACTGTCGACCAACAACGTGTCGCGAGATCGCAACTGTTCGATCCGCTGTTGAATGTCAGGGACCAAGAAGACCGGCTCGTTCGGGTCGAAGCCCATCACCAACACGCTGCGGCGTGCTCGGCTTTCGGGATTCTTCCAGATATTGCGAGCAACATAGAACGGCGCGACTCGCTCCACTCCCGGAAGCGAGCGAGCTTGGTACAGCCGCTCGCGCGGGAACGAGCGCGAGCGGGGCAAGTAGTCGTACTGCGAAGAGACGATCACCACATCGAAATCGAGATGATCAAAGACCAGCGTCGCGCCGGTTACGATCGACCCGTAGAATCCCAATTGAATGAACATCAGCATGATGGCAAAGCCGATACCGGCCACAGCCAACAGCACGCGCCCCTTGGAGTGCATCAGGTTTCGCCAAGCCAATGGGGTCTTCATTTTGGGAACCGATCGAAGGCAGCAGTACGGTCTCCTCCACTGGCCTCCAAACCAATCGTCACATCCACTTGCAGATGAGTCAGCGAGGCTGCGGCTTTGCTGTCGTCCAACAGAATCCGAACTTCCACCACGCGAGTGTCAGTATCAGACGCCGGGTCCACATCCAGCACATCGTTCTTGTAGATCTGCACTCCAATCTCACCCACCCAACCTCTCAGTTCGCGTTCGAGTGCCGGACTACTGATCGTCGCTTTCTGACCAATGCGAATGTGGCGAATCTCGCTTTCATACACCTCTGCGACCGCGTGCATCTCTGAGGTGTTCGCCAATTGCAGGATCGCACCGCCATTAGAAACCTCGCCGGGTCGCTTCATGACTTTCAAAACTTGACCAGCAAACGGAGCTTTCAGCACAGCCTGTGCGACTCGCGACTTCGCGTGCTGCAACTGCTTCTCCAACTCGTCAACTGGCACACCGGCCAACGCTCGCGCCGACGCTGCCTCAGCACTTTTCACCGCGGCTTTGGCCACTTCGCGATCAAGCACCCAACCCGCTTTGAGCCGATCGAGTTCCTTGCTGGCGCTCTTCAGCTTCTCTTCAGCCACTCGCACAGCAAGTCGGTCACGATCCAATTCCTGTTCCGACGAGCTATTCGCAGCGGTCAAACTCTGCTGCCGTTGCAGATTCTTTTGCGCGGTTTCCAGTTCGGCCTTCAGCGATCTCTGATTGGCTTCTTGAGCTTCAATCTGAAGCGGACGAAGTGTCTCGATTTCCCGTTCGTGAATCCGAGCTTCCTCAATCAACGCGGAATGGTACTGCTCTTCGGCCGCTAACTTTTTCTGCGCGCTGCGCAATTCGGCCGCGATCCGTTCCTGCTCGGCCAACCGCTCATCGCGGCTTTCAAGATAAACCAAGTCCGCATCCAGCTCGACGGTCCCACCTTCAGTGACGAAAAGTTTGGTGACTCGATCGGGCAACGAAGTCCCGATATTCACAACACGACTGGCCGGTTCAAGACGTCCCAAAGCCGAAAGCCGAAACTGATTTGCGTTCGGCCTGGACGACGCTTTTCAAAATTGCCTTACTCTCAGTCGCTCCACCACTCACCAACGAGCGGACTCGATCGCAACCATACAAAGAGAGTGACGCCGTAATTATCGACAACATCACGACGCGATTGGTCATATCGGACTTTCGATCTTTCACCGGACAATTCAGCCCCATCCCTCCCGATCCGTCGGCCCCATCTGCTTTCCACCAGAATTTGACCGTACAAACAGGACGACGAGAAAGTCAAAGTGAAATAAGTCCCTCTAACCAGCCTCAAGAACACTGAGATCGGGTAATTGAAATAACCGTTCGCTTCCCTACCACCGACCGCAGATGATGTCAGTAAACCACGTGCTCACAACCGATCGCGCCAATATCCAGGCCGACGGCGAGCATGAGCTATGTAGCAATTCCGGTCGAAATTACGTCAATCTGATGCAGCCAGATTCAATCTGATGCAGCCAGATTATCTCTTCGCCTCCGAAGGTTTCTTAGCGGCCTTCTTTTTGATCTGCCTGGGCACTACCTCGATTGCATTTTGGTTGTTGAAAACGGCCGAAGCGAATTGTTCATTCTTCAGTGCCGCATCCAAAACCAACTTGTTCGTCTCCTGAAACGATTGCAGTCGCGAAATAAAGAGCCGAGACGCTTTGTCGAATTGTGTCTCGACGATGCTGGCAAAGAATTTGAGTAACGATTCGGCAACTCTTTTTGATGGTTTTTCCTGCGACGCCGAGTTCAGTTTTTGGACGATTTCACATTCACACGCACGATAGATCAGCCTAGCAACGTAGTAGCGAGCCTTGCGAATGTCAGGGGCCGCTCCCTGCGGCTTCCCTTTGATGAGTCTTTCGCGGCAATTCGTCAAAATGCTATGAGACATCAGCAATTTCAGAGCATGTAAATTCGTTTTATTTTCGTCGAGTACTAAATCCTCTGGAAATACGAGGCGAAACTCCGTCTCGCGGCGAAACAATTTTGCTCGCCCAAGAGTTCCCCAAAGTTTGGGGGCATTGTCGGTTGTCACAGCAAGGAACGCAGTTGCCACATCTTCTTTTGTGAAGACTTCCAAAAACCCGTTCTTGACGAATTGTTCCCCTTCTTTCCGCTCGAAACCAATGCCGTACTGATGGAATGTGTCCTGAAGCACTCGTAAAGAGACATCATTTGCAACAAGGTCTTCCGCACGAATGGCGTTCTGTGAATTCGTAGCGAGGATTAACGCCTCCATGAACTCTTTGTTCTCTGGACTGACTTCGTAAACTCGGACCATCACGTTGGTGTTGGCGTTGAAGTGATCTCTGGTCGCGACGTCGTGCTTGGCTTGATACAGCGAATTCACCGTCTGGCAACCGTTGATGATCTGCATGTTCGAGAGTCGTACAGAGAGCTTTCTCTTGTTCGGAGGTCCGAGCACTTCAACCTTGTCGGCTGTGATGCTGACTCCATTATTCATGAAGCCAAACCACCTGTTTCGACTGGTCGTCACGGATTCGATGATACCGCGGTTAACTGTTCCTCGTGCTCCCAGAAAAAGCCGCACGTTGCGTTCAAATAGCTCGTTGGCACTGTAGCGAGCCAACAACCGAATTAGTTGGTTAACGTTCATAAAACCAACCATGACATGTCCGGGCATGCCTTCGCGATTGGTTCCAAACTGTTGATGAAGCACAGAATCTTTATCAGGAAATTCGAATTCAACTCGCTCCTCGTGAATTGGAATACGGCCATGTTCGACCAAGTTGTAGATGTCGAGTCCGCCGTAGACATCGAATTGAAAACCATGCTTTTGTTGGTCTGATGAATGCTGTTCGCGCAGGTCATCAACCTTCGGACGATCCTTCTCATCCACTCCCTGGCCGTTAACGACATAGTGGCAATGAATTCGCAGCTTCTTGCGTCCAACGCTCAATGCCTCCGACAAGTCATCTTTCACTTGCTGGAAGGCTTCGATCGGTGATTGTTCCGAAAGATCTCCATGTTGAAATTCTTCGTTCATGCGGGAAACAAACGATCGCAGCTCCTTTGTGGAAACCCCCTTGCCGAAATTCTCTGTGTATTTGAATTGAAAAAGATGCAACAGTAAGTCATCGCCGTGATCGAGCAACATGTAGGCATCTAAAAACTCCTCGCCTTTCCCGGTTTCGTGCGAATCAACGATCTTTAAATGATCAAAGAGTTCGTCGTCATGCAGATACGAGAGTTTTAGCGCGACAAAAAACATAAAAAGCCGTCGATAGTAGTCGGTATCACTATCGCTGAGCTTGCGTTGAATGCGAATGTCCGGATTCCGCTCCGCGAATCGATTCATTCGCTGCTTAAGAGAGTCAATCTGCGCCGTCGAAAGCGTATGCTGGGCCATGTCATTCTCCTCTCGTTATTTCACTTTTGATTGACGATGGCGATTCAGCCTCTGGACGGAGTCCAACCAATACATTGACGGTCGCCAATTACGCCTTTGCCAAGTCCCTCAGCACTGTGTGGAGGATGCCGCCGTTGCGGTAGTACTTGACCTCGACGGGCGTGTCGATGCGGCAGGTGGTGACGAAGTGGACTCGCTGGCCGTTGGTCTTGATGGCGGTCACTTCGACAGCCTGACGCGGCTTGAGGTCGTCGTTGAGAGCGATCTCGAAGGTTTCGGTACCATCGAGTTCCAGGAAGTCGCGAGACTCTCCTTCGCGGTATTGCAGCGGGAGGACTCCCATACCGACGAGGTTCGAGCGATGGATACGTTCGAAAGACGTCGCAATGACCGCTCGGATGCCGAGCAGGTACGTTCCCTTCGCGGCCCAGTCACGTGAGCTGCCGGTGCCGTATTCGGCTCCGGCGAGAACGACCAGCGGCGTGCCCGACTGCTTGTATTGCAGCGACGCATCGTAGATCGACATGACTTCGCCCGTCGGCAGATATTTCGTCACGCCA
>JAPLNX010000129.1 GCA_026400935.1 Planctomycetia bacterium | reverse complement strand
GCAGGATTTCCAGTTGCCGCTCCGTCGCCTCAATCCGCACTGCCTTCCTTGGCATCGCACCACCCTCCGTTAAAGGTGATGCAGTAATGACACAAACTCGCTTTTTATGGAGGATCAATTCTCGGTCGTGGTACTAGTGCAAATCCTAGCTCACGATTTTTCCTTGCGCGGCCCAGATGTTTCATTTATCAATACCCAAGCTGCGTCCAACTTCCCGGCACTTTGCTCAAAGGCCAACTTCCGAGGTGTATTTCGGGCAACACTTCATCTTTCTCTCATTGCCACAGTCAGACCTGCCGTTATGGTTAAAGCGGCGATGCTGATTCATCTCTTCATGTCGTTTTTCCTCACGACTTGAAGTGCGAAGGTTTCACTGATCAACCTCGCCGCAACCTGTCTTTGCCGTTCACGTCAATGTTGATCGCCACACCCACTGCCGAAGTGTTCGCAGTCGATCCTCCTCCGGCCGTTCGTGCGTGCATTCTTTCCGGTCCGAGCTTTTTGAGTGCTCCGGGAGGTGTCGCATGGCAACGTTCATTTCACAATCATTCAATTGCAGCGAACGAGAATCCGCGCCGTGGATTGCTCACTATCCGGAAGGTGTCCCCAGGACGTTGGACATTCCAGAGTTCCCCGCCTGGGGCTTCTTGGCCAAGACCGCGGAGCGTTTTCCGCACCGCATCGCCTGCCATTACTACAAGCAACATTTGACCTATGCCGAAGTCTTCGAGCAGGCTCGGCGAGTCGCGTCGATGCTGGTTCGATATGGCGTGCATCCCGGCGATCGAGTCGGACTGTTGCTTCCGAACATGCCGGAGTATCTCACAGCACTCAATGGAATATGGATGGCGGGCGGGATCGCTGTCGCGCTCAGTCCCCTGAGTGCGCCTGCGGAAATCTCATCGATCTTGGCCGCGACCGAATGTCGCATTGTCATCTCGCTTGACCTGCTCGCCCCGCTGGTACTCAAGGGAAGTTATCGACCGCAGCACATCTTCTTCACGAGCTTGCAGGACCGGCTACCGGGTTGGATGCGGCTGGGTTATGCGTTCGCTCGGATGCGACGACTCGGCTTCTGGCCTCCGGTCGATGGACCGAATCAACACGACTTCCATGACGAACTGGCTGCCAGCCGACCGCTTCTCAACCCGGCGGCACCGGCGTCCCTTCACGATCCGGCATACGTTTTACCGACGGGAGGGACGACCGGTGCGCCCAAGGCGGTTACGTTGAGCCACCGCAATCTCGTAGCGAACGCGAGCCAATGTGTTGCGTGGGCGAGAAAAGAAGTCGGTCAGCACACGATGCTCTCTGTGTTGCCGTTCTTCCACAGTTACGGACTGACAAGCAACTTGTTGTACGGAACGGCGCTCGCCGCGACGCAGGTCTTGTTGCACCGCTTCATTCCGCGTGTCGTGGTGAAGCTCATCGAAGAGCATCGGCCTACGATTTTCAATGCGGTTCCGGCGATGCTCGCGTCGTTGAACGACATCTTCCGAAACAGGCCGCTCCGTTCGCAGGCGATGAAGTACGTGCAAGTCGGCGGAGCACCGCTCGATCCGCGATTGGCCGAAGAGTTTCGTCGGCATACGCACGCTCAAGTTGTCGAAGGTTATGGACTTTCTGAATGCAGTCCGTGCGCGACCGCCGGGCCTTTGGATGGAACGGCTCGCAACGGCACGATCGGACTGCCGCTGCCCGGCACGGAACTTCGTATTGTCGATGTTGAAACGGGCGAACGCACACTGCCCCCCGGTGAGGTCGGAGAGCTCACCGTTCGGGGGCCACAAGTCATGCTCGGTTACTGGAACAACCCGACGGCTACCGCGCAGGTTATTCGCGACGGTTGGCTGTTTACCGGCGATCTGGGAACTCGCGACGAAGCCGGCTTCTTCAAGCTCGTCGATCGCAAGAAGGACCTGATCATCACGTCGGGCTTCAACGTTTATCCGTGTGATGTTGAACCGGTGCTGCGCGGTTTTCCTGGAGTCGATGACGTGGCAGTGATTGGTGTTCCGAACGATGCCGTTGGCGAGTTGGTCAAAGCGGTGCTCGTACTAAGCTCGACCGCTCGCTTCGATCGGAAAGCGTTTGACAACTTCTGTCACGAGAATCTCGCGGCTCAAAAACGACCGAAAGTTGTCGAGATTATGTCGGGCGATTTGCCGCGCAACTTCTTGGGCAAAGTATTGCGACGTCAGCTTCGCGGAATGGCGACTGACAAGGTCGGAGCCGAGATCACCCCGGATGCTTTCAATGTTGGCTCAATGAATCCCAAAGCGTCCCAAGACATGCATCGCTGTGACGAAATCCTCATCGCCGCTTTGCGAGAGTGAACCGGTCACGAGCAAACTCTTAGCCCCAGAAGCGTTCGCCGTGCCAGTTTCCCATCGGCGTTGTTTCAACTTCGATGTCACCGTTCACTTTGCATTGACACGAAAGACGCAATGACTTTTCGTTTCCGATGCGCCAGAAAAAGAGCAGTGGACCGGCGAGGATGCGGAGTCGCTCTTTCAAGCCCGGCTTACTCACGTTGTCTTGCCCCTTGGTGATCATCACCTTGCAACTGCCGCAGCTACCCCAGCCGAGGCAATTGAGAACCTGATGCGGTCCCCAATAAACTTGAAATCCGTTTTCCAACGCCGCTTTACGCAGGTTGGTTCCGGCAGGTACTTCGATAGTCTTTTTCTCTTTGACGAACGTGATCTTAGCCATAATTGCGTGATGAAAAGGTCGCGGGAATGAGGTTGAAACGTGGCGGGATAATAAGAGTCACTCCCCGTAGCGGCAAGCTGCCAGCTTGCCGAAGTCTGTACGCCAGCCAGTCGACTCAAATAGAAATTCTGAGTCAACTTTCCAGTGCAGGCCGAGTGAATGGCGTTACTAAAAGGCTTAGCCTCTGGCTCTGATCCTCAATCTTCAATGAGCAGCTTGATCTCGTCGGAGTTCGCTTTGAGTTCTGGTGCATACATGGCGGACGCTTTTGTCGGCAGAGCGCTGAACTTGCCGGGGATCTCGGCGCGAAGGCGATATGACAGACTATGTTTGCCGCGAGCGAGTGCTCGGACGAAGAACGCGACACGCTCGTCGCGGAATTCGACGTAGGCGTGCATGTCGTTGCCGTTGTAGCCGCTGCGGACTTCGACCGGTTCGAAGCCGCTCGCTTTCATGTCCTCGAACAGCAGGTACTCGTAGTCGTTCTTGCTGTCGATTTCTAATTCGACTTCGACCAAGTCGCCGCTCTTGAGTTTGTCGAGGTTGGCCAATTCGACTCGTTCGTATTTCTCGACTTTCTGGCTGACGACTTGTCCGCGCGAACCAGCCACGTTGATCTGCTTCTCAACGGGAGTGAGCTTGTAGTACTTGCGGTTGACCTTCACTTCGAGACCGGTTTTGGTGATGTGGTCTTCGAGCGTAAAGTTGGTGAGGTAGGCGTTGAAGTAGAGGGGGGTGTCAGTGGTCCGTCGTCCGTTGTCCGTCGCAGTTGCTGCCTTCTCAACTGACAACGGGCCACTGACAACTGACTTCAATCCCTTCTTCCGCAACTCCACCACATGCTCACCTGCCGTGAGCGCTTCGCCTTCGATCACGAACTTGTTGTTGAAGCTGAAGAGGACTTCTGGCGTGATCTCGACGGTTTGCTTGAGCTGGCCATCGATCAGCACTTCGACTTGCAGGTTCGGTTTGTCTTCGCCGGTGGCTTTTAGGTAATCGGCCATCGCTTCGATACAGGTCGCGGTGTCGCGAGTGCTGTTCCAATAGGTCGCGTGTTTGCGGTTGTTGAGCAAATACTTCACGAGGCGGCTGGCTCGTTCGTCCTTTGGATCGACTCGCGAGAGGAGCTTCAAATAGTAGGCGTTCGCCTCAATATCGTTTCCGTGCCAGCTCCACCACCAGGAGTTTTCCGGTAGCTTGAGATACGCGGTTTGGTTCTCGTCGTCTTGGACGAGGAACTGTTCGATGTTTTGCAGGATCATCGTCAACTTGTCGGTCTGCTTTTGCTTATGCAGAGCGAGACCGAAGAGGGCTTTCGCGTAGACGGGGAGGTGGACTCGATCGCGATAGAGGAATTCCAACATCTCCGTATTCGCATGATCTGAGTCGGTCAGAATCATGTAGACCAGGGCATCAACAGCGTCGGCATGTTCTTTCCAGTTGGCGACTTTGTTCGAATCATTCTTCAGCCGAATGACCTCCTCGGCTTGATAACGTTTGAGCCATTCAATGCCACGCTCAAGGACGCCCGGCACAAGAGCCATGTCGTTCTCATGTGCGATCTGCATTCCATGAACGACGACGGCCGTTGTGTGCGGATACGAGTGCTCGCCCCAACCGCTGAACCAGCCCCAGCCACCATCGCTGCATTGCATCTGGGTCAGACGATCGAGTCCGCTCTTCACCATCGAGGTGACTTCCGCTTCGTCGAAGACGGGATTTCGATCAGGCGGAAGTTTCTGCCATTGCTTCGCTCGTTCGACATCGTCACCAATCTCTTGAGCGTTCAAGTTCGTCCGCTTTTCTTTGATCAACTTCAGGTCGAGTCCCATATTTCGCAGCACGCGTTGCGTGACGACGGTCGGCAGGAAGCGATTCAGTGTTTGCTCGGTGCAGCCATACGGGTAATCGACGAGATACGGCAGCGCATCGACCATCGACCCCGCCAGCGTCGGCGAGTAACGGACTTCGAGTCGCGATTGATTTGCTCGACGTTCTTTCGGGACATTGATTGTGATCTTGCCAGAGTCTTTATCGGGACGAATGACGCCGGACCAACTTTCAGTCTTGAGCATTCCGTGAACGAACGCCGGGAACTTCATCTGCATGGAGTCGGACTCTTCATCAGACAACGCGCTCATGCGAACGACAGCTTCGCCCTCGTTGATGACGGCGACTCGCCAATCGACTCGTTGTTCGCCACCTGCTTTGACGGTGATGCGTTTGGCGTGGCGGATGCGTCTCGCATCCGCTTCAGCGACGCGAGCCGCGTCGCCCACGAGCCGCATCAGCCGCTCGTCGATTTCCAGGACCGCTTCGACCTCTTTGTCGATCTTCAAATAGTTATGCACGACCGCTGACAGCACGACTTCGTCCTTCTGCACGAAGAAGCGCGGGGCTTGCAGACGAACGAGCAGATTCTTTTTGGTCGTGATCTCCGCTTCGCCTTGTCCGACGCGCGTGCCGAGTCCCATCGCCCAGCACTTCACTTTCCAGCCTGTGAGTTGCTCAGGCATCGTCAGCGCAATCTCGGCGATTCCCTCTTTGTTGGTCGTGACTCCGGCAGTCCAGAACGCGGTGTCGGCGAAGTTGCTGCGAACAGTCGGTTGCACGGCGTTCGGCAGCGGGCCGCCGTTGTCACCGAGTGCGCCGTCGTCTGCTTTCGCATCGAATTCAGCCGCCGCCATTGGTGTTGCCGAGAGGCCGTCGGCCATCGCCATCTTGCTCTTGGCCGTCATCATCGCGCCTCTCAGAGCTCCGCCACCGAAGCCACCCATGCCGCCGAGACCCATCATCCTTGAGCCAGCCGAGCGACCCATTCGCGTCGTCGATTGCATCAGCATTTCATTCATCTCTTCGACGACCGCTCCGCCAAACACTCCGAGGTCGTTCATGCCGAGTTCATTGGGCTTCAGCAAGTTGTACGACTGCCGTCCGAGGCTGTGTTCGGTTTGCGGTTGATGATGGCGTCGCCATTTCCAGAAGAACTCTTTGATTTCCGGCACGTTCGAGCCGCCGGAGATGTACTCGATCGACTTGTCGTAAACGCTCAGCACCGTTGAACCGACAAACGGTTTGCCGTTCGAGTCGGTCAGTTTCACTTGTACCTTCGCGGGTGCGCCGGGTTTGTATTCGTTTTGGCTCGGAAGAACCGCAACGTTGAGCACTCGCTTCTCTGGCGGGACAACGACCTCGCGAACCTCTTGATGCACTTGCGCGTCAGCAACTCGCACCGCTTCGATGAAGAAGTTCGGCATGTCGCGCTGCACAACGTCGATCAACTCTTCGTGGCTCTTGCCGTCGAGCTTGATCAGCTTCGGCGCGAGATAAACGCCGTTTGCCGGTCTGACGAATAACAACACCGCGCCGCCCGCTCGGTTGGTGTTGATGAGCACTTTGACCTTCTCGCCCGGTGCGTATTCTTTTTTGTCGGTGACGAGTTCGAGATCGTTGAACCGGAATTCGCTTCCATCAAAGCCCTCACCTCGCACGACGAAGAGGTAGCCCCCTTCCTGCTCGTAGTGACCGGATTTATCCAGTCCCGGCTTCGAGGCATCTTTTTCACTGTCGACCGCATGAATGCGGTCACTACGAGCGCTGAGCTTGTAACTCAACCGATACTGCCCGGCCTTCGCTGCTTTCATTTGTTGCCGAGCGTAGCCTTCGGCATTCGTGTCGAGCTTCCAAGTCTGCACGACTTTTTCGACCGGCTGGTGCTTGTCGTCGTAGCTGATCGAGTACAGCGTCAATTCCCCGTTGCCACTGACTGGCTTTTGATCGGCCGTGTGAGCGGTGAATTCGGCAAGGATGTCGTCGCCGACTCGGTAGTGGCCGCGATTGACCCACGCGAAAACTCGGAACGGTTGCCGAGCGACAATCACGTTCCCCGCCCCGACGATCGTGCGACGCGAGGCATCGACCACTTCCGCCGTGATCGAATACGAGTGATCGGTGTTGCCGTGAACCTCTTTGGCAAGAGTCGTGTCGATCTCGATTTTCAAAGTGCCGTCTTCGCCGATCTCCGCTTCGCGTTCAGCGACGACTTCGGGTTGCTCGTGACCGCGTTCCCACCACATCGGGACCGGACGTTTGCAGCCCCAGCGTTTCCAACCGGGATACCAATCGTAGTCGGCGGCGAACCACCAATAGCCGCGGCCATAGAACCAATCCCACGGCGCGACGGGATACCACTCACTGCTGTGAGTCGTCCGCAGCACTTTGTATTTGACCTTCGCCTGCGTCACTGCGCCGCCGAAGTAGTAGTTCGCTTTGATCGTCGCCGTGATCTTGTCACCGAGCGCGACCGGTTCTTTCGGAGCCTCGACCTTCACTTCGAATTCTGGCTTCTTGTATTCCTCAACACGGAAAGTTCCGCCGCCATAGCTGACTGCATTGAGCTGCCACACGCCGAGCGGTGCGTCCTTCGGCAGTTCGTACTCTCCGGCCAGACCGCCGAATTCGTCGGCATCCATCGACTTGTTGAAGACCACTTCCCCTTTCGGGTTTCTTAGTTCGACTGAAAATCCTTTTGCGTTCGCGAACGTGTTCGTGTCCGGCTGATCGTACTTGGCGTCGCCGATCCACATTTTGAATTGCACCTTATGAGCCGGTCGATAGACCGGTCGATCGGTGATCGTGAAAGCTTTGCGAGCGTGATACTCGGCGTCGTGTTGCCGACCAAACCAAACGTTCGTGAAGCCGTGATACGCCAGCCGTCCGGCCTTCGTGCGAGCGACGATCAACCATTGATAGTCATGCGGTTGCTGCGGATCGCCGAGCGACAATTGGCCGTTCGCGTCTGAGAACTCCGCGAAGTTCTTCGTGAGAGTTTTCCACTGCGGCTTGTCAGGAGCGACCTGTTCCTGCCGCCAACCGAAAAATTCCAAATTCGCTTTTGCGATCGGCAGTCCGGTGACCGCATCTGCCACAAAGTAGAACGCTTTGCCTTCAAGCATTTTCTTGACGATGACCGTGTCGGCCACCCACAGCACCATACGGCTCACGTTGCCGTCGGTCATCTTCGCTTCGACGAGATACGCGCCGGCCTTCTGCAACGGCGATGTGACAGTGACTCGATCGTCCACATGATTCGCTCGCGGCTTCAAGTCGAGCGACCATTCAGCGACTTTCGCTCCGGTGTATTGCGCTTGATTCTCGTTGACGATGCGCTGGCCGATGTCCGCGAGATTGATCTGTTGCCAATCCACCTGCGGCGGACTCTTCTTGAGATACGCCTTCACGTCGTCGAGCAGTTTGTCGATCTTCAACTCATGAGCGATGAAGCTGACTTGCTTCCCGTTGCGAAAGCGAAAATCAAACGTCGCCCCTTTGTTGGCCGGTTGCGTGGATGAGCCTTCAAAGCGTCCCCAATTCTTGACGAGTTGATTCAACGCGACGAGCCGAGAGAGTCCTTGCCCCGTTTCTTGACCAGGACCGACATCCTGAATCGCTCGCTGCCAGGCCACAACCGCTTTCGGATACTGCCGCCGATTCTCATAAAAGTGAGCAATCTGGTCGCACGCTTGATCGCCCCAAGTCCCACGTCGTTCGGCAAGTTGCTGCCAGATGCGAAAGAAATTGAACTCGTCCGGCAGCTTGAACCGCTTCACGCCAGTCGCCAGCCGAGCAATCGTTTCGTCATCGTTCAGCGTGTGCATGGCGAACGTGCCTGACTTCTTCTCGCCGACTTTGTTCGCACCGTCATCACTCACACTTTCATCAGCAAACCGCCCGAACCAACCGTACTGGGCCATCGTTTCGACACCGAACTGGTCACTCAAAAACTGTGCGAACGAGAACAGCACCTCGTCCCGCCGACCGGCATTCAACTCCATCGTCTGAGCTAGCATCCACCGCCAGCGTTCGCCATCTGATTTCGCGTCGGCGTAAGTTTTCGGAACGGCGTAATAAACCGGGTTGCCATCGGCATCGACCGGTGCACCTTGAGATTGCTCACCACGCTGCCAGAAGTAGCCCTCTTCGTAATCGGAGAGCGTCGCGAGATCGGTCAGCGCTTGCAGCTTCCAAGCCAGCGACTGTCCGTTCCCTGTCAGCAGCGTGGTTGCGAACTGCCAATGAAGCTCTGCCGCAGCGGCTTTGTCATTGTCCTTCAACGCGAACGGCATCGCTTGAGTCAGTAGCTGCAACGCTCGCACGCGATCCCGTTCGGACGCATGAACTTGCCGCCCGTCGCCACGTTGACTCCCTCGGTGAAACTTTCCGGCGATTATCACACCGTTGTGTTCGGTATGCAGATACGACAACGCAACCGCTTTGAGCAGACGCCAATTCTTCGGATGAGCTGCCACGACCTTGTCGCGAAAATCGTCGATCTCATCGATTCGGTTGAGCTGCTGCAAACAATGAATACCCTCATTGATCACTTCAGGCCGCTCAGCCACAGGCCCATTTGGATCCAGACAGTGCTTGAGAAGATTCTCGAATGCCTCTTTGAAGTTCCCGGCATTCATGATCTTACGAATCTCGCTCACGCTGGGGGGCTTTTGATCTGCACCGATCGCCCAGACTCCCAAAATCACAACCGACAAACCGACACACGCCAAAAGAGCGGACCAACGCATGATGCATCCTAGCCAACGAATGAGGTTGCCCGAAAAGTCACGGTACGACAAGACGGGCTTCCGGAAAGTTCCGACGATCTATCATGTGACTGAGTTTGGTATGCAGATCGGTGATTCTCCACCGAGACGGGAAGACCGATTCCATCAGAACTACAGTCTGTCGAACTCGAAAGTGATGCTTCATTGATTTCATGTTTTTTGTTGAGCGGCCATTGCACCATCGCTTGGTCCACCGACGACGTCCGATGTAAGCTCACCTCGGTTCCCCGCAAATCAAAAAGTGACGAGCTTCAAAACGCGCGTTTCGGATTACTGTCGCAGTTGAGAACCTTTTATGGACAACGACGTTGATCTGCTCTTCGGAACGCTCGCCGTTCAAGCGGGGATCATCACTGCCGATCAGCTTCAGGTGGCCTATCAGGTTTTTCACGAGAGCGGCATCGGCACGCTTGCGCAGGTTTTGATGTATCAACAGTTGATGACAGCGCAGCAAAAGGAACGCGTTGACGAGTTGGTTCGCATTCAATTGGACCAGCATCAAGGGATCGCGCGCGGGGCGATAACCGCGATTAAGGACTCAAAGACGCTCGCGATGGTTTACGCGATTGAAGAACACAAGCTCGGTGGCACGGTCATCTATAAGCCGACGGAGCAAACTCCGCCTCGTCCCACTGGCAAATCGAACGAAACGCCTGCCGATCCGCTGCACCCCGCACCTCCGGATCAGAAACATGTCTTTGTCGAAACCGTGAAGTGGCAAGCGGAATCTCGCTCGCGATACACGCTGACGCGGGTGCATGGCAAAGGGGGCTTGGGACAAGTCTGGTTGGCGATCGACGGGCACCTCAACCGCGAAGTGGCGCTCAAAGAAGTCTTGCCAAAGAAGCAGTCTGACCCGGAGACAACCAGCCGTTTAATGAAAGAGGCACAGATCACCGGGCAATTGGAGCATCCCAATATTGTTCCGGTCTATGAACTCGCTCGCGGAGCGGATGGGACGCCATTTTACACGATGCGGTTTCTGCGCGGTCAGTCGTTGTCAGATCGGATCAAGAAGACGGGAAAGGAACGCGCTGGCGATTCGCTGGAACTGCGCGAACTGCTGACGATCTTCGTCAGCGTGTGCAACGCGATGGGTTATGCTCACGCCCGCAACGTCATTCATCGCGATCTGAAGCCGCAGAACATCATGCTCGGAGACTACGGCGAAGTCATGGTCGTCGATTGGGGGCTGGCGAAAATCCTCGGCACGAAAGATCACGAGAGTGATCAGCGCCGCATTTCGGTTGTTGACGTCGATAACCTCATGGCCACGCAGGACGGCTACCTCTTGGGATCGCCCGCGTATATGTCGCCGGAACAGGCCGATGGTCAAATCAGTTTACTCGATGCGCGGACGGACATTTACGGATTAGGAGCGATTCTGTTTTCGATATTGATTGGTCACGCTCCCCACAAAGGAACGCAAACCGGCAACGCGGCCAAAGACACGATCAACATGATGCGCCGCATCAGCGAAGGACCGACTCCACGAGTTTTGGAGGTCAATCCGCTGTTGCCTAAACCGCTCGATGCGATCTGCGCGAAGGCGATGGCGAAGAAGCGATCGGAGCGATATCGGACGGCAACAGAGTTGGCTCAAGACATCACTCGTTGGTTGGCGGACGAGCCAGTGTCGGTCTACTTGCCGCCGTGGCGTGACCGGGCCATGCGTTGGCTACGACGTCATCGCACATGGGCTCAAGCGATCGCCGTGTCGTTGGTTCTGATCTCGATCACTGCGAGCACATCAGCCGTGCTGGTATCGCGTGCGCGCGACCGGGTCACTTCGGCACTCGAATCAGAAAAGCGAGCGCACGACGAAACCGAACGGGCACTGAAAGCTGAACGGGAATCGCTCGAAGCCGAACGACTGGCGAAAGCGGAAGCAACGCGGCGTTTCAAGGACGCCCGCGACACGATCGACAAATCGCTGACCGGTGTGAGCGAGGCGTTGCAGTTCTTTCCGGGAGTTGAACCGGCGCGACGGCAATTGCTGGAACAAGCGGCTGCCGACTACGAACGCTTTGCCGAGGAGAAAAGTCGAGATCCCGAACTTCGCTTGGAAGCGGGGCGAGCACAACTGCGGCTTGGCGATGTGCGTCGAATGCTCGTTCAGCTCCGCTCCGCCGATCAAGCTTATCGATTGGCCCACGAGACGTTCCGCGAGTTAGCGGCCTCGTCGAATGACAACAATGAATACCTGTTTGAATTGGCCAGCAGCGAAGTCCGGCTCGGCATTCTGCTGACCACAATTGGTCCGCACGCAGAAGCTGAGCAAAGATTTCAACAAGCATCAGAAATTCTCGATCGTCTTCTCGCGAAACAGACAGAAGCGAAGGGGGCAGACGTTGTTCGATTCCAATTGGAAAAAGCGGGCATTGCGATCAATCAAGCGTTGCTGTTCAACAAGACGAGTCAGTTTGATCAAGCGCGGCTGCGACTCGCGAACGCTGAGACTGAGTTACAAAGTCTTGAAGCCGGAGTTCGCAATGTGGAAGTCACGGCACGACTGGCGAAAACTCGCGCGGAGTTGGGCCAGCAATTGCTGATGCTTGGACA
Source organism: Planctomycetia bacterium (assembly GCA_026400935.1). Lineage (GTDB taxonomy): Bacteria > Planctomycetota > Planctomycetia > Planctomycetales > Planctomycetaceae > SXKJ01. The sequence goes on along the minus strand of JAPLNX010000129.1, from coordinate 1,695 downwards.
GGCAAGTGAGTCGGTAGAGAAACTGCGTTCGGCAGTGAAAAACGTATCAGTCTCTCACCACGCAATCGCCCGATCATCCGCCATACTTAGAAGGACTCGCAGCAGCGCGGCTTGCACTGGCGAATGCCTTTCGGTCGCTCGGCCGTGATGGAGATGTGATCGAAACATATGAAGCTTCGATACAGGACTACGACCTGTTGCTGAAAGCTCGACCGGGCATTCCTTATTACTTGGAAAGCCTTGCGATCGTCCGGACTGATCTGGCTCAAACGCTGACGCAGATCGGCAACAACCTTGCCGCGAAAGAACAAGCCGCGCTGGCGCTCGCACAGTTCATCGACTTGGTCAACGCACATTCTGACGTGCATCGTTATCACGAAGAGCACGCGACGGTCATGCAAACTTTTGGTCTGATCCTGCGAAATCTCAACGATGACACGAGCGCTGAGACGGCGTTTGAAGGGGCGATTCAACGCTTTAGCGAACTGGTCGATGCCGTTCCCGATGTTCCGGAATATCGCCGACGTTTAGCGAGTGCGAAGTCGAGTCTCGGTCGCCTTTATCAAAAGCTCGGACGGTCGGTAGACGCCGAAAAGGCATATCTGGATGCGATCCAGGACTTCAGCACGGCACAACAAGCGGGGCTCGATGATCCACTAACTCATGATCCGCTCGCGTGGTGCCATACGCACTTGGCCGACCTGCTCTTCACGTCGGGACAGCCGGAGAAATCTCGCGGTCATTACGCAAAAGCCCAGGCGTTGCGTGAACCGCTCAATGCAACCGCAGAGCAACTTTTCGCGTTTGCCATGCTGCTTGTGAATTGCGACGACGTCGAACTACGACAACCGGATCGAGCGATCGTGATATTGCAGCAGGCCGTGAAGCTCATTCCGGGCAACCCACGTTATGTCAGCGCACTCGGCTTGGCCTACTTTCGAGCGAGCCAATGGGACAAGAGCTTGACCGCCGTGCGCACGGCTCAATCGCTACGCATCTTTCCTGACGCAACGGATTCCTTTGTGCTCGCGCTGTCGTTGGAAAAGAGCGGCCAGAAAGAGCAGGCTCAATCCACGCTGAAGCAAGCCATCGAAACAATGGACAAGCACAGCCCCGGGAATATCGAGCAATCGAAACTCAGAGCTGAGACAAATACGCTCATTGGCAAGCCGACTGAATAGACGCTGCGACAAATTACGACACTTCGCCCGGCTGACCAGGAGTTTCAGTCAAACTGCGAACTGACGCCTCTTGTATTCCGACGGCCTTATTTTGCGCAACCGGTATGACCGGGCACAGAACGCGTCACTTCATGGTGAGCAGGTCACGTCCAAGCGAGACATTTAATCCGCATTGCCGATAGGACCGACACGTTGTGTCTTGCGCTCACGCACGGAAGACTTTTCCTAGCCAGGATGGTGATAGGATGGCGTCTCGACTTCAGGCCGCTTCGGCTGCTGTACTCTTATTGTCGTTCGGCTCGCCGGCATTCGCCCAAGACTTTTCCAAACGACCGGCGGAATCAGCCGCTGACAAGACGCCGCTCAGGGTAACTCCTAGTGCCACGACCAAGAAATAACCTGCCATTAGATTTGGAGTGCGGCTTGTTGGATTTTTGTGGTGCGGGTGATGCGCCGGTGCGGTGGGCAGAACCGAGCTACGGGCTGCGATTGTGTCGGTTTGCCGGTGTAGGTC
>JAPLNX010000533.1 GCA_026400935.1 Planctomycetia bacterium | reverse complement strand
CCTACACCGGCAAACCGACACAATCGCAGCCCGTAGCTCGGTTCTGCCCACCGCACCGGCGCATCACCCGCACCACAAAAATCCAACAAGCCGCACTCCAAATCTAATGGCAGGTTATTTCTTGGTCGTGGCACTAGCGTCGGAACTGCCCGCGATGGCTCGGACGCTGGCAGCGTCCGCCACGAGCGACGGAATTGCCCCGTGCTGATGAGCCATCAGCTTCTTCATGATCGTGTCGCCGTCGTACAGACACTTGCCGGTCAGCAAGTAATACAGCGTGCATCCGAGCGAATAGATGTCGCTCCGAGCATCCGCGTGCTTGGTATCCATCGCCTGTTCGGGGGACATGTAATCCACGGTCCCCATGATCGTCCCGGTGCTCGTTAGCCCCGCACCTTCCGAACTGCCACCGACGGCTCCCTCGATCCGAGCCAGCCCCATGTCGAGAATCTTGACCGTCCCCTTCGCATCGATCAGCAGGTTCGCCGGCTTGATGTCGCGATGAATGACCCCCTGCTCGTGAGCGAACTCCAATCCTCGCGCCGCCTGGATGATGCACTGCACCGCCTGCTCGACCGGCAGCGGCCCGTGCTTCTTGACGAGCACCGACAAGTCGCTCCCCTCGACGTACTCCATCACCAGAAAGTGCGTCCCCTTGGCCTCGTCCGCGTCGTCGGCCGCGACAATGTTGGGATGCCGCAACTTCGCCGCCGCCTCGACCTCGCGATGAAACCGCTTCAGCGCATCCGGAGTCTTGACCGCCGCCGGTGACATCACCTTCAGCGCCACCAACCGCTTCATCCGCTTGTGCTGAGCCTTCAGCACCACGCCCATGCCACCCTGACCCAGCTTGTCGAGGATGACGTAGTTGCCCAGCGTCAGGGACTTCCCTTTGCCGGCATAAAGCTGCTCGGCCTGGAACTTGGTCAGCTTCTTCTGCTTCACCAATTCGCGAGCGAGTTGCTCGCCATCCTGCGGTTGTTTGTCAGGCGGCAAGCTCGAAAGACACTCCGCGACGGACGCCGCGTCCAGCAGGCCGCTCGCCGAAAGTTGCTGAGTGAATTCGTCGCAAGAGAGAGGCATGATGAGAATTGTCAGGAGGTGCTGAAATCTAGCTCTGAGTCCGAATGCCGAGCTTATCAAAATGATGCCATCACAGTCAGAGTCTCACAGGAATCTGAGCACGACGCATCGACTCGCGGTTGTTCCGTTGTCTCTCAGACTAATTTCTGGTCAACGGTGTGAATGCAAGTCGCAGGAGCGACTCGCCCACGTAGCTCAGTCGCTCCCGCGACTGAGATTCCATTCCTTAGAACCTACGTCGCGTTTTGTAGGGTGGGACCAGCGGCGCTTCGCCGCGCCGGCCCACCATTCAATGAACAATGCCATCAATGACAGTGAGATTGGTGGGCCGGCGCTCGAAGCGAGCTGGTCCCACCCTACGAAGTTGTTCTTGGACGAGTTCTTACGGTTTGATGTCTGTCTCGATCTTGCAATTCGGAAGTGCCGTCTTCAGTTCCGCGAGACCAGCCGACGTCAGCTTGGTTTGGCGCAAATCCAGATCGGTGAGCTTGGTCAGTTGTTTGAGTTGCTCAACACCGGCGTCGTCCACTTGCGTTCCGTAGAGGTTGAGCGACGTCAGATTTCGCAAGCTCGGAAGGCTGGCCAAGCCGGCGTTGGTCACCTGTGTGTCGGCGAACTGCAGCCGATCCAGCTTCGGGAAGCTCTTCATTTGAACAAGCGCTGGATCACCCAACAGAGTTTGGGAAGTGCTGAACGACTGCAAGTTCTGGCAACCTTGGAAATAGCCCATCACTTTGTCGGTCACCCGCGCATGGGCCAGAACGAGGGATTCCAATTTCTTGCAGTCCTGGAAGTTCACGAGGCCGAGATCAGTCACTTGGTCCTCATAGAGCCACAGAATCGTGAGATCACGACAGCCGCTGAAGTAGGCCAGTCCCGCATCTGTCACATTCGTGCGACCGAGAGCCAGAGTCTTCAGATTTTTGCATTGGCGAAATGGCTCCAACCCCGCATCGCCAAGCGAGACGCCGCTGATCGAAAGCTGCGTCAGATGCTGGCAGCCCCGGCACGCGATCAATCCAGCGGCGCTGACTTGCTGCTTGACGTCATTGATCACGATCGACGTCAGCCGGAAGCGTGACTTCGGCAACTCGCGAACGTCGGTGTACTCCTGTGGAGTCTCATTGATCTGCACCATCCCACCGACGGACAGAACGTACATGGCCTCGCGCCGATCAGGATCGTCGCTGGTCGCGAGGTTCGCGCTGTCCCAGGCAATCTTGCACTTAGGCAACGCTTGCTGAAGCCTGGCGACTTCAACGGCTGTGACTTTCGTCGCGTAGATTTGCAAAAGAATCAGGTTCTTGCAATCGGCCAACGGCGAAAGGTCAAACAACGGTGTGTCGTAGACAGCCAGGTTCTCCAGCGGCATTCCCCGGAGCGGTGACAAGTCCGAAACCTGTGTTCCTTGAACCTCCAAGCTCGTCAACTTCAGGCCCGTCAGCGGAGTCAAATCGCGGAGAATCCCTGTACCGCCAATGCCGTGACATGCGAGCGTCTTCAACTTTGGCAGTGCTCGGACGGGAGAGATGTTTGTGATCACATGAGTCAAGAATCCCAATCCGACGATCTCACCATGCTCATTCGTGGAATGTACGAGTTTCCCATCAAAACCTGGATTGAGTTCGATCAACTTTTGGGAAACGGCAGCCAACTGTTTCTCAGCGGGCATGGCCGCGACTTCCTTCGCCCATTTCTGAAACTTTGGACCGTTCCACTCGAAAAGCGCGGAGCCATCCGCCTGCACCCACTTCGCGCCGACGATCTGGCCGTGATGGTTGTTGCCGGACGAGTCCTTCAGCACATCCCCCGTGCCTTCGTCGAAGTGGTACAGAGCAAGCGTGTCGGCATCAGTTTCGTAACGCTGGGGCGGCGTGAAGTCTTTCTCGTAGCGACCAACTTTCGAGATCCGCCATTCATCCATTATCCCGTTGAAACGCGCCTCCGGAGTTTTGCTTGGGCAGGAATTTGGGCGGAGCACCACCGATCAGTTTGCCATCAATAAATAACCGCGCGAGTTTGTCGCCATAGACAGCCGCGACATGAAAGCGTTTGCCACGCAATGACTTCACCGATTTCATGGCAATCACATTGTCGAGTACGCTTGGTGCAAAAGGTGCCGAAAACTCCGTGAGCCGCACCGTCCAGTGATTCAAAGTGATCTGCCAAGGATCTCCACTAAAGATGGCCGGCAATCCAGCATTGTGGTCCTCAATATCAGCCGGTTGAATGTAACCTTCCAACGTCCAAGGCTGGTTCGGGTCAAGATTGGGGAGCGGAATATCGACTTTCACCAGATTCGTTCCGAGCGCGAAATCCAACGCGAAGTCTGGAGTGATTGGGCGCTCCGCCGATTTGTCCTTCGACTTCGGACTCTCCTTGTGGCCGAGCAGCGTTTTGTCCTGCATCACGCGCACGCGGCGGCCGACTCGTTCGACTTTGATCGGGACGTTCTTTCCCTGCGTCACCCCGAACGCCTTCGTGTCAAATGCAAGGTCGTCTCGTTTGATGTGCAGCACATGCTCACCGATCGGCAGCCGGACCTCTTCTTCTTTCGCGCCTTTCACCACGCGGCCGGTGTCGCCGATGGTCACTTCGATGAGCTCTTCCGTGATCTCCAGATGCAGCGTCCCCGATTTGCCACGCACTACAAACACGATCCCCAGCAGCACCACCACGGCCGCCGCCACCGAGACCAAGATCGCCGCCTTCTTTTTCTGTCCGCGAGATCGCTCAATGGTCAGCGACTGCTCGGTGCGTGGATCGGTCCCCCCTTCACCCGCCGACGAGATCATCGTCTCGGCCTCGACCGATGACGGAGCCACCGCCGTCCTCTTTGAACCAGATGGAGCCGCACTCGTCGCAGTCGAACTCTCTCCACCGCTGATCTGTTTCAAGAACTGTTGCAGCTCATTCCCGCTGCCCACGCTGAGACCGCTCGTCGGCGTGTTCGAGTTCGGCTCAATCGCAATCGTCGGCGAGCCGCCGGAGAGGCAACGTTCCAACTCAGCCATCACCTGCGTCATCGTCTGCGGCCGATCCTCCGGCTTCTTCGCGACCATGCGCCGGAAGACTTGGTCGAGTGCGTGGCCGACGCTGCTAGCGTCGGAACTGCCCGCGATGGCTCGGACGCTGGCAGCGTCCGCCACGAGCGATGGAATTGCCGCGTGCTGATGCGCCATCAGCTTCTTCATGATCGTGTCGCCGTCGTACACGACCTTGCCCGTCAGCAAGTAGTACAGCGTGCAACCCAGCGAATAGATGTCGCTGCGCGCATCCGCGTGCTTGGTATCCATCGCCTGTTCGGGGGACATGTAATCCACCGTCCCCATGATCGTCCCGGTGCTCGTCAGCCCCGCACCCTCAGCGCTACCGCCGACCGCTCCCTCAATCCGAGCCAGCCCCATGTCGAGAATCTTCACCGTCCCCTTCGCGTCGATCAGCAAATTCGCCGGCTTGATGTCGCGGTGAATGACTCCCTGTTCGTGAGCGAACTCCAACCCGCGCGCCGCTTGGATAATGCACTGCACCGCCTGCTCAACCGGCAGCGGTCCATGTTTCTTGACGAGAGCCGACAGGTCGCTCCCTTCGACGTACTCCATCACTAAGAAGTGCGTCCCTTTGGCCTCGTCGGCATCGAAGGCGTTAACGATATTCGGATGCGTGAGTCTCGCCGCCGCTTCGACTTCGCGGTGAAATCGCTTCAACGCATCAGGCGTCTTGACCGCTTGCGGCGACATCACCTTGAGCGCGACCAGTCGCTTCATCCGCTTATGCTCGGCCTTGAGCACCATCCCCATGCCACCCTGGCCCAGCTTGTCGAGGATGACGTAGTTCCCCAACGTCAGCGACTTCCCCTTGCCCGCAAAAATCTGCTCGGCCTGGAACTTCGTTAGTTTCTTGAGCCTCACAAGCTCACGGGCACAGTCCTGGCCATCTTTCGGGCGAGCCTCGGCTGGCATGGCCGCGATCCAACTCCGCAAGTCGTCGTCCGACACGAGTCCGGACGACGTCAATTGCTGCGAGAATTGTTCGAGGGTCAATGCCATTGAGTGTTCCCGATTCGCGAAGTGGCACCGAAGTTCCGACCCCGTGTTTGACTCGATGTGAGATTGCTCACCATCGCGTCTTGCGACTTTCCCTATGATCGCCTCAAACGTCCGATCGAAAGACGCCATTGCGCATAATGCCTCCGAACAATTATCGCAAAAACGGGAATTTCAATAGCTGCGTGGTCAGGAAGTGATTCAAGCACGAGCAGGGCAAGCCAGTTATTCAATTTGGGCAAACGCCACGAGAAACTAACCCGAAGAGTAAGAGAGGGCGAGCACGGCAAAACGCGAGTTTTCCGGCCATTCGCCCTCGCTTGCGCTCTTTGAAGTTGCGCTATTTTGTTTTCAGCCCCAACGGGGCGACCATAAGCCAGCCCAGGGCAACGCCCTGGGTTGGCGACTCTCTTGGAAAACTCAGCCCTGAAGCGGCGGCACTACTGATTGGAACAGAATTAGGGCCGCCCCTTCAGTGCTTCAAAATCTGTCACGAACACCAACCCAGGGCGACGCTCCCGATGGTCGCTTGCCCTGGGCTGACTTATGGCTGCCCCTTCGGGGCGAAATGCCAAAACAGCGCAACTTCTAAACTTGCGCTTCGGGTTAGTCCTCAAACAAGCGATGTCTACCAACCCCACCGAGATTGTCTCGGTGGATTCGGGCCTTTGCACTACGCCCTGCATCACTCGAAATCATGACCGCCTAGTGCAAAAGCCCGCGAGCCACCGAGACAAGCTCGGTGGGGTCGCTGGATTGAGGGTTAGTGTGGGCAACCACCTTTTGCAGTGTGAAAAACTGGCTCGCCCTGAAGCACGAGAGACTTCGGTTGAGTTCGATTTGCGAGAGTGTTAGCGTCGATAAAAGTTCGCCTCTGTTTGCAACTATCCGTGGGGACCGTTTTCCATGCTGACGTATTGGGGCCGCCAAAATCGTTGTTGTGACAACATTAACCGCCGAGAATTTGTGCAAGTCGGGACTCTTGGCCTGGGCGGGATAACGTTGGCAGATGTGCTGCGGTTGCGAGCGGCGGCTCAAGAAGCTGGTACTCAAGAGAAGCGATCGACTCCGCGGTCGGTCATCATGATCTGCCTCGCCGGTGGGCCGAGTCATCTTGATATGTATGACCTCAAGCCCGATGCGCCGTCGGACTATCGCGGTGAATTTCAGCCGATTCGCAGCAATGTCCCCGGCTTTGACATCTGCGAGCACATGCCGTTGCAGGCTCAGATCGCGGACAAGTTGGCGTTGGTTCGCACGGTGCAATTTGTTGAACCGATGCAGCATGAGTTGGAAGAGGTCTACACCGGCTTCATCAAGTCGGCGAAGCGACCAACGTTCGGTTCCATCGTGAGCCGGTTTCATGGTGCCGACAGCACGCTTCCGCCATATGTCAGTCTCGAATACAGCCAGGGAGTCACCAGCTACGAAAACCCTCAGTATGTAGGAGCGGCTCATTCGCCATTGCACATCGCCGGTGGTGACGGAGTACGGAATCTCGGATTGCTCAATGGAATTTCGCGAGCGAGATTTGATAACCGCCGAGGCTTGCTGAACTCGTTCGATGACGCGCGGCGTGAAATCGATACTTGTCGCGACCGCCTGGATTTAGACGCCTTCACGCATCAGGCGTTCGACATCATTTCGTCACCGAAAGCTCGCGATGCGTTCGATCTCAGCAAAGAGTCACCGGAGACGCTCGCTCGCTACGGCAAGCGCGATGACAAATACATCTACGTGGGACAGACGGCGGACTCGGTGTGGGACAGCCAAAAGTTTCTGCTCGCTCGCCGCTTGGTTGAGGCAGGAGTTCCTGTGGTGACAATGCGAATGGGGATCTGGGATCACCACGGCAACGTGATTCAACAAGTCGGCGGCAAGAGCATCTGGCACAGTTTGAAAAGTGTATTGCCGCTGCTGGACCGTTCGATTCATACGCTGGTTACTGATCTGTACGAGCGCGGTCTCGACAAAGAAGTGCTCGTGCTTGTCTGGGGCGAATTCGGTCGAACGCCGAGAATTTCATTGAGCGGTCGCGATCACTGGCCCGATGCGAGTTTCGCGTTGTTCGCCGGAGCAGTCCCCGGCGGCCAAGTCATCGGCCAAACTGACCCGCATGGCGAACGACCACTGACGCGAGCGGTCACTGCTCAGAATGTGCTCGGCACGATCTATCACGCACTCGGCATCGACTACACGCAAAAGCTCAATGATTTCAGCGGCCGCCCGATGCAACTGCTCGACGACGGCCAACCGATTGCTGAATTGGTTGTGTGATGACGTTGTTACTAAATTTTTGCTCTCCGCCATCCATGCTGACGGCTAATTGTCCCGCTGAGACGCTGAGGTCGCAGAGAACGTCAAACCCTCGTTCACTTCAAACTCTGCGACCTCAGCGCCTCTGCGGGAAATTTCACCTCGTGTGACATGTGCAACACAGATTTCGGAGAGCCCAATTTCTGAACTCTTGCGAGTTCAGCGACGGACACACTTGGAACTATCGTCCGTGCAATTGCTAAGCTTCGCTTCCTGCCTGCCGAATGCCTGCCATCAGGGATCTCCCGATTCCCGCAACCACGAGCCATCATCCATGCCATCGTTTTCCGAACTCTCACACCGGCTGCTCATTGCCTGTCTTTGTCTCGCCTGTTGGTCGGTGTCACCTTTGTGCCACGAACGAAACGTGTTTGGAACGGAGTCGTTTCCTGAAACAGTGCTGCCGTTCGTGAAGGCTTACTGCGTCGAGTGTCATAACTCGAAGAAGAGCGAAGGAGACTTGGATCTCAGTAAGTACGGGACCACTCAGTCCGTTGCTGCCGACTATCGGAAGTGGGAGCACGTCGTCACCTTCGTCACTCGCGAAGAGATGCCGCCGCCGGATGCTAAGCAGCCCAATCCCGCCGAACGCAAAGCCGCGCTGAATGTGCTCGGCAAGTTGATGCTGCAAGAGGCTCGCAAGACCGCAGGAGATCCGGGTGTCGTGCTGCCTCGGCGATTGAGCAATGCCGAATTCAACAATGCGATTCGCGATCTGACCGGAGTTGATATTCGGCCTGCGGATTCGTTCCCGATCGACCCAGCTTCGGGCGAAGGATTTTCGAATACCGGCGAGGCACTCGTAATGTCACCGAGCCTCTTTAAGAAGTACTACGCTGCCGCTCAGCATGTGGCCGATCACGCGCTGCTGACGCCGACGCAGATGTCGTTCGCTCCGCATCCTGTGGTCACGTTTGCCGATCAAACGAAGCTCACTGAGCAGGCCATTTTGAAGTTCTATGAGCAACACAAAGTCGACTACGCGAAGTACCTGACCGCAGCGTGGCAGTACCGCCATCGACCGTCCGATCGCCGCGCGGCGACAGTCAAAGAGTGGGCGAAAGAGTCGCAGCTCAGCCCGAAGTATTTCGGTGTTCTGTGGGCCGCACTTCAGGGTGATGGTGATGCGAGTGCCGTTGATCGCTCCGCTCTCAATGCGTCTGATCGCGGAGCGATCAACGACAAATTCTTTCTGAAGTGGTTGCAGCAGCGCTTCGAGGCATTGCCTCATGACAAACGAGACGACGCAGCGATTCGCTCGCTCGCGAATGACATTCAGAAACTGAGTCGCCAACTCTGTTTGCCGGAGACGGAAGCGATCGTCGGGAACGCCGGTAACGGACCCGTGCAGCACATTGACCGACGGACGAAGACGGCGGCGAATCGCGACACGTTCAACCCAGCGGCGGTGACTGACAGTCGGCAATTACATGCCGAGGTTTCGGTCGTGGCCGACAAACCGTTATCGATTGTCCTGCGAGCGACAACTTTCGGCGGGGCGTCGGACGAAGCATTCGTGGTGATCAAAGGATTGACCTTCAGTACGTCGGCTCCGAATCAATTCAAACGGAACGAGTCCGCGAAGAATCTCTCGTTGCAAAAGCTTCTGGCCGATCACGCTCCCGACGAACTGAAGCGGATCGGTTTTGGAATTCATCCGCTCGGCCAAGCAGTTGATGCCGAAAGCATCGTATTGAAGGTGCCGTCGGTCGTGACGATCGAAATCCCGGCCAAGGCTTTTGGAGACGCGAAGCCTAAGCACGTTTATGCAGACGCAGTTCTGGACCGAATGAACTCAAAGTCGGGTACGTGTATCATCGACATGCTGTCCACCGAAACGCCCGGATGGAACGACAGGCTCGATAGTTTTGCCACGCTGCCATTCGTGAATCCCGAGCACGCCGTGGCCCAAAGCTTCGCCGCGTCAGGTGCTGCATTCAGCAAGCTGTTCCCCAACCGCTTCTACTTTGCCGACGATACGCGCGGACTGTCGGCTGGATTTCATCTCATCGAAGGCTTCTTCCGCGACGATCAGCCGCTGACCAAATTGGTGCTCAGCGAGGACGAGAATCGCGAACTCAATCGACTTTGGGACGAGCTCGACTTCGTGACCGGCGTGTCCGAAAGAATGCTACGTGGCTTCGTCTTCTTCGAGCGTTCTGAACGAAACTTTATGAAGCATCCGGACTTTGACTCGATCAAAGAAGAAGACCCCGAACTGACTTCAGACGCGACGATGTTGCGGTTCGAACAGATCTATCTCCGGCGCTCGGGTGTGAAAGACGAACCGATCTCGAAGTGGAGCGAAGCCATCAAGACTGGTCGTGCCGACGATGTTCCGGACGAGATCAAGACTCATGCCGTTCACATCTTCTTCGACGGCATCCGACAGTCGATCAAGCGTCGCGCGACTCAATGGCCAGCAGCAGCACCGGCTTACCTGAAACGGTTGCTCGAGTTTGCTCGCGCGGCTTATCGACGCCCTCTGACTGGGGCAGAACAGCAAAAGCTCACTGCGTTTTTTACCGATGCCGCAAAGCCAGAATCGCTTGGCATCGAGCAAGCCGTGAGAGCCACTGTCGTTCGCATCTTGGTCTCGCCGCTCTTCTGTTATTTGGCGGAGGCCGCACCGGCAGGTGATACGGTCAAGCCGCTTCCAGATTACGCCTTAGCATCGCGGCTGAGTTTCTTTCTGTGGGCGTCGATTCCTGATGAGGAACTTCTGACGTTGGCCGAGGCCGGACAGTTGAACCACGAAGACGTCTTGAGAGCACAAACGCGCCGCATGTTGAAGTCGCCGAAGGTCAGCGGCTTCGCATTAGAATTCTTCGGCCAATGGCTGAACTACCGCGACTTCCGCCAAGCCGAAGCTGTGAACCGCACCGTCTTCCCGGCCTTCGATGATGCGTTGAAGCAAGCCATGTTCGAAGAGCCAACTCGATTGGCGAGCCATGTTCTGCAAAACGATCTGCCGATCACCGAACTGCTTCGAAGCGATGCGACGTTCGTCAACAAGCGACTGGCTCAGCATTACGGCCTCCCGTTTGATGGACCGCACGATGATTGGAAACTCGCAACCGGTCTTCATCAACAAGGTCGTGGCGGGCTGCTCGGCATGGCAGTCTTTCTCACAAAAAACTCGCAACCGCAGCGGACCAGTCCGGTGAAGCGTGGCTTTTGGGTGATTCACAAACTGCTGGGCGAACACATTCCTCCGCCGCCACCCGATGTCGCCGTCTTGCCCGCCAAAGAGACCGACACGAACGGCAAGACGATCCGCCAATTGCTCGCGCTGCATACGGGCGACGTCAAGTGCGCTCGCTGCCACGTGCGATTCGATCCCATTGGCTTAGCCATGGAAGGCTTCGATTCGATCGGTCGCAGTCGTGCGAAAGATCTGGCAGGACGACCGATCGACAACGTGGTCCAACTACAGTCGGGTGAGCAGGCTCGCGGAGTGTCGGAGTTCTCGGAATATCTGGCGAAGCATCGCCGTTCGGACTTTTCCACGACGCTGAATCGCAAGCTGCTGGGCTATGCTTTGGGACGCTCGCTCCAACTCTCCGATCTGGATTTGCTAGAGAAAATGGAGGCAACGCTCCAAGAAACCGATTATCGTGTCGCCCCGCTGTTCGAGACCTTGATCACCAGTCCGGTCTTCCGGAACCAACGTTGCAGAGATTTCTAATAAACGAACATCGTTTTGCCTCACAAAGGAGAAGACGTAATGACCAACTCTCAACCAGCCATCTCGCGGCGCGTTTTGCTCAAGGGACTCGGTGCGTCGGTCGCGTTGCCGTGGTTGGAATCGATGTCGGCGTTTGGGCGTGAGACACTATCGTCCGAGAAGTCGAAGACTCCGCAGCGGTTCGCGTGCCTGTTCATCGGTGATGGCATCTCACCGCCGCACTGGTGGGCTAAGGGGAATGGCAGCGAGATGGAGTTGGGGTCGTCGCTCGAATCGCTGGCTCCATACAAGGACAAGCTCAACGTCATCAACGGGCTTTTCAATCGCGAGGGAGATGGCGGACACGCTCGCTGTACGGGTAACATTCTGTCCGGAGCGAATCTGCATCGTGGGAGCATCATCAAAGGTGGCGTCAGTATGGACCAAAAGCTGGCCACTCACTTTGCCGATGACACGCTCATGCCGAGCCTTGTCCTCGGCTGTGAGCAGCCAGTCAGCGGATTTCATGAGAGCCAGTACTCGATGGTTTATGCGTCGCACATTTCGTGGCGGACGCCCGACTCGCCGATTCCGATCGAGCTGTATCCGTCGCTCGCGTTTGACAGTCTTTTCGGCAGTCAGACTGGCAAGCTGCAAGGGAGCATCCTCGACCAAGTACTCGAAGAGGCCAATGATCTGCGTTTGAAAGTCAGCGGTTCGGATCAAGTGAAGATCGACGAGTACCTGACGTCAGTTCGTGAAACTGAACAGCGTTTGCAGAAGCTCAATCGCAATGCTTCAAAAGAAGACGGTGTCGCGACCGTAACTGCCGCCGGACAGCGCCCGCCCGTCGGACAACCGAAAGACTTCCGCGAGTACTCGCGCCTAATGTGCGACATCATCGCGTTGGCGTTTCAAGCCGATCGCTCGCGAGTTGCCACGTTATTGTTGTCTCGCGACCTCTCCGGTCAGGTTTACCCGTTCCTCAATGTGCGTGACGACCACCACAGTTACTCGCACTCGAACGAAGGCCCGGAGTATCAGTCGATCGTGAAGTTCCATGTCGAGCAGTACGCCTACCTCATCGACCGCCTCGCCAAGATGCCAGAAGGTGACGCGACCGTCCTCGACAACTCGTGCTTGATGTTCGTCTCCGAGCATTGGAACGCACACAACGGCAACCAGGTTCCGCTCGTTCTGGCTGGTGGCTTGGGTGGCCAATTGAAGACCGGGCGTTCGTTGGACTACATGCAATCCGGCAACGACAAACGCAAACTCTGCAGCCTCTACCTCACCCTGATGGACCGCATGGGTCTCGAACTACCACAGTTCGGCGACTCGAAAGAGCGGTTGGCAGGGATTTGAAAAAGTAGACGAGTCACTCCGAGGCTCGAAGTTCCGGTCACAGAGTGACCGGTCTACTTTTCGTTCAACTAAAACAGCTCGGTGATCGGTCGTCCGCATGGCAAGACCGGATGCGGGCGGCCCGCTCGGTCGTTGTATTGGACGGACGGATCAACGCCGAGATGGGCGTACGCCGTGGCGAGGACGTCTTGCACGATTTTGGGATTGTCCTTCGGTTCGGCGGCATGTTGATCGGTAGCGCCGATGACTCGGCCCCCTTTCACTCCGCCACCGGCGATTGACATGCTGAAGACTCGCGACCAGTGATCTCGACCCGCGGCGGCGTTGATTCGCGGAGTGCGGCCCATTTCACCCCAGGCGATTACCAACGTGGATTCCAGTTTGCCCCGGCGTTCGAGGTCATCCAGCAGAGCGGAGTAAGCTCGGTCCCAGCGCGGGAGGAAGCCGGTTTCCAAAGCCCAGAAATTGTCCTCGTGAGTGTCCCACCAACGGCAATCGACCGTCACCAGTCGCACACCGGCTTCGACCAATCGCGCGGCGAGCAACATCCGCTGAGCCCAATTTGGTGCGTCTCCGCCAGCACGGACTCGCGACTTGTATGCGGGCATCACGCCGTATCGATCGCGAAGTTCGCGTGGCTCCTTTTCGAAATCGAATGCCTCGCGTGCTTTCGTTCCAGTGATCATCTCCCACGCTTGAGTTTCAAATTCGTCGATCGCATGGAAGCGACCGGTTTGATCCATATCGCGACGCAATGAGTCGAGCCCTCTTAGCAAGTCACGGCGCGAGCCGACTCGATCCAACGAAACTCCGTCCGCAAACCCGAGATTTGGCACACTGAAAGGCGTGCTCATATTTGCTGGATCGCTAAGCGTTTCAAACGGCTCGAACGATTGTCCAAAGAACCCGGAGGCCGTTCCCGGAACATTTCGTGGCACCATCACATACGAGGGAAGATCGGGCGTTTGATGCTGTAACTGTCGTTTGACGATCGATCCGCAACTTGGGAAAACGTTCTGACTCGGATCGGGGGCTGCCGGATATCCGGTGAAGCAGACTTGATCCCCCGACGAATGATCGGTCAGCCCATCTTCCGGGCGAAAGTGCATGCTGCGAATGATCGAGAACTTGTGCATCGCTTGAGCGATCAACGGCAGGTGCTCACAGACTTGAATCCCCGGCACAGTCGTTGAGATCGGTGAGAACTCGCCACGCACCTCCAACGGAGCGTTGGGTTTCATGTCAAACGTCTCTAACTGACTCGGCCCGCCACGCATCCACAGAATGATGACCGATGTCTCCTTCCGTGCCGTACCACTCGATGCTGACTGAGCTTCCAGCCGCAACAACTTCGACAATGACAGCCCCGTTCCCAAGGCACCGATCTGTAACAACCCTCGCCGAGTCACCGGCAACGCCTCACGAGAACTTCGACAACCCACAGAATCGGAATGAGAAACACTCATCTGGCAGTCACCCACTTTAAGAGATTTCTGACCTATTTCAGGCGGTATGAGACGACACTCTATGCAGACTTCGGCATCTCCAGCAACATAGTTCATAATTGTTGTATGCTGGCTTTCGCGAATTTAGCGTCGAACCTCTGGAATATATGGAATCGTGAATAATAAAAACGTCTCACCCGGAGAATCACATGACCGAAGAACGACAGATAACGCGTCGCAACTTGCTCAAAACTGCTGGCACGGCTGGTTTGATCTCTCTTGTCGCCAACAGCCATGCACGGGCCGATGAATCTCCAGCGAAAACGTTTCGCATCGGTATGATCTCGGCCACAATTCAAGGGAAGTCGCAACCGCGAAACGGGCACAATTGGCACTTCGGCCAGTATTTGCATCCGACCTGTGACCTTGATGCACTCAAGAAGCATTACCCATACGGGCACAAGCTCTTCAGCAACGTGCTACGAAATCCGAAGTTCAATTTTGACGAACTACCGTTTCCCGATACTCGCATTACGCATTATTTCGATCCTGGCGATCCTCAAGGAACCGTCCCGTTCACGGAGGTCTTTCCAGGAGTGAAGGTCGTCACGAAGTTGGAAGAGATGATCTCTGAAGTTGATGCTATCTGGTTGGGTGACGCATCGGGATTGGGAGACGACCATTTCGATCTAGTGGCACCGGGGTTGTCGAAAGGGCTTCCAACGTTCTGTGACAAACCGATCGGTGGAACCGTTGCTGGGACAAAAAAGATTTTGGAGTTCGCTCGGCAGCACAACACTCCGCTGATGTCGTCGAGTTGCTGGCGTTACGAGTGGGGTATGGAAGCGGCATTGCGGATGCGTGATTCGGGCGAGTTCGGTGCGTTAGAGCATGTCTCGGCCCGGCTCTTCAGTCGCTATAGCCTCAACGGTTGGATGATTTACGGTCAACACCCAGTCTGGGCTGTTGTGACGCTGATGGGGGCAGGAGCCGACGCCGTCAGCATGTATGAGTACAAAGACACGTGCCACGCTCTCATCACTTATGCCGACCGCTACCCATGCCATTGTTGGTTTGGGCAACCGTATGAAAAGTTCGAGTACGACCGCACGGACCTCTATTTCAAGAAGAAGCTTTACTCTTTCACCCCCTCGATCGAAGGGAGCTTTGATTACGGCTATCACTATCAGATGTTTCGCCTAGCAGCGACTTTTCGCCAGATGTTACTCACCGGCAAAGAGCCCGTGCCCCATCCAGAAATTCTCGAAGTGACCGCGATCGTTCACGCCGCTGCGAAGTCGTTGTCGGATCGCAGTCGGCTTGTGAAGCTGGCAGAAGTCATGTCGTAGCGAAATCGTTTCGTGTATCTTGGTGTTGTGTTGAGTCGTAAGCGTTCACGGGCACGGTAGCAGTGATGGAATTGGCTCGTGTTTGAAATGAGCCTGAACGGCGGTGACAAGGTAGTCGTAGATTGAACGGTTTTGGAGGCGGCAGGTTTCGGAGACGGTGAGGATGCGTTCGAGGA
>JAPLNX010000605.1 GCA_026400935.1 Planctomycetia bacterium | reverse complement strand
CTCCTCCAGAATCACCAACTGCCGCTCCGACACCCGGACCTTCGCCGCATTCCCTGGCATGACGCTCCTCCTTGATTGAGCACTCATAGCTCAACCAAAAATCGCGTCCGGTGATAGGTCAGTTCAAGACGGCAGCACTAGGGAATGATTCGCTCCGGCAAGCCACTCTTTCCAACTGCGTGCTGACTTGGCTCCGTACTTCAGTGTCGGTTCCAAACGGATCAACTCACCGAACCGGAAGCAACTGTGTGGCGTTCTTGGCTGCGGCGGCGATAGCAAACTCAATCGCACGGGGCATCTCATGACCTTGCTGCAAGGACCATGTGAGGCCAGCCGTGAAACAATCGCCGCATCCGATCGGGTTCACCACTTCCACCATCGGCGGTGTGAATCGGAGCCGTTCCGCGTTGTGTGTCGCGAGCACTTCGCCAGGACCATTCGTCACGACAACCCACTCGGCACCCAGTGAATTCAGTTCCGACATCGCCTGCCAAACATCGGCCTCATCGACCAACGTGCGGCCAATAGTGTGTCCCAATTCTTCACGATTGGGTTTCACCAATAACGGCTTGTAAGGCAACGCGGCCAGCAACTCCGGCCCGCGAAAGTCGAGAATCGTTTTCGCGACGGTCTGTTGTAGCAGCCTCGCGTAGAAATCACGCGGAGCACCTTGCGGCAGCGAACCGGTCAGCACAACGAACTCGATATCTGGCACAGCGGCTTCCTCGGCAAAAGCCGCTATAAACGTCTGCAACTCCTGAGCAGTCGCATCCGGAAAGTTTTCGACAATCTCCGTCGTTGCACCTGACTCGCGATCGAGCAATGTGGTGCAGACACGCTGCGGGGCGATCGCGTCGATCCAACGGACATTGACTCGCAGTTGCTGCATGTCGCGCCGCATCGCCTCGTTCGCCGGGCCACTCCCAACGAGCGACACTGTGCGCGATTCGGCCTGCAACCGCGTCAACGCCAAGCCCACGTTGAGCACTTTCCCTGAAGCACACCAATGCACCTCACGAGCGCGATTGACCTCACCAACTTGCAGCCGGTCAAGCACTGCAATCTGTTGCCATGCAGGAGTCAGGCCAGCGACGAGGATCATCGAACCCAATCCAAAACGAAAGGAGTACAATCGGTCGTGAACCGAGAAACATTCTGCGTGGATTACCAAAACGCGTGAGGATAGTTTTGACGAACAACGACATCCTTCGTGATCAGCATAGTTTCACCGACGGCCGCTTGTCCGACGATCAACCGGTCGAAGGGATCGCGAGTCCAAGAGACCGCTGCCGCATGTGTGGCGACTGACTCGAACGGTCGGTCGCAAACCTGCAAATCAAGGTTCTGCTCGAGGTAGCTCACGATAGTTGCAGCTTCGTCAGTCAGTCGGCCAATTTCATAGAGCAGTTGCAACTCCAGAATCACTGTCGGCGATATGAGCAGGCCCGACTCCCGACTCCTGAATCAATTGACGTGCCGGTCCGCTGAGTCGAGACAACTCACCCGCTGCTAGCCAAACAACGATGTGAGTATCAAGGTAGATCGGCATTCCAATTCTCCGACCAATCGATACGCACAAGGTCTTCTGGATCGCCGACAATTAAACCAGGACGCGGAACCAGTCGGCTCAACTTACTAGCCTTTGGCTTGGCGACGATCTGCCAGCGTTTGCCGTTGGCCTCGAACTCCGCCGCATCATCTGATTCGATGAGTCGTCCGAGAACACCTTCGATATCCGATTTGATCTCATCAACTGTGACGACCATGATCTCTTCTCCGCAGTCCTCTTTGCTCAAAACTCCGAGCAGATACACCCCGCGGCCCAGAAGGAAATGCTTCGGAAACGCGCGTGCCTGCGGCGTGCGGTTAAACAATCCATACAAGACCATGCAAGGTATAGCTTGCACGCCAACCAACACCAATGACAAACCAATGGACGTTGACGGTCGGGGTGTTTTTACTATTCGAAATCTCCCACCATCCAACGAACCAGCAAGTCGAGTTCTTTCTCGCTGAGCCGATCGCCGAATGCGGGCATCGCGTTGTGATCGCCGTAGAACTGAGAGTGACCGGGGTTCTTGAGGAACTCACGTAACCAATCGGAACCGGCGTAACCGGTCAGAGTCGGAGCAGTCCCACCTTCGCCGAACACCGCTTCTTCGCCGCGCGGTTTGAGACTGTGACAGTCGGTGCATTTGCTTTCAAACTCACCCACCGCGAGTTTGCCCGACGTGAAGATCTCGCGGCCTCGTTTGACCGCCGCTTCATCTATGTTTGGCTTTGGCGAAGTTCTTCCTCCCTGAGCCTGCAGGAACGAGGTCAGGTCTTCAAGGCTCGCTTCGTTCGCACCAATCCGCCAATGCTGGGAGTGCGACTTCGACCAACCGGCCATTTCGCTGTCGGTCCCAAAATGCTTTTTGACTTCCTCACGGGCATTGCTCAATGGAGCGAACGTCGTCGCGTAGTCGGTGATGACGCTCTTGAGCCAGTCTTTCGTCCCAAACTTGCCGAGATCCGTTGCGGTCGGGAGTTCGGGAATCCGTTCTTTGTTGACGAGCTTGACGACCTCGCGACCAGTTCCGTCATGACCGTTGTAACGGTGACACATCGCACAGTTGCGAGCAAACAAGCGTGGGCCTTGCGTCAGCGGATCGTTTCGCAACAGCGAGACCGCTCCTTCCAGTGGAATACCATCCGGTCGCTCGGCAAGAACTTTAATCCGTTCTGAATCATCGTGAGCCTGCTTCACAGCCGCCTGGAAATCCGGATCTTTTGCATCATTCTTCAACGCCAAGCCGGTGAGTCCAATGATCCCCACCATCATGGCCATCATGAAAACAATGTTGAACCAATGGCCGAGCTTCCAACGACCGAAGATCGGCATTGCAGTCAGCAACAGCATCAGCGCACCGGGAAGGTAGATCGCTCCGAATGCGAGACCTTGATGCTCGACCCATTCAAAGCGCAGGAACTGGAAGAGGAAAAGAAAATACCACTCCGGCCGCGCTGCGGAGAACGCCTCAGAGGGATCCGCAGGAGCACTGAGTTCGGCTCCCTTCCAATACGCCAAGCCGACCACTGTCGCCAACACGACCAAACAGGCAACCGCATCTTTGAGGACTTGATCGGGCCAGAACGCGACGCCGGGGGCTCGATCAGGATCGGGAACAGTGATGCCATGTCGGCGAAAGACCGCAATGTGTAACACCAAAAAGGCGACCAATGTCCCCGGCAGAATCATCACGTGCATCGTGAAGAATCGAGTCAATGTGTGGTGGCCATACTGCGGCCCACCTTGTGCGATCTGCTGCAACTGCGGCCCAACGACGGGCGTCGCTCCCATGATCTCGGTCGAAACCTGCGTCGCGTAATAGCCCTTCTGATCCCATGGCAGCAGATAACCGGTGAGCCCCAGTCCCAATACGATCTGCATCAAGATCAAGCCAAGCCAGAAGTTGACCTCACGCGGTGCTTTGTAGGCTCCGTCAATCACCACCTGCATCAAGTGAATCGCGAGCAGCACCGTCATCGCTTGCGCGGAGAAGTGATGCATCCCACGGACCAACCAACCGAACTGCATGTGGTTCTGGATGTGATAAACGCTCTCCCAAGCAGTCGTTGTGCTGGGACTGTATGCCGTCGCCAGAAAAATTCCGGTGATGACCTGAATGGTGAAGGTGTAGACCAGCGTGCTGCCCCAGACGTATCGCCAGCGAGCCCCGCCGGGAATGTGCTCGTACAGCGCTTCGTGCATCAGCTTCTTCAAGCCCGTGCGGTCGTCGATCCAATTGATGAGTGCGTTCATATTGCTTGCTCGTGATTACGAGAATTTGTCAAACGTACCACAGGCGGCTCGCCTGTGCTTGTTGTCGATAGAAGTTACAGGCGGACCGCCTGCGCTACGTGATTACCCTACCGGAATCTTCTCCGGCGTCGTGGCTCGGAAGTGCTGGAATTTGACCCAAACTTCTGTGTTGTTGCGGATCGAAACTTCGAGTTCGTCGAGACCGCGCGGTGGAATTTTGTTCTGTCTCGCGCCGGCTAAGTCGAACTCGCTCGTGTGACAGGGGCAGGAGTATTTCTTCTCCTTGTAGTCCACCGCACAACCGAGATGTGGGCAGCGTTGGTTGAAGACGACCACTTTGTCAGCCGCGACTCGACGCACGAAGACTGCCCCGACTGGTTGATTGCGGTAAGTGTTCCACGCATCGACCTTGTCCATGATGATCTTCACCAACTGCGGGTCGCCATTGAGTTCCAACGCCTCGACGGTGATCTGCAACTTGACGAATCCATCGCCGCTCCCCCCTTTGCGTTTACGGATCAGCGGATCAAGGAAGAAGCACAGCCCTGAAGCAAAGGGAACCAGTCCCACGAAACCGCCAATCGCGGCAGCCAGGACGTGCGTTATGAAGCCGCGGCGACCCTCGGCGTAGGGTTCGGTGTGATTGAGGTCAGATTGAGAATGTGACATGGTTAACTCCGAAGATTGATCGGTGAAAAACACCACGGACAACGAACTTGTCGGGGAACAGAAGGAAGGTTGGTTGTTGATGACTCAGGGTGCAATCGGCAGGACAAACAGGCGGGCTATCAACTTCGTTATTTCGTGGCCCGGTTTTTCAAACCGGGCAATTCAACGCGTATCGTCTCGCCCGGTTTGAAAAACCGGGCTACATCGGCAAGGCGGCTTTCATCGCAGCTAGAACTTGAGCAATCACGGTCGGCATCGGTCCTGCAATCATGGCTCCTGCGGCTTGTTTGTGGCCACCACCGCCGAAGCGTTCGGCGATCTCGGCCACGTTTGTCCCGAGCCGGCTGCGGAAACTGACTTTCACAGATTTTGTCGGTTGTTCAATCGCGATAAAGGCCGCCTTTGTCCCAACGATCTTCAAGCATTCATTGACGAGGTCTTCGGTGTCAGCGGGAACGGCCCCCGAGTCCGCGAAATCTTGCTGCATGACCGAAACGTAAGCGAGCCGTCCGTCGCAATCCAGCTTGACTCCACACAAGATTTTGCCGACCAGTCGCGTACGTGCGAGCGTCGCTTGCTCGTAAAGTCTTTGATAAAGGAAGTTGGGATTCGCTCCCGCATCCATCAAGTCACCAACAATTCGATACGTATCTGAGTTCGTCGAGGGAAAGCGAAACCAGCCGGTATCTGTGGCAATGGCACAAAACAACGCGGATGCCGCATCGGGCGTAATCGGAGCGTTGAAGAAGCGGAACAACTTGACGATCAACGTCCCCGTCGCCTCTGCGGTCGTGTCTTTGAACTCCATCGCACCCAAGTCATCTGAGCTGACGTGGTGATCGATCAGGACTTTCTTGGCCTTCGTGTTTTTGATCAGGCCGCCCAGCTCCGTCAACTGCCCCCATGCGCTGGTGTCCAAAATCATGTGAACGTCGTTGTCAATCACTTCGGCAGAGGTCATCCCTTCGCCTAATTTCTTGATGCGCTGCGTTGGGTCCAAGAAGAGCAAGTTCGCCGGCAGGGCTGACGGGTTCACAATGCGAACAGTCTTACCCATTCCTTCCAGCAGCGCCGCCATCCCCAACTCCGAACCGATCGCATCCGCATCAGGGCGAATGTGACTGGAGAGCACGAATCGCTGATTGTCAGCGATGATCGAGCGAAGAGGTTCCCAATTGATGGTCATGCGGTTGCTTTGTGAGGGAGGGTGAGTCTCTAAACGGGACTTACTGTGAGCGATCCTGCGCGCTGTGAGCGGTTTTCGAGCAGCCAAGCTACTCCCGACTGAGCTCGTTCGCCAGAGTACGCACAGCAATGAGGTCCGCTTTTAGTTGTTGCATTAACGCCTCGCGCGATTCAAACCGCACGGTACTCCGAACCCGCGCAATCAGATCAACATCCAAAGTACGTCCATAAAGATCGCCAGCGAAGTCCAAGATGTGTGTCTCAAACTTGCGAACAGACTCACCAAAGGTTGGATTCGGGCCAAGATTGATCGCAACTAAATACGCCTTTCCGCCAACGCGACATCGCCCCGCATAGACTCCATCGGGGGGAAGCAGTGTCGAAATTCCGTCGAGGTTTGCCGTCGGGAATCCGATCGTTCGACCACGCGCTGCGCCGCGGCCAACCACGCCCCGAATGCGATACGGATGACCGAGCATCTCAACGGCCTGAACAATCTCACCAGCCGCAATGAACGCGCGGACTTCGCTCGACGAGACCATCCGACCTTGCATGATCAATGCGGGCACAACCTCGAACTTGCGAGCAGCCCGCTCACACAACGACCGCAACGTCTCGACGTTACCCGCCCTACCCTGCCCGAAAAAGAAGTTCGGGCCTTCGACCATGCCCACCGCATTCAGTTGATCGAGCACAATGTTTTGAAAAAACTCGCCTGGAGTCAGCTTCAATAGCGCATGATCGGTTGGGTAGACAATCACGGTGTCGATGCTGTGTTGCTCGAACAATTCCAACTTGTGATCCAGTAGGCTCAATGCCGGAGGCATTTGCTGCGGACGCAACAAGGTGATCGGGTGCGGATCGAACGTCATCACCACCGCCCGTGTCTGCGTCTCACGAGCACGAAAAACAAGCGTCGCCAACATCGCTTGATGACCGCGATGCACGCCGTCAAAGTTGCCGATAGTCACCCATCCGTCGCGATAAAGTTCCGGTGTTTCAAAGCCACGTTTGATGTGCATCTGCTGAAAGGTCCCATTGAGCCTGTCGCTGCATCGCCGTCACGCTCCGCGTGACGAGCCGGACGCTTCTCGAAGCGCTGGCAAGTTCTTGGCTCGTCACGTGGAGCGTGACGGCGACGTAACTGTGCCATTGCCACCAATCACTCACCGGCGCGCGTCGTACTTCTTCTTTAGCTTCTCGCGATCGATCTCGAAGCCCAGTCCAGGGGTCGTCGGTATTTCCAGATAGCCTTCCGAATCGACTCGGAACGGTTCGACGGTGAGATCTTCGATATACGCGCATGGCGTAAGATATTCAACGTACCGCGCGATCGGCATCGCGGCAGCAAGTTGGAGGTCGGCAGCCAATCCAATGACGGTATTCCAACCGTGCGACACCATCTGAATATTGTGGTCGTAGGCCATCCAAGCGATGCGGCGAGATTCGCTCAGCCCACCGTTCTTGGTGCTATCGGGCTGAATGATGTCAACCGCTCGGCGTTCGAGCCACGGCATAAACGACTGCCGACGAGTGAGCACTTCACCGGTCGCAATCGGCACCGGGGAGACGCGAGTGAGTTCGATGTACCCTTCGATGTCATCCGGCGGCAAAGCTTCTTCAAACCAGACGATGCCATAATCCGCCAGCATGTGCGCCGTCTCGCGAGCCCAGTTCACGCCGTGTGGCCAGAACTGTTCGCTGCCACCAGCATCGACCATCAGTTCAATTCCCGCTCCGACGGTCTCACGAGCAGTCCCGATCAGCAACTCATCAAACCGTCGATCGCGCCGCCCGAATGGCCGCCAACCCATCTTGATCGCTTTGAAGCCGCGAGCCACCGTCGCTTCCAACGACTCCCGCAACTTGTCCGGTTCATCGAACAGAATCGAGCCATACGGCTTAATTCGCTGCCGATAATTTCCGCCAAGTAGTCTCGACACTGGCTGACCACAGACTTTGCCGAACAGATCCCACAGCGCGATGTCGATCCCGCTGATCGCATGCTCGACCGAACCTCCGCGTCCTTGCCAGAAACTCGCCTGCCGCAACTTCTCACTGACTCGCTCGGGCTCAACCGCCGACTCACTTTTTAGCAACGGCCACAACAACTCAACCGCACCCGCAACCAATTTGCCCGAAGTGAAGCAACTTCCCCAACCAGAAAGCCCCTCATCGGTCTGTACTTCTACAAGCGTGTGCAAGTTCTCTTGCGGCTCATGCCCCTGCGGCCAACCTCCATCAACAGTGGCTCCGGTCAGCGGAATGACTTCGACGTGGGTAATCTTCATAAGCAAACTCCGAAGACAGATTTTGTCCAAACAACAACACCAACTCTCACCGCGTGCCAAGTTACGCGGAACCAACAATATGGGCGAGAGCTTTCCGGTTCTGTCACGAGCCGTCAAGCAAGATCGGTGCTTCGCTCACGGTTGGCTAGAAGTTCGATTTGAGTTGAATTTGTAGGCATGGGTGGCACGACCCTGACCATCGGAAAGAGCGTGGAGTTCAAAGGTGATCGCGATTTCCACGCCCATTCCTATGATCAAGACGTGCCACCCAAATTCACAAATTGGCCAGCTGCTGTGCATTGCTGGAATGGTGCATGAAGACTTGCCCCCAGCTCGTTCAATGTACTTTTGCGCCTGCAGATCGCGGAGCAGGTCGGCGCAGGCGGACTCGAAGGGGTCGTGGTTTTTCCAAACGAAGTAATCGCACTGCCCACGAAATCCGATCTCGACGATCCTCTGACAGTTGGCCGAGAATTGCTGTGTCGGCGTTATTGCGG
>JAPLNX010000630.1 GCA_026400935.1 Planctomycetia bacterium | reverse complement strand
GTGGGTCCTGCTGTCGATGACCGAATACCTCGAAACGCATGATCTGAATGACCTCAAACAACTCGTCCGCGACGTCCAACTACCATTCCCAGTTCTCAGATGCGGATAATTGGGTAGAGACCAATGAGCTTGCCTCGGTGGAAAAGGGCCTTTGCACTACGACCGAACTCCCTTGAGGCATGCGTAGTGCAAAAGCCCAAAAACCACCGAGACAAGCTCGGTGGGGTTTGTGTCAACGTCCCCCCGCGTTCGGTATAGGCGGCGGGACCAGGGGGCCCGCGCTGAGCGCAGTCTGACGACATCAACGACCAAGATCAGCCGCGTTTCTGACGGCGCGATGCGACGACAGAGACGCCGGCCGGAGCGACTGGCTGGGGTGTCGCTCGAACGACTTGAGCGTGCAATTTCAGGCCCAGGGCCTCAATGACCTTGAGGATCGTGTCGAAGCCAGGACTTCGATCTCCGGAGAGTGCCTTATACAAGCTCTCGCGAGACAGACCGGCATCACGAGCGACCTGCGACATCCCCTTGGCACGCGCGATGTCACCCAACGCCTTGGCGATAAACGCGGCATCTCCATTCGCCTCCTCAAGGCAGGCTTCCAGATAAGCGGCCATCTCCTCCGGAGTACGCAGGTGTTCGGCAACGTCGTAACGAGTAGTGCGGGTCTTGGTCATGCTGAATCCTAAAGGTTGCGAGCGAGCTGCAAGGCGGCCTGGATGTCATTGGCTTGGCTGCGTTTGTCGCCGCCAGCCAGGAGGATCACCACTTCCCGCCCATGCTTCTTGTAATACACCCGGTAGCCGGGACCGTAATCAATCCTCATCTCCGAAACGCCGCCACCGACAGACTTCACATCTCCCGGATTCCCGGCCGCTAATCGCTCGATCCGAACCAAAATGCGTGCCCGTGCGCGGAGATCGCTCAGGCCATCGAACCACTTGGCGTAGGCTTCCGTCTTGCGGATTTCCATCATCGTGGCAGCGTATCCTTCTGGCTACACTCCGGCAATGTGTTGTGTTGCGACTTTTTGAGCGACCTATCGCCGAGCGCGGCTCACGACGCGCCGGAGGCGCTGGGTCGATCAAGACGACCTCGGCGTCGAGCGAACGTACGACCAACCCGTCGATCGCGTCTTCGAGGCCGAGTTGAAGCGGCGAGTTGAGGAGCAGCGTGCGAGACGTGCAACATAAGCTGCGGAGAAACGATCGCTGAATCGGAACGCCGTACGACGAAGGCAAGTTCTTGAACGGCAGTAAGACCGGCGTGTGGAAATACTACGACGCGACGGTAAAGTTGAGTCGCACGCAGATATTTTGAATCATCACAGCGGCAGCTTGATAGCTGGCTGGAGCCAACCTTACGAAACTTCAATTCCACAATAGCCGAGGAGGTGTTCAGCAATGCCAAGGCGAATGATTGAGTTGTTGACCAAGTTGCGAGACCTCGGATTCACTGACGAAGATTTCGATATCGTCACCCATCAGAAAGAGAAAAAGGTGACTATTCAAATGCGGATTGACTACTGTCGGGGAATTGGGTCGTTTCAAAAGAACGGACGGATGTCACAAACCAAAGGCCGTCTCGAAATCGTGTTGTCTGAATTTCTCCTCCGCCACGGATCTCGTCCGGCAAAGCGTGGCGAATTTCGAGCGGTTGCGCAGGACGCTCTTCAAAGAATTCCAGACGCCTGATTGCTGCATTCGCAGTTTTCGGAGTCCATCAAATGGCACGAAACCAAAATCGTGCTCCGCGCCGAGCGCATGCGCGTCGCCATATCGTATGGGCGGGCAACGAAAGGGATGCAAGACGGTGAAATACGTCGCGGAACTTGCCCATGTGCGCGAAGTCTCGCTGCTTGGCTCGGCGGACTTGGGGTTTTGGGCGGAGCGGCTCAGGGTCGAGGGTTTGACTCCGGTGGAACACGCAGGCCGGGCGCGAGTGTTGGTGGTGGCGTGCGACTCGAAGTTCTTCGGCGTGCGGTTTCGGGAACTGAGCTTTTCCGTTTTCGTGTACCGGCCTGACGCGAGCGGCGGGGTCGGGAGACCCGCGCCGAGCGCGGACGCGGCGTTCTTGGTTCAGGCATTCAACTCGTCGCGGTTCTTCGCGTGGTCGGAGCGGACTTGGTTTTCCACTCCGTACCGCCCGCGATGATCGACGTGGAAGTCGGGTTGCGGACTGCGATGCGTGAGACGTGCTTTGTGCTCCAAGAGAGCAAGTCTGAAGCTGGAGGTTCTCGATGTCTTCCCTCGCGTTGAATGCTCCCAGCCATGTGGACGAGCTGGGATTAGCCGCAAGCGGTGCCGAGGTCTTCAGCTGAGTCGCGACGAATGGGCAAGCGACCTTCGGGGCGCGTCGCCCTTGTGTCCGGGATCTCAGAGCCAAAGGCCAATTCCCAACATCGCTCAAACCAACAGTTTGCTGAAATCGAAGGTAAAGGCTTCGTCGATTTCGGCCAACGTGCTGAGGATGTCGTTGCCGGGACCGCCAGCGACTGTGTCGACTTCGGAGCCGCCGTCGATGTTGTCGTTGCCGTCACCGCCGAGGCAGAGGTCGCGTCCAGCGTTGCCCCGAACGGTGTCGTTGCCGTTGTCACCAAGCAGTGTGTCATTACCAGCTTGGCCATCTAGGAAGTCGTTGTCCTCGCCGCCGGAGATCGCGTCGTTGCCTGCGCCACCGATGATGGAATCGTTGCCGCTACCGCCACTGATGGTGTCATCACCGGTGCCGCCGTCGATCGTATCGTTGCCGTTATCACCGAAGATTTTGTCTCGACCATCGTTCCCGAAAATTCGGTCATCACCCAGTCCACCGTCAATCAGGTCGTTTCCAGAACCGCCGATGATGGAGTCTTTGCCCGCTCCACTACTGATGGAATCGTCGTCCGCTCCGGCATTGATGTTGTCGGCGGAGTTGCCTCCGATGATCGTGTCCCTGTCCGCGCCGCCGCTGATCATGCTCCCAAAATTACTGGCGTGAATGCGATCGGGACCAGCACCACCGGTGAGTGTCACGGCGCCGCTGAAGAGACTCGCGTTGATCGTGTTTCCTAATGAAGCCATTGCAGTCAGGTTAGCCAGCTCAATGGAAGAGAGCGCGTCGGAACCGTTGCCTGTGAGCAGCGTGTCGGTCAGCGTTTGATTGTTCGGCGAGGTCTGCATCACCAAGTCGATACCGCTGCCACCTTCCAAGATGTCGTTGCCAGATCCACCGAGCAACGTATCGTTCCCTTCGCCCGCATGCAGGATGACATATCCTGGAGTAAACCGGCTGGCGTCGAGCTTGTTCTTGCCCGAGGTTCCGAAGAGTTCTGCGTGCTCGATGCTCGTGAGCGGATCAGTGCCGTTTCCAACGATCAGTGCGGTTGAAAGGACAAAATTATCCTGCGTCCAGTCGATGATCCAGTCGATCCCGTCGCCGCCGTTGATCGTATCGTTGCCGGTGCCAGCGAGGATTGTGTCGTTGCCATTGCCCGTACTGATCCTGTCGTTACCGGGACCGCTTTCAATTCGATTGTTCGCCGAGTTGCCGGTGATCGTATCGTTGCCAAAACTGGTCAGCACATTCTCGAAGTGTGCCGCTTGGCCAGTCGCACCGGTCGTGACTCGACGGTTTCGGTGAGTGGCCAAAGACGTGTCGCTCGTCAGATTCACAACGACGTCAGCCGGAGAAGTCAGACCTCGGAAGTCGAGCCAATC
This sequence comes from Planctomycetia bacterium, assembly GCA_026400935.1. Taxonomy (GTDB): domain Bacteria; phylum Planctomycetota; class Planctomycetia; order Planctomycetales; family Planctomycetaceae; genus SXKJ01. The sequence continues at coordinate 4,688 of JAPLNX010000630.1, read as the reverse complement.
AGTTCCTTCATTGGACAGCTCGATCACGGCATCAAGTTCCGCCGCTTGAGCCGTCGCGAAGATGTAGAAGTCGTCTCCTCGGCCACCGATCAACGTATCGTTTCCGGCAGCACCGGTATGCGAATCATTGCCATCACGGCCTTCAAAGCGATTGTTCGCCGCGTTACCGAGGAAGATGTCGTTTCCCGCACCGCCGATGGCGTTCTCGAAGTTCGCCGCTTGGCGAGCCGCTCCCGTGATGACCGTGCGATTGGTATGCGTGGCGAGCGCGTTGTCTTTGGTCAAATCGACCAGCACGTTGACTGTGTTGGGGAGCGCGCTGAAATCGAGCCAGTCGGTTCCTTCATTCGGTAGCTCAATCACCGTGTCGAGTTCCACGATGTTGCATGCGGCGAAGACATAGAAGTCGTCACCGAGTTCACCGAGCATCCGATCGTTCCCTTCGTCACCGGTCAGCGTGTCGTTGCCACTACCGGCGTTGATCGTGTCATCGCCAAAGCCACCGATGAGGAAGTCGTTTCCGAAGCCGCCGGTGATGGAATCGTTGCCACCGAAGGTCGTATCGCTGGTCGAGATGTTCGTCAGCAAGCCGCTGCTGAAATTGGCCGATCCGTTATCTCCGACGACCACTCCGCTTGAGCTGCTACTCGAAACATCAATCGTGTCACTGCCGTTGCCGCCGAAGATAATGTCGCGGTTGGCGACGGACGTGATCATGTCGTTACCGCCAGAAGCTGCGTCGCTGGTTTGAATTCGCGTGAGTACGCCGCTCGTGAAGTTGGCCGAGCCATTGTCGCCCAAAATCACCGCATCAACACCACTCGCCGAGACGTTGACATTGTCTGCGCCGCTCCCGCCGAAAATGACGTTGCTACTCGCAACAGACAGGATCACGTCATTGCCGCCGAAGGCTGCGTCGCTCGTTTGGATTTGCGTTAGTGAGTTTCCCGAGAAGCTGGCCGAACCGTTGTCGCCCAAGATCACCGCGTTTACTCCGCTGGCCGTAACGTCGATTGTGTCCGCTCCGCTGCCGCCGAAGATCACTTCCCGTCCGGCGGTCGATGTGATCGTGTCGTTGCCGCCGTGAGCCGCGTCGCTGGTTTGAATGTGGGTCAGGACTCCGCCGATGTAATTTGCCGAGCCGTTGTCGCCGAGGATCACGGCGTCCGCATTGCTCGCCGATGTGACGATACTGTCGGCACCGCTGCCGCCGATGACGACGTCGCGACCGGTTCCGGAACTGATCGTGTCGTCGCCGCCGACGGCGGTGTTTGCGCTGACGGCGAGGAAGTCGGTATGCACTCGACCGTCCGTTTGATTCTCCGGCGTGGTTGAGATGCGATAGCGGCTCGTTGCATCGAGGGAGATCGTCCAGTTGGGGAAGACGGTCAGGCTCGTTGCCGTGTTGCCGATGATGAGACGTGGCTCTTGAGTGAAGCCGGTACCGTTGTTGATTTCGACATACAGGCCGATCAGGCCGGTGTCGTTGCCGTCGGGGATTGGAAAGTGGGCCGTGCTGTCGTTCAATTGGCTTGAGTTCGTGAACGGTCCCGTCGCTTGTGCCGTGATCACAGCGGGAGCGAAGCCGAGTCGCGTCACGATCGCTCGATGGCCGTTGCTGTCGGCATCGCCATAGAAGTCAACGTGTCCCTCGTCGCCGAAGATGACGTCGTTGCCGGAGCCGCCGGTGATGGAATCGTTCCCCGTTCCGCCGAAGATAAACAGCGGCAATGTCGAACCGCTCGAGTTGACGATGTCGTTCCCCGCTCCGGCATCGAGTGCAAAGCTGCCGTCGGCGAGTTTGACGACTTCGAGAACACTCGCGGACGTTGGTAAGTGCGTCCAGTTGCCGAGCAGCGTGAGGACATTGTCAGTGTGCGAGACGATCTGCAATTCTTCGTCATCGTCCGTGCGGACAACTTGGCCACGCAGATCAAGTCCGGCGAACGGCGTCCCGGTGTAGGTGATCGTCGAGCGACCGTCGGCGAGATTGACCGCCGAACTGAAGAGCGAGTGCAGCACAGCATCAGTCCGCGTGACAGCCTCCTCCGCGGTCAAGCGGATCGTGACGTTGTCGCCGGTGACATTCGGTTGGTTCGAATCCGGCTGATCATCGCCGGTGTGCGCGATCGTCCAAGCTTGATAGCCGTCGGAACGAGTCGGCGTGCCAAGCACTTTCAAGTTGTTGAAACCGCGACCGAGATTGAGATCGACGATCTCCAAGTTGCTGAACGTGATCCCGTAAGTTTGGAACCGACCATGCAGCACAACTCCATCGACGTTGTCCGGCCCCATATGGAAACCGCTAAGCCGATTCGCGGTGAGCACGCCGCTGCTGTCGGCCGGACTGTCTTCGTCGTGGACGAAGATCGTGTCGATGCTCGCTTCCTCGACGGCGAAGAAGTTGGAACTCTGCGTCGTAATCGCGTACTTCGTGATGTCGCTCAAGCTGTGTCCGGCTCCGAACACGAAGGTGTCATTCAGCGTGAGCCGCGTCGTGCCGGCCAAGGTTCCGACAGTCACCGCCGTAATCAAACGGAACTGATCAAGGGCCGTGTTGTGCATCGCTTGCGTGACGGTCAACGTCTTACCGACCAGATTCGCCAGCGAGACACCGGAGCCGAGGTATGCCTGCAAGTCAGCGGTCGTCACTGTGACGTGCGTCGCATCGACGAAGCCGACAACGTTGCCGGTTGAGGCGGTGTTGTTCGTTTCGCCGGGAAGCACGAGTGCGTTGTTGACGTTCAACGAACTGTTGCCACCGCCGCCGTTCACGGTCACGGGGCCGAGGATGCGGCTGAGTGTGTTCGGGTGCGGTGCGAAGACTTGCTTGTCCCCGCCGTCCACGAAATTGTCGTCGATCGCGGTTGTGGTCACGACGACGGGGCGATCCCAATCGTTGTCGCTCCCCGTGAACGTGATCGTCAGCGTGCCGTCGCTGTTGACGACGACTCGCGAATCGCTGTTCGACAGAGAGACCTCTCCGGCGAGCCGCCTGTGCGACGTTTTGATTTCTACGGTTACGGCAGCAGGTGTCCGAGGCCGAAGCTGAAGGCGGCGTCGATGCGGCGGGCTTGGATTGATTGTGGTGGTATGAGAACCGAGTCGTTGTCGAGGATCACTCCGATGGCGTTGCCGCTGCCGCCGATGGTGTAACTGCTGGGGTTGGCGGTAATCGTGAGCACGACGTTTTCGTTGCCCGGTTCGGGAGTCGTGTCGCTTTGCGGATTGATCGTGACGATGGCGGTCGACTGGCCGAAGCCGAAGGTCACGGTGCCGGAACTGCCGTTGAAAATGCCGGCTCCGGATTGCGTGTAGTCGGTGATGAAGGTCGCGGTGCCGCCGACGCTGAAGCCGACCGTCAGCGGGTCGGGAGTCGTCAGCGTCCGCGTTAAGGTGTAGACCAAGTTGGTCGTGCCGCTCTCGGCGACGCTCGACGGGGAGACGTTGACGGTGATGGTCGGCAGGACCACCGCGTCGTTATCCAGGATCGTGCCGGTGGCGGTGCTCGGCGAGTTGATCGTGTAGGCGTTGCTGCTGGTGATGGTCAGAATCACCGTTTCGTTGGCCTCGACGATCGTGTCGCTCGTGGGGTCGATGGTCACCATCGCGGTGTTGTTACCGGCTCCGATGGTCACGTTGCCGTGTGAGGCGGTGAAGAGGGACGCGCCCGACGCGGCGTAATCGGTGCCGAGGGTCGCGGTACCGCCGACGTTGAAGTTGACCGACAAGGCGTTGGCGATCGAACCCGTTCGCGTGAAGGTGTAGACAAGGTTCACGACTCCGTCTTCGGCCACGTTCGATGAGACAGCCAGTGTCACGGCTGAGTCGTCGTTGATGATCACGCCGCTGGCCACGTAGCTGCCGCCGACGAGGTACGTCGGGGTCGGATCGGGATCGGTCAGCACCGTCAGGATCACGTCTTCGTCGGACTCAACCACGCTGTCGCTCTTCGGATTCACGACGACTGTCGCCGTGGATTGTCCGAAGCCGAAGGTCACCGTGCCCGCGCCGCCGTTGAACGTGCTCGCGCCGGCCTGGAGGTAGTCGGTGTTGAACGTGGCCGCTCCGCCGACGCTGAAGTGGACCGTCAGCGGATCGTGGATCGAACCGGTGCGGGTGAACGTATAGAGCATGTTGGCCGCGCCATTTTCCGCCACGCTGGCGGGGGAGACCGCGAGTGTGATCGTCGGGGTGACACCGTCGTCGTTGGTGATCGTGCCCGTGGCAGCGATGCCCGTGGCGTTGTAACCCGTGCCCGAGGTGACGGTCAGAATCACGCTCTCATCGAGTTCGATCTTGGTGTCCGCTTTCGGATCGATGGTCACGATGGCCGTGCTCTGGCCGTAGCCGAAGGTGACTTTGCCGGCTACTCCGGTGACTTTGCCGGCTCCCGACTGGGTGTAGTCGTTGGTGAAGACGGCCGCTCCGCCGACACTGAAGTTCACAGTCAACGGATCGCTGACCGAGGTCCGCGTGAACGTGTAGATCAATTTCCCGGTCCCGTCTTCGGCCACGCTGGCGGGCGAGACGGCGACGGAGACATCGGGCTGTTGATTGTACGTAAGTTTTCCAGCAATTCATGATCGCGGCACGCGGTTTGCGCCAGAGATATTTTCAGATGTTCATCTGCCAATATTTCTGGGAGCGACAGGATGTCCGACGCTGTGGATCACGGATCGATTTCT
>JAPLNX010000208.1 GCA_026400935.1 Planctomycetia bacterium | reverse complement strand
TCTTCTTCTCGCACTTCGCGCACTTCGCGCACTTCGCGCCTTTGCGGTGAAACGAAATCCCTATTTTCCACCGCAAAGGCACGAAGTACGCGAAGTACGAAAACAACAAACCAGTGAAAGTATCAACCGGAGTTCCAACCTATGGACATTTCGAAGACGTGCCGTGGTGAGGGCAACAATCACTCTGCGCTTCTATCAACAAGGATTGAGTGTCACGATTTGTCCAAATGTGCAAACTCAGAACTCGCGGTTCTAATTACTAGGACTCAGGGCAACTTACGCCGCGTCTTGTACTCGTTGATCAAACCGTTCGTGGAACTGTCGTGCGATGTCACGGCGGCAGCGTCTTTCAACTCTGGCAGGATTGCTTTCGCCAATTGCTTGCCGAGTTCGACACCCCATTGATCGAACGAGTTGATGTTCCAGAGGATTCCCTGAGTGAAAATCTTGTGCTCGTAAAGCGCGATCAAACTGCCCAGCGTTCGTGGCGTCAGCTTTTGAAACAGGATCGAATTCGTCGGTCGATTACCGCTGAAGACTTTGTGTGGAACGAGCTTGTCAATTACTGCGGGCAAGAATTTCGAGCCATTCAATTCGGCTCGTACTACTTCAGCAGTCTTCCCTTTCATCAACGCTTCGGTCTGAGCAAAGAAGTTCGACAACAAAATCTCGTGATGCTCGCCCAGCGGATTCTGCGATTCGATTGGTGCGAGGAAATCGCAGGGGATCAACTTCTTACCTTGATGAATCAGTTGGTAAAACGCGTGCTGCCCGTTCGTCCCCGGCTCACCCCAAATGACCGGACCAGTGGACCATTCACACGGCTCATTATCGCGACTCACGCTCTTACCGTTCGATTCCATATCACCTTGTTGGAAGTACGCGGCGAAGCGATGCAGGTATTGGTCATACGGGAGAATCGCCTGCGTATCGGCGTCCCAAAAGTTGTTGTACCACAGGCCGAGCAATGCCAATGTTGCGGGCAGATTTTGCTCTAGCGGCGCGGTTCGGAAATGCTCATCCATGAGATGAGCACCGGTCAGCAATTCCTCAAAGTTATCCATGCCGATGCTGACCGCGATCGGCAATCCGATCGCGCTCCACAACGAGTACCGACCACCGACCCAGTCCCAAAACTCGAACATATTTTCGGGAGCGATGCCGAACTCGCGCGCGGCGATTTCATTCGTCGATAAGGCCACGAAGTGCTTCGCGACATGCGCTTCATCGCCAGCGGTTCGCAGAAACCAGCTCCGCGCCGAATGCGCGTTCGTCAGCGTCTCCTGCGTTGTAAACGTCTTCGAGGCGATGATGAAGAGCGTCGTTTCCGGATTGAGTTGTCGCAGCGTCTCGGCGACGTGTGTCCCATCCACGTTCGAGACAAAATGAACTTTGAGGTCACGACGGCTGTATGGCTTGAGGGCCTCGGTCACCATCACTGGGCCCAAATCGCTGCCGCCGATCCCGATATTAACAATGTCGCTGATTGGCTTGCCGGTGTAGCCACGCCACTGGCCAGAGCGGATTGCGTCGGTCCATTCTCGCATGTGCTTGAGCACCGCGTTGATTCCCGGCATGACATCGTGCCCATCCACGACAATCGGTCGGTTCGAGCGATTTCGCAATGCGATGTGCAAGACCGCACGATCTTCTGTTGAGTTAATCCGGTCTCCGGAAAACATCTTTCCGATCCAGCCCGACAGGTCTGCTTGTTGAGCGAGGTCACGTAATAAGCTCATCGTCTTATCTGTGATGCGGTTCTTCGAGAAGTCCACTAGGACATCTTCAAACCGTAGTGAGAACCGGTCGAAACGTTGCGGATCACTTTGAAACAGCTCGCGCATCTCGACTGCTTCAAGTGCACTCCGGTGCTCTTGAAGAGTTTTCCATGCGGGTAAATCAACGGGGCGAGTCATCTTCAGTCCTTGTCATGAGTCATGCTGAGCCAGCACGATGAGAATAGCATAGGAACGAACGTGCGACGAAGTAATGACGACGAGCAGTTGGTTTGCAGCGTGATCTACGTAGCCGTCATCGTTCCGCGTAACGAGCCGGTCGCTTCACAAAGCGTTCGCCAGTAATCGGCTCATCAAGCGGAGCGATGACTACGTACTCTGTGGCTGCGCCGCACTGTATATTTCGGTGACAACGCAACGAGTGAACCTTGTGAGATGTGCTATGAAATCATTCATCCATCGCGGCCAGCATCACAATGCGGACGACTCGCCACTCGCGTCGCGTCGCGAGTTCCTCGCCAACACCGGCGGTGGTTTCGGTGCGTTGGCGTTGGCGAGCCTTTTAACGACAGACACGGTTGCAGATGAGGCCGCAACCAAGAAGGAGACGAAAGAGCGAATCCCATCGCGGGCGGAACTCAACGGCGGTGTGCATCATCGAGCAAAAGTGAAGCGTGTCATTCAGCTTTTTATGAATGGCGGCGCGAGCCAGATGGACACGTTCGACTACAAACCGGAATTGATTAAGCGGCATGATGAGCGAGTCGAGTTTGGACTGAAGGCCTCAGCGACTGGTGTTCCCGGACCGTTGATGAAGTCTCCGTTCGAGTGGAAACAGCATGGCGAAACTGGTCGCTGGGTGACGAGCGTCTTGCCGCACATGGCGACGATTGTTGATGACCTCGCCTTTCTCATGGCCATGACGACGAAGACCAACGTGCATGGTCCGGCCAGCTACATGCAGAACACCGGTTTCACGCAACCGGGCTTTCCCAGTCTCGGTTCGTGGGTCTCTTATGGGCTTGGCCGACTGACCGACAATTTGCCGACGTTTGTCGTGCTGCCGGATACTCGCGGGTTGCCTTACAACGGGATGGGAAACTTCTCTTCCGCGTTCCTGCCAATGGAACACCAAGGAACGATCATCAAGGCCAACGCGCCAACTCCGATTAGCGATTTGTTTCCGCCAAAGTCAGCCGCGTTCATTTCACGCGACAGCGAGATCGCCGGATTAAAGGTGCTTGAGGAACTCAATCGGCAGCATCAGCGTCAACGACCGGGCGACTCGCGTTTGGATGCTCGCATCGCCAGTTACGAACTCGCCGCCAAGATGCAACTCTCCGCACCGGAAGCACTCGATCTGACAAAAGAAACCGGAGAGACTCACAAAGCTTACGGGACCGCCGAACAACCGACGGCAGACTTCGCCAAGAGTTGTCTTACGGCGCGGCGACTCATTGAACGGGGTGTCCGTTTCGTGCAAGTTTGGAGCGGTGCGGGAGGCGCATCGAGCAACTGGGACAATCACGGCAATATCCCAAAGGAGTTGCCCTACATCGCCAATATGGTCGATCAACCGATCGCTGCATTGATTCGCGACCTCAAGCAGCGCGGCCTTTTGGAAGACACGCTCGTCGTCTGGACCAGTGAGTTCGGGCGAATGCCGTTTACGCAGTCGGCAACTGGCCGCGACCACAACGGCGGCACCTTTGTCACGTGGCTCGCCGGGGCTGGTATCAAAGCGGGAATGACTCACGGCGAGAGCGATGAGTTCTCGTTCAAAGCGATCAAAGACGAAACCTGGAGCTACGACTTGCACGCGACGATGCTGCACTTGATGGGCATTGATCACACGAAGTTGTCGGTCCGCCACAACGGCATCGACCGCCGAATTACCGACGTGCATGGGCACGTGATTCCGGACGTGCTGATTTAGTCCTCAATTCCCCCCACCATCCAGTTTGCCTCGGTGGGTTGGTTGACGTCGCGTGTTTGAGGCTTATTGCCAGCAATGCGAGTTAGCTCTCCGCAACGATGATGACTGGTCCTTGCACGATACCGTGTTGAGTGACGCATTGGCCTATGCTCGTGTAATTGAGCGTGTTTTGACCATCGACTTGCAAATCGCTATTTGAGGCAAGCCAGACGACTCGGAGGCACGGCGAGGGACCTGCTGGAGCGAATCCGCATCCACAGACATTGAACGAGTCGTTTTCTGTAACGATCGAACCTTGTCGTGGCGGAATTGGCCTCAGTCGTGCGGCGGCAATTTGCACGGAGCCACCATGAGGACACATCAACTTTGACATCGTCGTCAACGGCACAAAGTTAGGACTTGAGCCAGAGTTTTGCGGCATTGAAAGGACTCCTCGTGACTTCGATTAACGATCAGTGACACGGTAACGATCAGGGACTCTTAGGTCTCGGAGGCTGTCGTACGAGTCGGTCTTCCATTGAAAACGGAATCTCAGAACGAATCGCACAGGCACTCTGAAATCTTTTGAAACAAAGCTCGCAATTTGCTGAACGCTATCAATCAAAAGGTTTCTCAGAAATCATCCTCCCGCTCGTTGCTAGCGAGAATCATGTCCGTTGAATCGACGCAGTCGCGACCACTTTGCATAATCGCCGCCCGAATCAGACACCGGATGTTTGATGGATGAATTCTTCAGTGCAAAGGATGTGTGAATGGCCTCAGCAGTCGAATCGGAGATTCTTCGAGACTTGTGGTACATGGCCGTTCCAGGGCAACGACTGAAACGCGGCCAAATCTTGGGTAAGAAATTGCTTGGTGTTTCGATGCTGCTTGGCCGCGACGCAAGCGGCGAAGTCTTTGCGATGCGTGATATCTGTCCGCATCGCGGCATTCCACTGAGTCACGGCACGTTCGATGGCCAAGAAATCGAATGTTGCTATCACGGCTGGCGATTCAATTGTGCGGGGGCTTGCACTCACATTCCATCGCTGTTGCCGACTCAAAAGTTTGATCTCAACCGAGTACTCGTAGATCGCTTTCCATGTCGCGAAGTGCAGGGCAACGTCTGGGTCTTCATGCCGAATGACGAGCATGCAATTCCCAACCAGTTGCCTGAGATTCCGTTTATTCCGGATGTTGATGCCTCGCACTATCGCATGGTGGAAACGAGCCTCTTTCCATGCTCAATCGATCATGCGGTGGTCGGCTTGATGGACCCGGCTCATGGCCCGTTCGTGCATCGGTCCTGGTGGTGGCGGTCTCGAAAGTCGATGCACCAAAAGTCAAAGGAGTTCGCCCCATCCACGTTGGGCTTCACGATGGTGCGACACAAACCCTCGTCCAACTCCAGTGCTTATAAACTGTTTGGAGAAACCTCGACAGAAATCCGCTTTGAGCTACCGAGCACTCGAATCGAACACATCATCGCCGGTAAGCATCGCATCGTTGGACTGACGACACTGACACCGCTGACCGACATGGAAGTTGAGCTGCATCAAATTTTTTACTGGACGATCCCGTGGCTGACCTTGATTCGCCCAATCGTCCGTCCGTTCGTCCGCACATTCATTGAGCAAGACCGAGATGTCGTCGATAAGCAACAACAAGGTCTCAACGAAGATCCGCAGCTCATGATGATCAACGACGCCGACAAACCTGCACGCTGGTATCACCAACTGAAAAAGGAACTCGAACTGTCACGCGCCGAGCAAAGACCGTTCAACAATCCCGTGCCCCACACAACGCTACAGTGGTGTACTTGAACCGGAAACAAACACTCTTTGCGAGCGAGCGCATCGAGAAATGACAACTCGCTCACACGTCCTATTATTAATTCACGTCGGGACGATGGATCGCGGTATCGTGATGAGCGACAGCGTCTCTGCCTCGCAGATCTTTGGATCGCGTTTGTGTGGTCAGTCTTGTTGGCCTTGCGATTCAAATTGTTGAATGCTTCTCTTGAGAGAAGCCCTCGCTCTCAATTGATAGGCTTGTTATTGAGTTCCAGAAGGTAAATCTCGTGTCCTTTGAGTGATGCCCGAAGAATCGAGCTTCACTGAAGTCCTGGGAATTAAGAGCGAGATAATTCTTAACTTCACATTGATAGATGTCATTTCGCATGTCGCAGCCGCTGATCCAAGAGCTTGAATCGTTGCCGGATGTCGCGGAGACATTGCGGCGGTTCGCGGATTGGCCTGACTGCGTGTTGTTTGATAGTGCTTCGCAACGACCGGAATTAGGACGGTATTCGTTTTTGACGGCTGATCCGTTTGAGTTTGAGGAGCGGGCGACTGCTACTTTTGGTGTCGATCCGCTTGAGCGTTTGCGAGGATGGTCGCAGCGGTTTCAAGCGGTAAAAGTGCCTGGGTTGCCGCCGTTTCAAGGTGGCGTTGCGGGGTTGCTGTCGTATGAACTCGGTAGTGCATGGGAGCGTTTGCGACGTCCGGCATTTGATGAGTTTGAGCTCCCCTGTCTGGCGGTTGGAGTTTACGACTGGGTAATTGCGTGGGATCACCTAGAGCAACGTGCCTGGATCATCTCACATGGATTTCCCTCCGAAGGCGAAGGTCGCTCATGGCGAGCAGCGGAGCGAATGTCGGCGGTGCTTGAGCAGCTCATGTCGAGTCCCAAACAACCTCATCGGACGGGTACTCTTGTCCGTCGAGCAATCTGCAATCAGCAAGAAACCAAGCAATGTGACGGGCAAGAGTGCCCGTCCTACAAGAGCGTGGCATTGCCTGGGTTAGCCGGGCTGACCAGTAATTTCTCGAAACAGGAATATCTGCGAGCAGTCGAGCGCGTCATCGAATACATCCACGCGGGGGACATCTTTCAGGCGAACCTGTCGCAGCGGCTGTTGTTTCCGGCAGATGAAGATGGGCTCGCGTTGTATCTCCGGTTGCGAGAGCGAAACGCCGCTCCGTTTGCAGGGTACTTCGCTCACGATGATTGGGTCATCGCGAGCGCATCGCCCGAACGATTTGTGAGTCTGCGTGACGGCGAAGTGGAAACTCGACCGATCAAGGGGACTCGCCGTCGAAGGCATCTCCCTGAGGCGGATCTCTACACCGAAGACGAACTGCGCGAGAGTGAGAAGGATCAGGCCGAAAACGTGATGATCGTTGATTTGTTACGAAATGACCTGTCGAAGGTCTGCGCTCCGGGTTCGATTCGAGTGCCAAAGCTCTGTGCGGTCGAGACCTATGAAACAGTTCAACATCTCGTTTCGGTAATTCGCGGTTCGATGGAGCATGACCAAAGCGGCCGGCGCCGTGACGCTTGGGATTTGTTGCAGGCGACGTTTCCTGGCGGCTCAGTCACGGGTGCACCAAAGGTCCGTGCAATGCAGATCATCGCCGAATTGGAACCGACTGTACGCGGACCGTATTGTGGAAGTCTGTTTTATGTCGGCTTCGACGGCACAGCCGACAGCAATATCTTGATTCGAACCTTTACGGTTCGCCGTGGCAGGATCCAATTCCCCGTTGGCGGTGGAATCGTCGCGCAATCCGACCCGGTAGCCGAGTACGAAGAGACTCTTCACAAGGCGGAAGGAATGTTGAGAGCGCTGCGGTCGAAGTAGAATGCAGCGTCGGCGATTTCAAAGTCCAACACTCATTGTCCAAAGCCCGAACTCAGTCCCCAATGATTCTGCTCATCGACAACTACGACAGCTTTGTCTTCAACTTGGCTCGCTACTTCCGCGAGCTGAATTGTGAGGTCGTTGTTAGTCGTAACGATGCGATGTCGATCGACGAAATTGTGGCAATGCAACCGAAGGCGATCGTGCTTTCGCCTGGCCCCTGTACTCCCAATGAGGCGGGAATTTGTCTGGATGTTGTGCGACGGTTGGGCTCAACGATTCCAATTTTGGGAGTTTGCTTGGGGCATCAAGTAATTGCGGCGGCGCTAGGTGGCGATGTCATTCGAGCGCCGGAACCGGTTCACGGTCGAGTGTCGCTGGTCGAACATAACAGCGAACGCATTTTTGCCGGACTTCCGAATCCGTTGATGGCTACCCGATATCACTCGCTAGTCGTTCCCGAATCGACGCTGCCCCGTTGCCTGCGAGTCACGGCGCGGACAAAGTCAGCGGACAGATTGGTGATGGCGCTAGAACACACTGAGTGGCCGTTGTTCGGGCTTCAATTTCACCCGGAATCGGTGCTCACGTCTGGCGGACATCGGCTGCTCCAAAATTTTTTGGTGGCTGCCGGTTTGCGAACGGATTCTTCAAGTGATGTTGACCAACTCGACACGTTGGAGCACGGCGACCTTCATACGGCTACTCGTGAAATTTCTACGCAGGAATCAACGAGTGATGTGGCAGCAGACTGGTACCGGTTTGGCCCAATCCACTGGTGACTCCCAGTCTGCCCACATTCACCAATTGGTTTCGGCTCGTCAGCGGATTGCGCATCTTCGGCTGAAGAGAAACGGCTCGCCTGATTTTTCTGCCGCTGGGAGTCGATAGAAGTTGAAGCGGGGTACCCGCGGCTGGCTGGTCGCTTGGTGGCATCTTGCCAGGATTTTTACGCAGTCGTCAGGGATGTACGACAAGAGATTGCGACACGGCAGACTGTATTGTCCGTGATCTCTGGGTGGGGTGACATGATGGGACGGAACCGATTTTTTGGCCTCTCGGTCGTCGTGACCGGATTATTGGCTTTGATGACTTTCTCTGCGATCGGTGCAAATCGTCCTGAGCCGTGGATGAAAGATTTTGCACAAGCCAAAGCCCTTGCGAAACAATCAGGGCGACCGCTCCTCGTACATTTCTACGCGACTTGGTGTGGCCCATGTCGGCAAATGGAAAAGGATGTTCTGCATACGAACATCGTGCATAGCGTGCTGTCTCAGCACTTCATCGCCGTGATGGTTGATAGCGATCAGCATCCTGAATTGGTCGAGCAGTTCAATATTCAATCTTTGCCGTCAGATGTCGTATTGAGCCCCGATGGTATCGTTGTGGCGAAGTCCGAACGCTCAAGAGACAAAAACGGTTATTTGGCTCAACTACAACAGTTCATTGACCAAACTGGTGTGAAACCGAATGGCAACGCAGCACCTCAGCCACAAGAATTAATCGCCAGTAAAGAGGCTCCGGGCAAGGCACTGGTTGATGATCAAACTCCCCAACAAGAAGTTCCGCCTCAGAAGAATATCGAGCCAATTCAAAAGCCACCCGTCGAGCAAAAACTACTCGTCGGCTTAGGCCGCTATAGCCCAGTGTCGCTCTTCAAAGACCGTGTTTGGCGCAAAGGGAAAACTGATTTTGCGCTCGTCTATCAAGGTGTTGTCTATCTGATGTTTGACGCCGAGGAATACCGCGAGTTTCAAGCCGATCCGGCGAAGTATGCGCCGCGTTTGCTGGGCTGTGACCCGGTTGTGCTGTGGAAATCCGACCGAGCGATTCCTGGTAGCACGGCATTTGGTGCGTACTTTGACGGTGAGTTGTACCTCTTCAGCAATGCTGAAAATCGTGATCAATTCAAAGAGAGCCCGAATCGCTACTCTCGACCTCAGCATGTATTGCGGATTGACGAGATTGACGGACCACGTTGGCGATAACTCGACAACGAGTCTCGTGAATTCGTCATCCGAGGCTTATTTTGCCTTCGGATTCCGCAAGAAGTAGAAGAACCCGTCCTCAGCACCGCCAAGGAAATCGGGGATCCCATCGCCATTCCAATCAACGGTTGTCGGGCTAACGTCGTGACTTGCAATGTTGCGACTGCCAAGCTTGCCCATGTCCTTGAATGCCCATGTGCCGTCGTGCGATTGAACTTGTCGCAACCAATTCGCATTCTCTGAATTGACCAACAGGTCGAGCCTGCCGTCGCCATCCCAGTCAATAGCGCACAGTTTTCGACGTCCGCTCTTTCCTGCTCGTCCGGCATTGAGATGCAGAGGTTGACCTTTTTCGTCGAGAAATGCCGTTCTCGGTGGAAGAATCGAGAGCGTTGATTTGAGATTTGAATTGTCCGATTTCAATTCCACCTTTGTCCGTTCATACAACGCTAGAAATCCTTCGTGGTCGAGCATCGCCAAGTCGAGCAGGCCGTCGTTGTTCCAATCTGCCACGACGGGCGTTGTTCGCCATTGTGTGACGAGTTCTTTCTCGTTTGGTACCCACCAAGTCCATACTGGCTTGGGTGGTGTGCCGGGCCACTCAACTTTGATCGGCTGCGCTTCGGCCAGTCTTGGTTCCGTACGTGTGCCGATGTTTCGCAGCCATTGCACTCGGCCCCAGATGGAATTGAAGACGATGTCAGGTCGCCCGTCATGATCCCAGTCAGCGATGTTCAATGTTGTGTAGCCCCACTTCGCCTCTGCTGGTCCTTGAATCGATCCGTTCGGGCCGGCCATCACACGAAACGTCTTTCCGCCTGCCTCAAGCCGACGTGGAGCGGCCCATTTGGGAGACGCGACCGTCGGACCACTGAGATTCTCGAAGAACTCGATGTAGCCCGAAGTGTTGCCCGAGACGATGTCGATGTCACCATCACCATCCCAATCAAAACCGACCGGCGTCGAGAGCGCACCGCATTGCAGTTCATCTGCCTCTTGTTGGAAGTATCGCGGGGGCGCGAATTGTGGCAGACGGTCGACGATGCAACCGAGGTTCTCGACAAATGCAACACGACCATCTTCGTCGCCGACGATCAAATCGAAATCTCCATCGCGATCCCAATCGAACGCGATGTGGACGATCATCTCGAGATCCATTGTCAGCAAGTGATCGCCGTTCATGAGCCGTCGACCGCTCGCATACTCCGGCTTCCTTCGCGAGCCAATATTTTCAAAGTAGGTGAATCCATCGAGGAACTCGCCGCAGAGCAAATCGAGATCACCGTCTCAGTCGAAGTCAGCGAAGTTCGGCGATGCGCAGCCAAAAGTGTCGAGTAGAGTTGTGTCGAGTAGAGTTGGGGGCGTCAGTCGAGCCCACATTTCGCACGATGTAAACTAACCCATGCAATGGCCCGTTGGTCCAATGACCATTCGCGTCCCATGCGTCATCCCAAACGTAGTCCGGCCAGTCTTCGACAGCGACGACAAGATCGAGTGCGTCGTCTCCATCAAAGTCGAGGTAACGCCATTGATTGTGTCGGACCTTGAACAAGCCCGGAGTCTTGCCGACCACTGTCGTATGAATGTTCGCCGCCAATGGCAACTTCATGCCGATATCAAGTCCGGTTTTCAGAAAGTGGGGATGTTCGGCTCCCGGCGTGAGGACTCGCAGCTTCCCATCGACATACGACGGCATCGCGTAATGTTTGCCCGCCCCAAGTCGCCGCGCGGCTTTGAACACCGGCATTTTTTCGTTTGGGCCAGCAGTGTTTTCGAACAGATAAGTCCCGTTGTACGGCTTGTCGGGACAGACCACGATCAAGTCGTGATCGCCATCTCCGTCCACATCATAGGGCACAGGCCATGCCCACAAACCAACGCCTAGATCAACAATCAGTCCAGGGTTGTTGTACTTGATCCGCTGTAAGCCATCGGCAGCGAAAAGATCACCGGCAGATACCAGCAATGAAATGACAATCAAACTAATCCACAGCCACGGTCGAGACAGAAGTTGTCTTTGTTGCTTGCTTGCAAAATCCACGATCAACTCTCGCATCATCCGTATTGTTCCTCAATTACCACAGCGTGTACCCACCGTCGATCACGATTGCCGCTCCCGTGACATACCGAGCAGCGCCGCTGGCGAGGTAAACAGCAAGCGGTCCCAAATCTTCTGGTTGGCCGAAGTCACCCATCGGAATCTGCTTCTTAAACGTCTCGATGACCTGCGGATTTTGGGATGCCCAGCGGACATTTGGTTCTGTCATGAAACCGCCGGGGCAGATGGCGTTGACGGTGATCTTGTGTGGAGCCCAATCAGTTGCGACCGCACGTGTGAATTGAATGACTGCGGCTTTTGATGTTTCGTAGCTGCGACCACCAATACCACGATTCGCGACCATGCCGGAAATCGAAGCGATGTTGATGACTCGACCGCCGTTGCCTCGCTTGATCATCTCGCCGCCGACCAACTTCGTGCAAAGAAACGTACTCGTCAGGTTGATATCCATGATCTGTTGCCACTGCTCGAGCGATTGTTCCTCGACCGGCACATTGATCCGCCGCCCGCCGACGTTATTGATCAAGATATCGATCGGTCCAAATTGTTCGAGGGCTTGGCTGCATGCTCGCTCGCAATCAGCCGGCAGGCCGATATCTGCGGAGATGACATCGGCACTTCGTCCGAGTTGTCGAATGTCGGCTGCGGTCGCATTCAGGCTTTCTTGATCGCGTCCAACCAAAACGACGTTAGCTCCAGCATCGGCGATTGCGATTGCCATTTCGCGACCGAGTCCACGGCTGCCGCCAGTAATAAAGAGCCGCTTTCCATCAAGACGAAATCGGTCAAGAACGCTCATGCGATACCCCTGATGCAGTTGTGGCGCACATGATTCGCGTACCAGCCCACAAACAGTCAACGCACGCGAACCGCGTGACATATTTCGTTACGACTATAAATCTAAACTTGACGACGACTGTTCGCTCTCGTCAATTGGTGAACTCTCATCTGGTTGTGCGGACGTTTGTGACTCCGAAAGCTCCGGTTCTTTTTGCTTCTTACGGTAGACGAAGACTTCCATACGAGAGAACGGCCAATGTCTCTCCAACTCCCACATTGGGGGCATTTGAAACTCAACCCGCGCCGGCGTTCGCAAAACGAGTCGAGCGTCCGGCACGCTAATGTCTTCGCGTGATAACTGTCTTAACACTCGGAAGATCTCCGCACCTGGTTTCAAGTCTTCGATCATCTCGAACGGTGGATCAAAGAAGATCCAATCGAACGGCAAGAACCTCGGCCCGTCCCCTTTTGGACGAAACGAGCAGCGAAAGATGTCGGTTTTCCAGCAGAGACAATCTGATTCCACCCCAAGCGCTGCGACGTTTCGCTTGAGTAAATCAAACGCGGTTCCGTCCTTCTCGATGAACACGACACTTGTGGCACCTCGGCTTAGTGCCTCAAAACCGATTGTCCCTGTTCCAGAAAAAATGTCAGCGACTTTCTTCCCGACGAGTTCGTCTTCCAGGCGACCGAAGATCGTCTCTTTGACAAAGTCAGTAATTGGGCGAGTCGTTAGTCCCGGATTAGCCATCAATTTTCGTCGTCGGTACTGCCCTGCAATAATCCGCATTCGCCCTAACTTTCTGGTCGTCGCTCAATGCTTGTGAGACGTGAACTATCGCGGCTTCAACGCCGGAACCCGCTTCGGCAACTTACCGTCTTGGACCAACTCAAAGTGCCTCTGAATGATGTCTTCGCCTTCATCGCCAACTGACTTGTACTTTTTCTGTGCAGGCGGCGGCGCCTCAGGCGAGAGGTCCTTGTCAACCGACACCGATGGCTCAGGCACTCGAACCTGTGCCGCAGTCCGAGGGATAATCGTCGTATCACCTGTTTGGCTTTCTTCTTCGTCGGCGAGCCAATCCAAGATACTGTCATCCGACGGACTCTTCTTTTCAGAGTTCGGCGACTCGACTTTCTTCCCAACCAATTGGAATGACACTGGTCCGATTCGCAAGATATCGCCGGGACTGAGTTCCGCTTCACCTTTGATGGCAACATCGTTAATCAACGTGCCATTACGGCTGCCCATGTCGCTCACTGTCACACGTTGGGCAATCGTCCGAATTCGACAATGGAATCGACTGACCTCGTTCGTTGCCAACCGGACTTGACATGTTTCGTCTCGTCCAATCACGACCTCGCCATCGGGGACTGTCAGCCGTTTGCCTTGATGTTTACCGGTAAGAATGATGAGAGCCGCCATCGCATCGCTTTTCTACAGACCAAGACACAACCCAAAGAACCTTACTACTTCACTGTCAGATCGCATTGCTTAATTCACTGCAACAGTTTTCGTTATTCATATCTTGGAACAATCAACGGTTCGCCGCAGTCCGGACATGTTAACGTCCGCCCTCGATGCACGTGACTGACTTTGAACTTCTTACCGCACCGGCAATTGAATCTAATCCGCTTCTCGTCTCGCTGTTGATCCAGATGCGTCCGCTCCCAAACGCGCTGGGCGATCGACTGAATCTCCTCTAGTAAAACCTCCGCAGCGACTGGTTTGGCAATGTAGCCATCGGCTCCCAGGCGATCCGCCAGAATTTTCGACTCGTCCAAGGCAACCGCCGAAAGCACGAGCACCGGAACGGTTTCATCTGAGCGCTTCATTCGATCAATCAACTCAAAGCCGTTTTCACCCGGTAGAATCAGGTCAGTGATGACAAAATCCGGTCGCCGCATTCGGAACGCCGAATGAGCTTGGCCACCGTCTTTTGCGATTTGCACTCGGAAGCCATTGGCTTCCAGCAATGCCTTCAGAGAATCAGCCGATGCGGTGTCGTCCTCGACCACCAAAATGTGGTGAGCAACCGAATTGGCAGAAATACTTGGATCAAAAATCATCCGAGGCCCCACGGAGTGCCGGACACAATGGCCCGCTCAAATTAAAAACAGCACGACTGACCAAGAAACTCCCACGAAGAAGCCGTGTGACTGATCTTGTCTGTGCCATACACCGCACAACCCACGTAAGTTACTAGCTAACGTCGTTATCAGCGAGGCAGCTTTATTGCAGACCATAGTGTGAGGCGTTCCATCACTGGCTTGTGACGAGATATAGTGTGAGGCGTTCCATCACTGGCTTGTGACGAGATAGAAAATCTGGTCAGTTCAAGACACCGCATTTTTGTCTCATACACTTTGTCAAGTGAACGCGACGCAGTGGCTGCTTGACCGTGGAATTCCCCATACTAGAATCTGACTAAACCATTTTTAGCGGTCACGCGAGCTATCTTCGTAAATTTATCCTGGCAATCAATCTGATGAGACTTTTGATGTTATACCAGTGATTTGGGATTTTGGAGATTCATTCGCCATGTTAGTCCTTTCCCGCAAACGCAGTGAAAGTGTGGTGATCGACGAAAACATTGTCGTCACGGTGATCGAAGTGCGAGGAGACAAAGTCCGCTTGGGGATTCAAGCTCCTCGCGATGTCCCCGTTCATCGAAGCGAAATATTGGTGTCGATTCAACAAGCTGAATCCGTCGAAGCAACAAAAACAGTCCCTCCGATCGAGAATTCTAGTCCGTAATAACTCACTATTCCGGACGGCTTGACAGTCGCGCGATAGACCCTAAAGTGTGGGCCGCTTTTTGGCCCCATCGTCTAGTTAGGCCTAGGACACCGGATTTTCATTCCGACAACAGGGGTTCGAATCCCCTTGGGGTCATTGGCATTAGGAACCCGAGCAGCCGTCAGGTTGCTCGGGTTTTCTTTTTTGTGCGGAACGTGGGCCTGCCCGCAAATGGGCAAACTTGTTGAGTCGCCAACTAGTGTTGGTAATGGACTGCTTGTCATGGAAAAAGACCTGACTTGGAAAATGCTCTTCCTACGTTGGCCCGCAACGATACCCAAGGTGGGAATCGTCGTGACGTCTCTCAACGAACCGATCGCGTTTAGCAATTTTCAGATTGCCGAACAGATGGTGCTGCTGGAGCGAGACCGACCAGATACTTCTGGAGCACGATCTATCATCGTTCCGTGGCACGAAATCTCGATCGTAAAATTGACCTCACCAATTGATCCGGCACAATTTAAAGACATGGGCTTCAAGCCTGTCAGTTGATTCGCAATTTGCAGCGGTCACGGATCTACGAGCGGGAACAGCAGCAATCCAGCGATCGCTGCACCCAAGACGACGAGCGGTTCGGGTAGTTTTTTGAACTTCAGCAGCAAGCCGAGAGTCACGCACAGCAACACGATCTTGGGAACCTGCGGCGTGCAGCCATCTTTAAAGATCGTTCGTCGCCCGAGAACCAGCACCGAACCTGCAATGGCACCGACGGCCGCAGCGGTGACTCCATCAACAAACGCGACGATCCCCGGTCGCTTGCCGTGCTTCTTGAAGTACGGAGCGGGAATGATCGTTAGCAAATAGCACGGCAAGAATGTCCCCAGCGCGGCGAGTGTCGCTCCTGCTAAGCCGCCCACGAGATAGCCGATGAACGCGACCGTGATCACGACGGGACCGGGGGTGATCATGGCCACGGCCACGGCATCCACAAATTGATGCTCGGTCAGCCAGCCGTATTCTTTCACGACTCCTGAATAGAGAAACGGCACGATGGCGAGGCCGCTCCCAAAGACAAACGAGCCCGCTTTGGTGAAGAACAAAAAGATTTGCAGCAGCGTTTTCGAGGACGCAATTGGCATCCAACCCAAGGCCATGAACGGCGGGATCATCATCGCTGATCTCTGCGGTGGGACAATCGGTGGGACGGCTTTTGCTACGACTGTTTCAGTCTGCGTTGCAGGATTTGGCGGAATCGCGCGTGGCGGTTTTTTCACAAACCAAGTCAGCGCTCCTGCTCCCAGGAACAACCAGATTGATTCCGATTCGGTGACAACCGTGATCACGGCGCTAATGAGATAAATGGCCCACAACAACTGGTCGGCACCGATCGTCTTCTTCGTCAGCTTGTAAGCGCTGATCAGGATGATCGCGATAACGCTCGAACCTACGCCATAAAACACTGCCTGCATCCACTGCAAGCCACCGTAAAGGTCATAGGCCCAGCCCAATGATACGACCATCAAAAACGACGGAAGCACGAAGCCAATGCCGACGAGTGTTGCTCCCAAAGCTCCGTAATGCACATAGCCCAAATAGATCGCCAGTTGAGCGGCCAGCGGTCCCGGCATGAGCTGCGCCAGCGTCATCCCTTCTTTGTAGTCCGCTTCGGAAATCCATTTTCGTTGCTCGACCAAGTCCCGGTGCATGTAGCCAACCAACGCGACAGGCCCGCCAAAGCCCAGCGTTCCCAGTCGCAGCGCATACGCCGTGATCTGCCAGAGCGTGTAATTCGCTCGACTTGGTTCATTCACAATTTCAGTGTTGGTTGTTGGTGTCGGCTGTTGTTGAGACATCAATAAGCACCTCTTACCTACCGAGCACATCTAACATGCCGCGACAGAAATCGGGCAAGTCATCTGGCTTGCGGCTGGAAACAAAATGGCGATCAACGATGACCGACGTGTCGGCCCAGATCGCTCCCGCATTGATCAAGTCATCTTTGATTCCAGGTGAGCCGGTCACTCGCACGCCGCGATAAACGCCAGCAGAGATCGGCATCCAGCCGCCGTGACAAATTGCGGCGACCAGTTTTCCAGCTTGGTTAAACTCGCGAATCAGTTGCAAAACTTTCGGATCGCGCCGCAGTTTGTCGGGCATCCAACCGCCAGCACAGAGTACGCCTTGAAAGTCTGCCGATTGCATGTCCGCGATCGTTGCATCCGACACGCAAGGATAACCGTTCTTACCGAGGTATTTTTGCCCCGCATTTGGTCCCGCAACCGTGACCTCAAAACCTGCTTCGATCAAACGGAGTTTCGGATACCACAACTCAAGGTCTTCGTAAGCATCCTCAACAAAGATCAAAACGCGCTGGTCAGTGAGCGACTTGGACTGAAGCATTGACGGCTCTCTCGTAGATCACTTCAAGCGAAGATGAAAACGAATAAGGGTGGTCGGCGAAGCGGTGTTATTTTCCCAGGCTGACAGGACTGATTTCGGCCCGGTCGCCTAATTTTCACATCACCTCAAATTCCATCGGCGTAAGGTCATCCGGTTCGCCGTTGTAGCTGATCGTGATTTCTTCGCCCGCCTGGATGTCTTTAAGGGCGGTAAATTCTTTCGTTCGTTGCGGCAGATCATCGTATCTCGCGTTCGGCGAGTACGAGTGATTGTAGATCGATCCATAACCCATGGCGAGTGCCACCGTCCCTTTGCCCCATTCAAAACAATAGTGGTAGAGCGTCGAAAAGCCGTCATCGCTTTCGAGTTCTTTCTCCGGGAAGACGATCATCGGGACACGCTCGATGATCGTCCCTTTCGGGATGAATTTACGAGCAAACACGCCGCGGCCTCGTCCAGGAGAACGGCGGACTTCAATCATGTCAGACGGGATGAGGCTCATTAGTTTCCAAAAGTGATATAGGGACCGATGTTTTCGTAGCTCAGTTTTCAAACCGGGATTGCTCATTGATGCCCCGTTTTAAAAACCGGGCCACAAATAGTCCCTGCTCGAAACACAACAGACAAGAAACAAAGCAGCCCGATTGTCGCGAAACAACCGGGCTGCCGACGGGGGCTCGCAAGCCGTGATTAGTCCGTTTCCGCAGAAACGGGCATCGGCTTTTCGACCTTGCTCTTGGTTCCAGGTTCGATGCAGAAAAGTTGATTCCGATTGGCGATGAAGAGCCGGTTATTGGCGACCATTGGGCTGGTGTAGACCGCACTCCCCATACTGATCGGCCCTTCGGCTCCGTCGGCATCTTTACTGATAATCGTCTTCTCTTTCGATAACTCGAAGATCGTGATGTCACCATCTTCATCGCTGATGTAGACGTGGCCGTCAACGATCAATGGTGAGGCCCACGATCCGGCGAGCATGTCGTGAGTCCAGTACGCTTTACCGGTCTTCACATCAACGCAGTGAAACAAGCCAGCGATATCAGCAACGAATAGCAGGTCGTCCTTAATCGCTACGGTTCCCATCGTGCGGTGCATCGTCTCTTCAAACTTCTTTTGTTTGGGGTCGTTCCCCAAGTAGTGCCACACGACTGCGGAGTTCGGATTCGGCTTCTCGATGTCACCTTTGTCTGCTTCGAGCGCTTTCAGTCGCTTGTGCGGAATCGGAGCCTTGCCGCCACCGACATCGGGGTTGAAAACCTGCGATGGGCTGACGTCGCCTCGTTTATTCGGATCAATACACCACAAGTGGCCAACGCCTTCGCCGTGTTCCGGGTCTTCGCCTACACCGATGTATACAAAGCCGTCATAGACGACTGGCGTGGCAATTAAGTGATTTCGAGTCGCTCGACCTCCGAGAACGTAGTGAGACTCCTTAGGGTTGCAGTCAAACTTCCAAAGCAGTTTAGATTTGCCATCAGCGCCTTTGGGATCGAAGCTGTAGAGCCAACCATCACCCCCTGCGAACAGAACTTGGGCTTGTCCATTGAAGATCCCGTAAGCAGGCGAACTCCATTGACCATGCAACACGTTCTCGCCGGGCGAGCTATCGGTCCAGAGTACTTCGCCCGACTTCATGTCCATCGCCACGAAGCTGGGAGCATTTGGCTGCGGCAGGCTGAGGTGTCCTTCATCGACGCCGTTGCCCGTGTTCACGAACAGGATGTCGCCGGTAAACATTAAGCTGCACGAGCACATGTTGTGCTGCGAAACGCCGAGCTTGCCCATCATGTCGAACTTCCAGATGACGTCCGCTTCGTGTTTTTCGTCCCAGACGACGTCCGGCTTCTCCGGCTTTTCAGTGATCATCGGCGTGTCGTTCTCGTCATCATGGAAACCTTCGGTGTCGAGGCAAACCACTTCGCCACGGCTCGTTACGTACCACAAGCGATCGCCGAGAATCAGTGGCGCACAGCAAATTCCTTGATTTGGCCAATCATGGACGCGGCCGGTCGGCAGCTTCTCGCTGGAGTGCTGCCAAAGAAATTCGCCTGTCGATTCATCGAAGCAGAGCAAGCAGCCGAGGTCCGTCTTGTTCGGGTAACGCTTCATGTAGCCGGAGCCGTTGTTGGTTCCGATGAAAACCTTGCCGTTGGCGACGACCGGATTGCCGTAAGTTTCCGAACCGAGCTTCGCGGCCCACTTGATGTTGGTGCCTTCTTCGACGTTCCACTCGGTCGCGATTCCTTTACCAAGAGGTGTGTTGTTGCGAGAGTAGCTGCCGCCTGATTGAGGCCAGTCAGTCGCTTTGACCTTCATGATTTTGATCAGCTTGAGCACTTCAGCGGTCGGATCAAACTTTCCGCCGATTGCTGCCTGGGCGGCTTTGGGTGCAAGTGCCAGTTCGTTGTCACCCGCATTGGACTGTTCAATCTTGGCTTCTTCTTTCTCTTTTGGCTTATCAGCGTCAGCTTTCGGCTTCTCGTCCGCAGCCTTTTCGTCTTTGCTGTCCCCTGTGTCCTTCTTTGCTTCCGGCTCAGTATTTCCGGCCGGAGCGGCCGTATCGGAGCTTGATCCGAGATCAATCGCCGGTGGAGGTGATGGTGGCGGAGCTTCTTTCGCACAGCCGATCAACGTCGCGCTGAGAATCGCGGTGGTCGTGAGTTTCCAAGCGAGTTTCATGGCAATCCCTTTTTCTCTGAGAACTTTTCGGTAGCCATCACACTCCACGTAACGAGCCGAGTGTTCCACTACGCGTTCGGTGAACGCTCGGTTCGTCACGAGCAGCGTGACGGCTACATATGTTACTTGTTCGGTGTGATTTCAATGTTGTCGATCAGAATCTCAGCGTCGCTAGCGTTCCCGAATAGACCGGGGCTGCCGATCGTGTTGGGAGTCAGGTCCGCCGCTTCTATGGTCCAATCGCTTGGTTCGGGGTCACCCTTCGGCCAAACTTTGCCGCGCAGAATGACTCGATCGTCTTTGTTTTCGCTTTGGAACTTCATCGAGTACCACTTGTTGGCCTCCCAAGCGAACTTGATCGTCCGCGCGAAACGGAGTTCCACTCGAGCGGTCCACGAGCGGATTTGCAATTTCTGGTGCGAGCCCATCAATGCCAGCGTGTAACGTTGATTGATTACGCCGACGTCCGGTTGCTTGCCATCTTTGATCGAAACTCTGAAGTCTGACTGAATTGTGTAGTCGTGTAAGCTCGGTTGTCCCATCCAGCTTTGGCTGCGAGTCCCTTTCGGAATCGTCGTGATCTTCACGAGCGCGGGGTTCCCTTCGATGTCGCGTACTTGGTGTCGATAGCGAGCACCGATCCAAGTCACCGGAACTTGTTTATCGGAGATATCAAACTTCCACGGCAGCGGTGGAACGATCCTCACGCGAGCGATGACCGACTTCACACCATCAACTTCTGCGGTAATCTTCGCGGCCACGTGAGCAGCCTCTTTCGGAGCCGAGAATTCGCTCGCTTCGTTGACCGAGCCGACTCCGTCGATGGTGAACTTAGGGGATGCCGTTGCTGTAATCGGTTGCCCCTTCGCATTGAACAATCTGACGTTCAACTTCAGCGGTTCCCCCGGGTGAATCAATGCCTCAACGGGAGTGACTTGAACTTGAGCGACCTTCTGATCGGCCTTCGCGTTAGCCTCCTTGAGTGCTGGCGGCTGCGGATCGGCCGCAGGTTTCGCGTCCTTCAATCCGATGCAATACAGTGTGTCCATCGTTGGAATGTAAACCCGACCGTGCGAAATAATCGGCGAGGCATTCATCTCGCAGCCTAAACGGACCTGGCTGAGAATTTTGATCCCCTTCGCAGACTTCGGGTCGGGTTCCAAGATGAAGAACTTACCTTGCTCTCCAACGTAGATCTTGCCGTCACCGTAGATCGAGCTGCCGAACATGATGCGTCCGAGCTTGAGTTTGCCGACTTCTTTTCCTTTCTTCGCATCGACGATCGACATCTGCGCGGCGTCATCGATGTAGTAGAGGCGACCATCGACATTCAGCGGCGCACTGCGTCCGATCGCAACTCTGGGCACCATCCACACGAGGTTCTCTTTCGAGTTGGTGATGTCGCCCGACCCGGTCGCTTTGAACGCGAAGATCGCTCCGAGCGTTGAAGGATCGTTCGCCATTTGCTCGGCATGTCCGCCGTAAACGATCCCGTCAATCACGATCGGCGGCGTGTTGATACCGCGTGTCGAAGCGTCGAAACGCCAGATGATTTTTCCGGTGCGAGGTTGAATCGCATAGATCGATCCGTCACCCGCTCCCGTCACGATCGCGGCTTGTCCGTGGATAACAGTTAAGAAAGGTGTACTATAAGTCGTGTCTTCCGGACGAACTTTCGTGGTCTGAATCCAAATCGCCTCGCCCGACGTTTTGTTGAACGCGACATAACGGTGAGCGGGAATCGCATAGTCGTCCCAACCGGTCATCACACCGCTGACGATGACGAGGTCTTCAAACACGATCGGGAAATTCGTCCGTCCACCGTAGGTGCTGAGGATGCCGTACTCTTCACTCAGCGAGTGTTCCCAAATCGTCTTGCCGGTCTCGCCGTTGATGCACTTGCAGACGCCGCAGAGTCCTTGCAAGTAGATGTGTCCGGTCGTCGGATCGCCAACAACGCTCGACCAACCGACTCGCTCAGCAGGCGCATCGGTGAGGAATAAATTGTGGATGCTCTCCCACAGGATTTTACCCGTCGCAGCATCGACACAGACGACCTTCTCGCCCTCTTTGGTCGTCTCCGGTTCGTTCCGGCAAACGGTGTAGAGCTTGCCGTTGAGCACGATTGGCGTCGAACGTGTGCCAAGTGCATCGCTTTTCCAAATCAGGTTCTCACCGTCATCATCGGGAGACCAAGTTGCGGGGAGATTCTTCTCGCGCGAGATGCCGTTGCTTTCCGGACCACGCCACATCGGCCAGTCGAGCGGATCGGCTTTCTTCGCATCAGCGGCCACCGCTGAAGAAAGAGACAATGTGCAAACAGTCAACAAAACAAACCAAACGCGGAACGCAGCTCGCATGAGAATTCCTTAAGCAGCGGACGCGAGGCGGGTCAATCCATGCAGGCGGGTGTCACTTGGTAGGACGACCGGCCTGCTAAGCCAATCGCGGGGCGAGACGATACCTTGGCGGGAAAGGTTGGACAAGGATCCGGTTGAGTGGTGAAGAAGAGAATAGACCATTGGTTATTGGGCATTCAGAGGCAGGAAGGGACAAAACGAGGTGGCAACGCAGTCTAAACCAATTGCCAAGTCGCCTCCGCAGAAACAACGTCAGACGAGAAGTCATTCCCTGTAGTGCAACCTCGCGATCACCGGAGACTTTGTCGCTTCTGCTTGACCGTCATCTCTCATTGTGACAAGCGAATTGCTTGTCATGCTTGGCGATGACATTAGAAGGAAGCCCGGCTTTTCGACAAAGCCGGGCTTCTTCAGCGAGTATCGAATTGTGCTTCACCAAATCAAGTCGCGTTCACCCAAGACGGAAGTGGGTTGATCGCGAAGCCTTCGATGCGATCGGCCACATCGATGAACACGTTGAAGCCAGCGTCACCGGTGAGCGTATCAAGTCCGCCTTGTCCGTTGAGCGTGTCGTTGCCGTTGCCGCCAATTAAGATGTCGTTACCGGCACCACCCAGCAGCGTGTCGTCGTCATCGCCACCATAGAGCGTGTCGGCACCTGCTCCACCGTTGAGAGCATCGGAGCCGGTAAAACCAGAGAGTGCATCGTTGCCAATACCTCCCGTGAGGACGTCGTTGCCGTTGCCTCCATTGAGCGTATCATTGTCTGAGCCGACCGTCAGTGTGTCGTTGCCGCCAATGAGCGTGTCATTGCCATCGCGACCTTTCAATACGTCGTTGCCGACGTCTCCTTGCAGTGAATCGTTTCCAGAGCCGCCGATCAACGTGTCATTACCCGCGTTGCCGATCAACGTCACGTTACCTGCAGTGAAGGCGCTGGCATCGAGCGTGTTGTTGCTGATGCCGCCTGTGAGCGAGGCCGCTTCGATACCGACGAGCGTGTCCGAGCCGTTCCCTGTCAACAAGACGTTCGTCAGCACGAAGTTGAAGTTCCCCGCATCAACAACTCGGTCGCCAATTCCCAGACCACCATCAAGCGTGTCGCTGCCAGTTCCACCGATCAGCGTGTCGTTGTCACCATCTTGGCCATTGAGCTTGTCGTTTGCCGCACCACCAACGAGCGAATCGTTTCCAGCACCACCGTTGAGTGTGTCAGCCAACGTTCCGCCGTTGAGCGTATCACTGCCGTCATCCCCATTGAGCACATTGTTCTTCGTCGCGCTACCGATGAGCGTGTCGTTGCCTCCCGCACCACTCAGCGTGACAGGGTTCGTAAACGCACTCGCATTGATCGTGTTGGCACTTA
Source organism: Planctomycetia bacterium (assembly GCA_026400935.1). GTDB lineage: Bacteria > Planctomycetota > Planctomycetia > Planctomycetales > Planctomycetaceae > SXKJ01. Next base: position 19,198 of record JAPLNX010000208.1, on the reverse strand, counting down.
CGCCGCCTGTGAGGTCGGCCAATTCAATCCCCACGAGGATGTCGGTTCCCAATCCCGCGAGCTGCGTATTCGTCAACGTCATGCTGGCATCACCAACTTCAAACAAGCGATCGGCCGTTCCGTCTCCGCCATCAATCGAATCGTTTCCGAGTCCACCGCTGACGGTGTCGTTGCTGCTCCCTTGACCGAGCACCGTATCGTCACCGTCTCCACCACTGAGGCTGTCGTCGCCAGCGCCACCTTGAATCGTGTCCTTGCCGCCGTTGCCAAAGATCGTGTCGTTGTCGGCGTTGCCATTGAGGTCGTCGTCACCAGCACCGCCACGCAGCGTGTCGTTACCAGCTCCACCAACCAACGAGACCTTCAACGCCATCGTCGTTGCGTCGATCGAATCGGTTCCGTCGTCGCCGGTAATGCTGACGCCAGCCGCGAACAGTGAATCAACGGCTGACAAAGTCATCGTGTCGTTGCCTGCTGCGAGTCCCACAGTCAACAACGTCGTCGGTCGCATGAAGTTGACCGGAGTGCTCGAAGAAACACTCGTAAGGCGCGAGAGGCCGTTGCCTGCGGCAGAATCATCGGCCAGCGTGACCGTGTCCGCTGTCGAGCCGAATTGATAAACGCGATTGCCTGACGAAAGTTGATCCGTGATCGACTTTGTGAGTCCCTGATAGTTGATCGTCGAAGTGTTCGTGCCATTCAACAACGCCAGCGTTCCGTTCTGCGAAGTGAGGAACGTCTGCGTGATGCTCGTGAAGAGAGTCGAACTCCCGGTCACGATCATCGCATCTCCTGATGCCCCGGAGCCACCGCCAACGAACGTGAAGCCTCCCGTCGGGATCGGGTTGCCGTTGACGAAATCAATCGTCAACGTGTTGTCAGCCGCCGTCCCGGTGATCGTCAGCGGCTCGAGAGGGAACGTGGCGATGAGGGCCAGCGTGTTCGTGTCCGTCAACACGAGCGTTGTTCCGCCGACGCCGAGTGTCAGCGTGATGTTGTTGGTAGAACCGATGGGCAGCGGGTACGAATTGAATTGAACCTCATACGCGCCGATATCCGCTTTCGCGGTGCCGTTGTTGTCACCGTCAACGGGCCGAGGCTTCAAGCGTTGGTCGGTTAAAATTCCGGCTGACGTTCGGTTGGCGTCAATCGCTGGGCTGCCGTTGAGCAAACCATGCGTCAAAGTCGGGCCGCCGTTGTCTTGTAGAGGGCCGAGCTTCGGATTTGTGTTGATCAAATCGCTCGTCACATAGCCCGAGCCACCGGCAGAAACTCCGATGATGTTGAATCCCGTACTAGTGATCGCTCCGAACAGATCCGTGCTGCTTGGTGCGGTGTTCCCGGCCAGAATCGAACCGACCATGGATACGGAGTTCTGTCGATAGATGCCGCCGCCCTCGGAAGCAATATTCGCAGAAATCGTACTGTCGTCGATGCTGGCTGACGCTCCGGTTGCATTGAAGATCGCACCGCCTCGTCCTGTCGCGGTGTTGGTCGAAAGCGTAGAGAGCAACACCGTCAAACTCGTCGGCATCGCAAAGTTGACGTTCGCAATCGCGGCACCATCAGTCGCCGTGTTATTGGAAATCGTCGATCGAGTAATCGAAGCATTGGCCGTGTTGTAAAGCCCCCCACCTTGGCCAGCGAATCCGGTCTTATTGTTCTTCACTGTCGTCGTGATGAGGCTCATCGAGCCACTTCCAGAGTTAACGATCCCGCCGCCATTGAAATCGGAGCGGTTGTTCGAAATTTCGCTCGACGTGATCGTCGTCGTGCTACTCGTGTAGAGACCGCCGCCACCCGCCGATCCGCTGCTGACGTTGCCGGTGATCAAGCAGCTTGTTGCGTTCAAGACGCTCGTGGCACCAAAGCTCGCGATCCCGCCACCAGCACCGGCAGCCGCGTTACCAACCAGCACGACGCTTTGCAGAGTCAGATTGCCCTGGTTGCGAATCCCTCCGCCGTCTTCTTGTCCGGCAGCAGCAGTCCCTTGAATGATTCTCAAGTTGGAAATCTGAGCGTTGACTCCGGCCTTGATGTCAAAGATGCGATCGTTCCCGCTCCCGTCAATGATCGTCGTGCCGGACCCCGCCCCGTTGATGATGATCTGCTCGTTGAGATCTAGATCGCCGGTGGCCGCTTGCTGCTCACCGAAGCCCATCAAGGTGAGCCGATAAGTTCCCACAGGAAGCGTGATCGTGTCGATACCCGGCAGTGCGTTGGCCTCTTGTACGGCCGCACGCAGAGTGGCTCGCCCCATCGAGTCCGCAGCGACACCGTCACCGGGAGTTGCATCTGCCGTGTCGAGGTTGCTGTTGACGGTGAATGCTGACAACAGCGCCCGATCTTCCAGACACTCCGCAGCCACAGAAAACGGTCCACGATACCGACGACGATTCGAGAGGCGGGTTTTCACCCGCGCGAGCCAATCAATGCGCATTACTTCTGTCCTCAACAGGGGGAGGATGTCGCAGTCGATCCACCGCAAAAAGCACCGGCCCGCTGGTGCGAAGTGTGGTCCATGTCTGGTCAAAGAATCTAAAGCGAAGGTCCGCCGTGGCGGCAAGCGTTATTAAGCGAGGCCATGCTACCGGGGGCTGGTGACAACATCCAGTATTATCCTCCAAAAGCAACCCCGATGCGGCGACGCAACAAAAGAATGAGCTCGATAGCTCCCATACGACCGGAGCAATCGCCACGACCGTTGACCTCTTGCGACCTCCGACACCAAAGACACCATTTTTTCTTTAGCCAAGACGCCGTTCAACACTTATCAAGTTTGATTACGTGAGCCAGTTGTGTCGCACTCAGACTGCGCGCACCCCCGAAAACAAAAAAAGGCCGACTGTTTTGCAGTCGGCCTTTTTCGAAATTCAGCGATCCAAACTTCTTCGCTACCAACGAACGCTATTACTTGCTCCCAGCGGACGAGCAACTTGCCGCTGGATTCGTAGCACAAGTCGGCGTGGGGCAAACTGGAGTGCAAACCGTGACAGGCACTTGGCGGCAGACAACTCGCGGAACGCAGTAACTCTGCTTAACCGGCACAGTTCGTGGAACGCAACGAGTCCGAGTCTCCATGCGGGTGTAAGGGACTTGTTTGCAAACTGTATAGGGCACTTTACGAGTGCGGCATTCGCTGACCATCGTGCAGGTCGTGTAAGGCACTTTCTTCGTGTAGGACTTTTCTGTCCAAGAGCAGGTGACGTACGGAACTTTGCGAGTACGGCATTCTTGTCGCATTGAGCAAGTCGTGTACGGGACTTTGCGAGTGCGAGTCTCAGTGGTCGTGTTGCAAACCGTATATGGGACGCGGCAGGTTCGAGTCTCTTGAACCATACTGCAGGTCGTGTACGGGACTTTGCGGGTGCAGGTTTGCGGCACCGTTCGGCAAACTTGGTACGGCACTTTGCAGGTGCGAACTTCCGGAACCATTCGAGTGCAGCAGACCGCTTGCTTGACGACTTTCGGACACCAGACTTTCTTGCAACAGACGGTTGGCGGGCATTGCACTTGTACAGTGCGACAGCAGCCTGGTTTGTAAGTGCAGCACCCCGTGCAGGAGTCGATGTTCCAAGAACCGGGATCTTGCACGCACTTATTCATGACGGGGCCAGGAACACACTCACTGACTGTCTTCCATTCGCCGCAGCAGACATCCACGTAACTTGTTTCAGTAACAGGACGGCAGACGGTGTAGCAAACATCGCGGTAGCAAGTTTCACTGACAACCTTGCAGGTCGTGTAGCACTCGTCTCGCCAGCACGTCTGTGTTACCGGCCGGCAAACAGTGTAGCACTGATCGCGATAGCAGGTCGTGTAGCACGGCTTGCAGACGGTGTAGCACTCATCACGCCAGCAGGTTTGTACGCACGGCACACAGACGGTGTAGCACTCGTCGCGGTAGCAGGTTTGATAGCAAGGCACTTTGAAGGAGCAAACTTCGTCGCGCCAGCAAGTTTGCGTCACAGGACGACAAACCGTATAGGCTTCATCGCGATAGCAAGTTTCGTAGCAGGTCCGAGTGCAGCAGACGGGGACTTGCTCACAAACTTGATCGTAGACCGTCTGACAGCAGACCTTTTCGCAACGATCCCAGACAACTTCTTGCACCGTCTTATAGCAAGTTGTGCAGCAAGTTTTTGCTTGGCACAAATCGCCGCACGGTGCACAGGCTGAAGTGGGGCAACAGTTGTAGCTGGCCGCACCGCAGTATCCCGCTTCGGCGACGTGAACTCCTGCCAATAACAGGAACAACACGAACGCTGAGACCCACGCCTTGCGTTTCATCACAAACTCCTCTGACAGCGTCTCGATGCACGATCCAGGAAGCGGTTCGTCCTAATGGCATGTGCTTGACAGTTTGTCGAGAAAGCTCAAACATTTTGAGCAAACTCAATCGGCTGTCGAACGTTGACAAGACAGCGATACCGCCGCTTATCCCCTTCGTCTGAGCGGACTCCCTCCCTGGAGTTAGTCCCTCCGGACTAATGCCTGAGACCGTGGACTCCCCTGAGTCCGACTGACCATCGTCAATCGTCAATCGGCATCGGGAAGCTGAAGACTGTGCTCAATCCCGAAATCACTTGGAGCACATCGACGGAGCCTGCCCCGCAGATTCCGATTTCCCCGCGCCTTGCCCGGCTTCACACAGTCATCAATGAGATGGAGTGGCCGAAACTGCCGGAACCGGATTGCTCACCACTTCGATTCATCAACGACGCTCTCGGTCGCCAGTCGTTGCAGCAAGACCTCCGACTGCTCTTCAACGACCAACAATTCACGATGTTTGGGCTTGATAAATCCTTCTTGCACAGCGTGATCGACAAGCAAGACCAATGGATCATAAAAGCCGTCAACGTTTAGTAATCCCGTCAGCTTGTGGTGAAAGCGGAGTTGTGACCACGTCACAACTTCAAAGAATTCTTCAAACGTCCCAAATCCGCCGGGCAACGCAATGAACGCGTCCGACAGGTCCGCCATTAAAGCTTTGCGTGCGTGCATTGTCGGCACCACACGCATGTCCGAGACGCGAGGATGCAGCAACTCCTCAGTCGCCAACGCTTCTGGAATTACGCCGATCACAGTGCCGCCTGCATCCAACACGGCATCGGCAACGACTCCCATCAAGCCGACACTCCCTCCACCGTAAACCAACTCGACACCTGACTGAACCAGCAACCGTCCCATCTCCATAGCAGCGATTCGATAACGATCGTTGGTGCCACTTTTAGATCCACAAAACACACAAATGCGGCGTGCTCTCATTCAAATTTCCTCAAGTTGCGATGTAAACCACGATCAGGTAAAGGCCGTCAAACTTTGTGCATCGCTTTTAAAAAACTTACGCTCCGATTTGATCCGACGTGTGCGATGCAGCGACTCTGTTAATGTCGATACGGCGGAACGACTGCGATTGCCGCAACCACGACTCGCTTGGCTCCGGCATTGAGCAAGGTCTTCGTGCATTCATTCACGGTCGTCCCGGTCGTCAGAATGTCGTCAACGAGCAGAATTGTCTTGCCGATGACCTGACGCTGGCCAAACCAAACTGAGAATGCACCTCGCAAATTCAATCGTCGTTGAGCGGCGGTCAGTTCCGATTGATCGGGTGTGAGACGAGTCTTGTGCAGCAACGTTCGCGCATGTGGAACCTGTAAGCGCTGAGACAACACACGTGAAATCGTTTCGGCTTGGTGATGCGACTGAGTCAAACGCCTTGTCCAATATCTTGGAACAGGTACGACAAGGTCAGGCTTAACTGCTTCCAAAGTCACCCGCTCATTGAGCCACAATAAGTTCGCCAAGGCCGCACTGATCGGCTGCGTGTGCGAAGACTTTCCACGGATGCACGCTTCTCGCAACAACCCGTCGTAGAGTCCCAATCGAATCACACAATCAAAGCGATAGCTCAAATTGCGGCAGGTAGAACAACCTTTCTCGCTGCGAATGAATTGACCAATCGAGACGCCGCATTTCTGGCAACGGTTGCCTGGAGGAGGAATGGCTTCCGCCGAACATCTATCGCAGAGAACCGGAGTCACGAGCCGCCCATCGACCTCGCACGAGGTCGCCGCGACTTCGCCATGACATAACGGGCACGCTGGAGGAAATACAAACCGATAGGCCGAGCGACACAATTCTCGACACGAGGTCTCAAACATGCGCCGTCGCGTCACATTGAACTGAGCCAGCGAAGTCGACCTCATTTGTGTACTTCTGAATTTTGAACGCCCGGTTCAAACGTGGGGTATTTTTAAACGGAACCTTCCAAGGATTCGTAGACCTGTGACAACGTCGCCATGAGTAAGTTAATTTTCAAGCCCTCGAAACACATTCTTGGAAATCCCCTTGAGTTGTGATTTTGATCGAGTCCTGGGTCGCATTGCCTGTCGATTCTTAACGTTTTCACCTCTTGAACCTCGTCTCGACACGTTTACGGTGAGTGGCCTATAACCCGGCCCCTTCTAATTTCACTTCGCAGTCACCCCCTCAGTTCCCCGCAGATTTCACTCCGTTTTCGCAATCTCCGCGATTGTGATTCTTCCTTTCGGTGCTTCAACCAAGGACGGTTGACCGATGAATAAGACGTTTTTCCATGTGGCATTTCTGGCGTGCTTGGCTTCGACCGGCTGTGCTTCGCCGTTCTCTTTGTTTGCCAAAAAGCCACAGTCGTTTGACGACTATAAGACCGAGCAGATTGCCAAAAACCAGGCTCGAGTGCCGAGTAGCAGCTCGTTGCCCCGCAGTGTCGGCGAGACAACCGAACTGCTCAACAAAGCCCACACTTCCTTTCAACAAGGACTGTTAAACGAGGCTCAGGTAAACTACCAAGCGGTCTTGCGCAAACAACCCAATCATCCTGAAGCCAATCATCGTCTCGCAGTCATCGCCGATCGCCAGAATGATTTCATCTCCGCCGAACGTTACTACCAAGCGGCTGTTGCGGCAGCACCACGCGATGCGAACATCCTCAATGATCTCGGTTATTCGTATTTGTTGCAGTCACGATACTCCGAAGCTGAGCGGTACCTGACCGCTGCGTTACAGCAGAGTCCCAATCAGGCCAACGCGATGAATAACTTGGGTATGTTGTACGCGAAACGTGGACAGGCGGATCAAGCACTGGCCATGTTCCGACGTACGAACAGCGAGGCCGAAGCTCAAGCGAAACTCGCCCGGTACTTGCCACCGAACTTCAATCCTGCGAACCCGAACGCGGCGACTCAGCCCAACACAATGCTGGCAAACAATCAGCAGTGGCAGAACAACGGCTCTACGACCATCAATTCGCAATTCAACACACAGCAAACGCCTCCGCAAATGCGGCAGCCGACAAACCCGAACCCGGCTTACGCACAAACTCAGTCTCCAGCAAATTCACAGTCTGCCGCGATCAACGACCCCAATATCTCTGAACCTGCACGTCAGCTCAAAGAGGCCATGGAACACAAGCGTCGAGAAGCGATTGCCGTGCGTGAAGCGCGAGATGGCAGCGAACGTCAGCGGCAAGCATCGCTCCTACGCCAGTTGCGCGAGGATGGACTGGAACGATCAAACGTAACTCAAACAGGAGGTCCACAACCTGGAGTTCAGAACGGTCTGAATCGTGGAATGCAGATTCCGAACAACGTCCCGAATGGACCGATCGTAATTGGTCCACCGGTGACCAATCAAAACCCCTTCGGCAGCGTCAACGCCCTACCGACCTCTCAACCCGGACCTGCATCACAATTCGCACCACGTACGGGAATGTCCGAAGGCTTCCCGGCCGCACCCCAACGTGCGGACGATCCATATTCGATCGCGAATCCGAATGTGAACTCAAATCTCAACGCCAACAATCCCCCCATTTCCCAGCTCTGGAATGTGCCAAATCCGCCACAGCCATTTGGCCCAAACGGAGCGTCAAACCCGAACCTCATTCCAAACCCCAACGCCTATCCCAATAACGCAGGAAACGTCCCGGCTCAAAATCAAAACTCCGCTACTCAAAACGGAGCCCACAGTTTCAATAACTCGCCGCTGGAGTCGATGCCCGATTGGCCCACGACGAACTCCATGCCAACCAACACGCTCCCTTCGATCAATCCGAATTCCGCTGCGATGCGAAATAACATTCAGTCGTTCACGCCACCAAATGGAGCTTGGCCGCCAGGCGCTGCCTCCAATCAGGCGGACGACGCTGGTCGAGCGGCTTCACGAATGGGAATGAGTGCGGGGCCGTGGAATCTATTTCCAATTGCTCCAGGCCCAGCTTCAAACGTACCGAACAACTTGGGTCCGACGCCTAACGCGACTCTTCCGAACGGAGGCGGTTTCAATCCAAACAATGGAGGCAGCTTCAATCAACAACCGCAGGGACCAGCAATCGGCGAACCTCCCGCAGGCTCGTTCGGTCCTGGTGGCTACGACACGTCGGCGAAGTCGCCAACAATGACAGAGTCGCCGGCGCAATTTGCGTTGCGAGATCGCATCCCCCCTTCTGAGCAATATCAGACACCGACTCCATTCAATGCGTTCGGCTCCTCGAATTCGTTTGCGGCTCAACCCAGCAGTTTTGCGCCGGGCCGAGGCATTCCAAATCCAAACTCAATTCAACAACCGCAGAGCACACGTGACTTGATCGCTGAAATGGAACGAGCCAGCATGCGATCGACTTCTGACCGCTCTGGAGGCGACGATCGTTGGGAACAAGGCTCTGCACCAACCGGCCTCAACACCAACATGACTGTCCCAACAGTGCAGGGATTCCTAGCGACTCAGGCAGGTGACAATTCGCTCGCCGAGTACGAGCGAATGAGCCAGTTGCACAACGCCGAGATGAACCAGATTCGGCAACAGCTTGATTCCCAAAGACAACAGCCCGGTTCAGAGAACTATTTCCGGAGCACGACACAATCACAACTGGGATCGCCGAACGGCAACGATCCGCGCCTCGGTTCGACGAACTCTTCACGCCGTCCAAACGCCAACTCAATGCCGTTCAACAACGCGCAGCGTTAATTGCCAGAATCTAATGTCGCACTCGTAGCACGGTTTTCCAAACCGTGCTACGAGTGTTCCGCATCAATGACCACAGTCGGCATGAAGGCTTGCTCACAAGGCAGATCACACCTTCGATAGTTCGGTGCGTACTCGCTCCAGCAACTTCTTCGTTGCGCGAATCCCGTCTGGCTCGCTCAGCGTACTCCCTTCGTACTCGATGCCAACGTAGCTGTGATATCCAGCGGCCAAGACGATCTTCATCATCTTCATGTAATCCGTCTTCGTTTCGTTGCCCGCGTCGTCGAAGTCGTGTGACTTCGCGCTCACAGACTTGGCGAACTGCATCAACTCGGCCGTCCCTTTGTAGCGGTCGTATTCGATCGTCGGCGTGATCTTGAAGTTGCCGAAGTCCGGGAGTGTGCCGCAGCGTGGGTGGTTGACTTTTTTCATCACCTGTGTCAGCCAGCCGCCGTGCGATGACAGGCCGCCGTGATTTTCCACGATGACATTGAGTTCTAACTTCGCAGCATACTCGGTCAACCGACGTAAGCCGTCTGCCGCGAGTTCCACTTGGTCCTCAATGATCCCCGCGCTCTGTGCATTCACTCGAATCGAATGGCATCCGAGAAACTTTGCGGCGTCCGCCCACTTGTAGTGATTCTCGATCGCCGTCTTCCGCTTCTCTTTGTCCGGATCACCGAGAGCACCTTCGCCGTCGCACATGATGAGCAACAACTTGACACCTTCGTCAGCACCCCGTTTCTTTAACTCAGCGAGGTACTTTTCGTCCTTCGCTTTATCCATGAAGAACTGATTAACGAACTCGACAGCGTGAATGCCGTATTCAGCCTTCGCGACCTTCGGAAAATCGAGGTTGTCTAACTTCCCCCCTTTCAGCGCCCGATGCAGCGACCATTCCGCAAGAGAGATTTCAAACAACGGCTTCTTGTCATCTGCCAAAGCAATCGACGAAGTCAGTCCCGCCAACGCGGTCATAGCGGAAGTCTTTAAGAAATCACGGCGATCAAATTGAGTGTGCATTAGAGGTCTTTCTTAGTTGTTAGTGAGATTGACATCGGAAAACTTCGGAGGGTCTACCACAAAGGCACGAAGGCACAAAAAATCGCGCATCGCTCTTTTGCATTTCTTTGGGCTTTTGTGGTCGTTTTCGTTGGATCAACAGAATCGTCGAAGGGCCTTTTCGCTCATCAGTAAGAAGGCAGAACCTAAACCTTTCGCCCCAACAGTCGATCTAGCGAATCGCTCGTCTGATGGATGAGGGCTTCGGGAAAATGTTGATACGGGTGGAAATACTCGAACGTGAGATACCCGCGATAACCGGTCGTATCGAACGCCTCCATCACCGCTGGCCAATTGGTGGTGCCGTCGAGTAGCGGACGGAAGGTTTCCAGCGAGTAGTCTGTCCCTTTCTTGGTGAACTCCTTCAGATGCACATTCTTGATGCGACTGCCGAGCATCGAGATCCAGTGCTCCGGGTACTGGAACATCATGATGTTGCCCGTGTCGAAGTGGACCTTCACGTATTCCGATTGGTAGCTGTCCACGAAGTCGATCATTTCGCCCGGCGTCATCAAGTAGCCGTTGAAGAAGATGTTCTCGATGTTGAGATGCACCTTCAGTTTCTCGGCAGCGGGGAGCAACTTCGCGACAGCTTCGCGAGCACGCTTGTCGCAGACGTTATTCTGCACCGGTTCGTGATCCGTTCGCCAAGGGATGCAGACCGCTCCGGGGACGACCAGCAAGTTCTCAGTCCCCAGATCATGCGCGGCTTGAGCCATCATTCCAGCCAACTCCAGACCACGAGATCGCTTCTCGGGATCATTGCTGCTGAGTGGATAGGGCCAGAACAAGAATGAACACAAACCGCTGATCGCGATCCCGATTTTGTCTGCCATCGCATGAATGCGTTGAAAGTCTTTTGTACCAGACTTCGGCGAAAGGTCGCTGTCGAGATCGTAGTTCAACTCGATGCCATCGAACCCCGCGTCCTTCGCCGTCTTGAGGCACTTCTCCAAAGACCATAAATTCGGATACGGGAACGCCCACAAGTTGATCGACTTCTTCATCTCATACTTCTTGCTGGTCGCCGCTTTCGCATGAACCGCCGCCGTGTCTACCAAAGCAATCTGCTGCCGCGGTTCAAACGCGCCCGCTAGAGATGAACCGAGTGCAAACGCGCCACCGGCCCCCGCGAACGCAGCCGTCAGCGCGGAACGGCGAGAGATTTCAGACGAAGAAACAGGATTCGTGTCAGACATCAACCAGGCTCCTTCAGTAGGGAGACGAAAAAGTTAAATCCACAGCGCGAGCCTAATCACACTGAGGTGTAGTGCCAACACTCACCCGGGACTTCATCTTTAGCATCGATACCAAAACCACGGATGGCCAAGGAATGACAATCATGCAAATCAAAATGATGCCTCGGTAATTCGGCGTTCGAGCGTGACGTGCGGCATTCAATACAGCATCAGTCACCGGAACCAATTCCCCTTGATGAATCACAAACTCCGTTTTTTCGGGTGAATGATATCGGTTGGCAGTTGGGTTAGCGTCTACGACCAGTTGCCCCAACACCGAACTCCGGCTCTCAACGACAATCTCTGAAAAATTGATATCGTCCATGTCATAGGTAATTGCCACCGTTTGCTGTGGCTGCAGTTCATATCCACCACACTTTGCCGTAGGGATTACCAGCAAAAAGTCGTAGGACACCGGCAGCGGACGACGTATGCCATCAACTCCGACTGCTCCCACGGGAGTAATCCAAATTGGTTCGTCAAGAGCGTTTTCAACAATGAACGTCGTCAGAAACGCGGCCCCAAAACTCATCCCCAGCATCAACAAACAAGAAAGAACAAGTAAGCCGTAAGAAGCCACAGTTCCAACGCGAATTAGGAGTCTCACAAAGTCACTCCAAATCAAAACGTAAGGCCCTTCAATCGCAGCACGTCACCCAATCAGCGATCGAATGGGCTCACCTAAAAACATGCGATAGGGACGACCGCGTGAGTCGTAGAATTCGGCACGTGAATCGACACCGAGCAGGTGGAAGATCGTGGCCGCGAGATCGGAGGGCGTGAATGCCTCACTGATCGGCAGTCCGGCATGAGCGTCAGTTTGACCAATGACTTGGCCCGCTCGAATGCCTCCGCCTGCGAAGAAACACGGAAAGACATCACCCCAGTGATGGCGACCGGCAGTGAAGATTTCGCCGCTCGCATTCTTGCCCCCAACTGCGATCGGTGAGATTCGCGGCGTGCGTCCCATCTCTCCGCACATCACGACGAGCGTCTCATCAAGTAACCCACGTGCGGCAAGGTCATCGAGAAAGCCGCTCAAGCAATGATCGATCGACGGCAACAATTTCCGTTTCAAATCACGAAATGCATTCTGGTGAGTGTCCCAACCTCGCAAGTTGATCTGCACCATGCGAACTCCTGCTTCAATCAATCGGCGAGCGACCAAGAATCCTTGCCCCCATTCTTCGCGACCGTATTGGTCACGAATGCTGTCCGGTTCCTGCGTGAGATCAAACGGATTTTGCTTTCCGGGTCGACTCGTTACCAGCAATCGCATGGCTTGCCGACGGTACTCATCCCAGGCGTTGAGGCTGCCAGAGCGGTCAGCGGAATCAAGCCCTCGTCGGAGTGAATCGAAACTTGCGAGCAATCCTGCACGATTTTCGATCTGCGGCAACGCCACACCACCGGTACCCAAATCCGGCAGACGAAACGCCGGATTGCGACAGCTTGAATTGTCCCACCATGCTTTCGGACCTTTCCCCGCCGCGCGTTCTGGATCATTCGGGTCATCGTGACTGAAGCAATTCGGACACGACCCAGCCGTATCGGGCGACTTACAAACGGGCGCGAGATCGACACCCCAACGTTCGTACTTTGGTCCAAGCAGACCAGCACCACGCCCCGGATAGTTCATCAAGTTAGTTCGAGGGATTTCCACAATCGCCGGTAAGCCAACTCCAGCATCTGTCGGTGTCGTGTAGCCAATCAACGATCCAATCGACGGCCACTCAACGCGACCGGATCGAGGCAATGCGATCGTCGCGTTCGTGTCTCCAACCGGCATTTCGGTCGAGCCTGTATGTAACAAGAACTGGCAACTGTGATGCTCATTGCGGAACTGCGGTTCCGCCACGTGATGCATCGTGCGGACGATCGAGAACTGATTCGCACGAGCGGCCAGCTTCGGCAGGTACTCACAGAAGTGAACGCTCGGCAGCTTTGTCTGAGTGACGCCGTACTCGCCACGAATCATGTCGGGCGCTTCGGGTTTCGGATCGAACGTTTCATGCTGAGAAGGACCGCCTGATTGAAAGATGAAGACCACCGACTTCGCGCGTGCTTTCGTGCGAACAGGCTCACTCGCTTGGGCCTCCAATCGCAACAAGTCTGCAAGCCCCGTCCCCAGTAAACTCAGCGAACCAACTTGCAATAACTCACGCCGCCCCACCGACGGATGATCCGCGGGACGACACCCCAAGCGATGTAATGAATGCTGGCTCATGCCAACCAGAATACTGCCACCACGACGCGGCATCTACAGCACAATATTGAATCAGGACTCAAGCAGCTTGTTGAATTTCGACTCGCAGTTACGGCCGCTTTGATAGATTTTCGTACCAGTCAATCAGCGCGACTTCCATCCGCGTTCATCGAGCCAGATTCGTAATGACGGCACACCCCCAGGAATCGAAATGGCTCGTCATGAATTACATTGTTTCGAAGTGGTCGCAATATCGGGAACAACGAGTGGCACTGGTGTCACTTTACGACCAAGCTCACTTGCTCAATCGCGGCGTGACCTGATTTCCGGAAGGGACGCGGCAGCGGCTGCGCGATTCCTTTTTCATCAATAGTTCGCGAGCGGAACGAATACTCTCCGGCGGGAAGTCCCGGCATTAGAGCGGCCCAGTGAGCTTTACTTAATCGCATTGGCCAAGTCTTCGGACGACCATCGGCGTCAAAGCCCAATGTGTTCGTTGGGAGTTTTTCGTCGGGCAATTCTCCTCCCCACGATTTCGGTGGAGAGAGAATTTGAGCGTCACTCCAAGCGGCCGATGTGAAATTCGGATCATTGGCAGGCTCAGTCCCTTTCGGGCAGATCCAAACTTGGACCTTGCTCAAACCGGAGATACCAACCTGCGCGTATCCGGTCACGGGGATCGGCTGGTTCGCAGTAACCTCTTTCGGGACCGAGAGTGTTGAGGCCCACGTCTTCAACGGACTATCAACGTCGTTGTTCCCATCAATGTAGGTGTCGTTCGCGTAGGCGAGATTTGTCAGCACGATGTGGCTCAGCCATTTGATCGACTTGAATCCATACGCCTCCGGTACCACAACGCGCACCGGCCCACCTCGTTCTGGGGACAAGAACTGACCGTTGAGTTTGTAACACAGAATCACCGGCGGCAGATCATACGGATCTTCGAGCACTCGCCCGATCGGTAGCGAGCTGCGAAAGATTTGCTTGGGATCGTCGTTGTGATAGCCGTAATAAAACACGCGCCGCAGATTCTCAACCGGCTGCGTTCGCCAGATGATTTCTCGCATCGGGATCCCTTCCCAAATGCCGGTACCAAGTGGGCAGCCGATGTTGAGGCACGTCATCACCTTTGCGAAGCGAACGGAATGAGTCTCGGCAATCTGCATCAGCCCGGCGTAGTCGAGCGCCGTTCCGTCAGCCTTGGTCATCGGCTTCTTGATACGTGCGGGTTGCTCGGTGTCTGACGTGACTTCTAATTTCCACGTCTCACGAGTGAGTCCGACTTCGACACGCTTCTCTTCGGGCAACGAATGCGGCAACGGTTTGCCTCGCGATACGTCACGGAATTTGTCTGGCGGTGTCAGAAACGATTCGAGCTTGTCGATCGCGTCCGCTAATTCCGGCGAGAGTTCGCTCGCTTGTGCCGCTCGAGCCCCTGCCACGATTGCAGCAGTTCCGGCGACACCCAATCCCAAAAAGAAACGCCGAGTCAGTGCCTCATGCTCACGAAGAAACGGATCGAGTCGGTTCATGGAAGATTCCTGAAAAATCTGCAGGTGAATCCAATGTGTGTTATCAGCGGACAGGGAGGAATTTACCACGGAGACACGGAGGCACGGAGATGTGAATTCAAGATGCCAAGTCTTGGCACTTACTCAGTGCCTCCGTGTCTCCGTGGTGAATCTCCCCCCGGTCCAGTGGCCAAGGTCATCACACTCGCACGAAGATTTTGCGGCGGTACAGCCACACGCAGATCAACCACAAGCCAAACAAGCGGGCCGCGTGTCCTAGCGGCGTCGCCAGCGGATATTCGCCGAAGATTTTGAACGCGATTCCTTGCTGCCATCCGAAGATCGCATCGACCGTCGTGAGATGCGTCTTCATGGAGGCACCCACCCAATTCTTCATGAGCTGAGCCATTACGTACATAGCGATCGAGTTCATGCCGACGATGACGAGCGGCCACGACCAAAGTCTCCATTGCCGCACGTCGATCACCCAATAAAAGGCGGCCAGCATCCAGAACGTCCAGCCGGTACTGAAGACCGCCCAGCCGGGGGACCAAATGCGTTTGACGATCGGCGCGAGATGCCAGTCGCAACTCGGAATCGTGATTGGCCAGATCGAGGTGTCGAGCGCCATCGAAACTGCGAAGCAACACGCACCGGCCTTGAGCAGCCATTTCACTTTGTCGCTATCGCTGGCTCCCGAACGGAGCAGTGTCCCCGCCATCAAGCCGAACAGCATCGTCGCCAACGAGGGGATGAAGTTGAGCGTTTGATAGCCACCATCATTGATCCAGAATGTTTTGCCGTGAAACGGTTCTTTCTCGCTCGGAAAGGCATTCAGCAATTTTCGGTCGGCACCGGCTGCCGCGTTGACGTGTTTGTTCCAGTGTGAGCCGATGCCAGTCATAGGAGTTGGCTCTGGTTGAATCGTCCTGTTTGCGGCGAGCAACTTCGCATCACGATCCGATATCGCGGCTTTCACATCCGCAAGCTGTTGCGGCGGGATCGAGTAGTTCGCAAACCAGCCCCAATAGCCCACGAGGATGACCGCCGCTGCGACGAGTTGAGTTCTCAGCGACCGCTCGCGAAGCAGATACAGCAGCGGATAACCCAGCCCGATTTGCGACAGCACGTTGACGAATGTGAAATTGGTTTGCTTCGCTCCGTTCGAGGATAAGAACACGCCCAACGCAACCAGCACGAACGATCGCCACAACACATGCAGAAACCGACCACTCGCCGATTGCCCTTCGCTTTCCCTTCGCGAATACGAAAACGGCAAGGCTACGCCGACCAGAAACATGAAGCTCGGCTGGATCAAATCCCAAAACGAGCAGCCGGACCACACGACGTGATCGAACTGATAAGCCAAGAACTTCCATAACGCTTCGGGCACAAAATTGAGTTTGGCATCACGAAGTTTTTGCAAATTCTCGGGCTTCGCCAACATTGAAAAGCCAAAGCCGCTCGACGCCATTGCCAGCATCACGAAGCCGCGATAAGCATCAATCGAAAGGACTCGGTTGGCGGTTCCTGACTGAGGACTCTTCGACATGGCAAATACCTTCTGATTGCGACATGAATGCCAGCGTTTCAAAACGTTTCACAAGCGGTTCGCCTGTGCTACGTTTTGAAACTGTTTATTTTTCAGCCTTGGGCAAATGCCGTTGTACGATATCAAGCATCGGCTGATGCAGCCGCCCATTCGAGGCGAGAATGTGAGTCTTCGCAAGCGGCAACGGGTTGTTGTCGCAAGTTGTCACGCAGCCTCCTGCTTCTTCTACGAACAAACGCCCGGCCGCGAAGTCCCACGGCGAGAGTTCGTATTCGAAGAACGCACCAATTTGCCCGCACGCAACCATGCAGAGATCAAGCGTGGCTGCTCCCATGCGACGAACGCAGTGAATGTTCTCACGGAAGAGATCGCGCATCGCGTTCAACGTCGCTTCCATGATCGCTCCTCGGTCGTAGTAGAAGCCGAGTCCAATCAGCACTTCATTCAATCGCGAATGCTCGGCGACCCGCACCTGCTGACCGTTGTGATACGCTCCTTCACCACGAGAAGCGATGAACCAGTCGTTACGAGCCGGATTGAAAATCACGCCACACTGAGCCTGTCCTGCTCGATAGTAGGCGACGGAAACAGCAAACTGCGGAATGCCATGCAAGAAGTTGTTCGTGCCGTCAATTGGATCGATCACCCACAGATGCTCGGCGTCGGAGAGTTGCGTGTGACCTTCTTCCGCTAAGATCGCGTGGCCGGGAAAAGTTTCGCGAATTGTCTCGACGATCGTCCGCTCGGATTCCAGATCGGCGACCGAGACTCGGTTGTACGACGGTTCTCCCGCCTTGACTTCATGAGCGACGTTGGCGAAATCGCGAAAGTACCTCGCGACGACCTCGCCTCCCGCACGCGCGGCCGCTTCGGCGACTTGTTGTTCGAGTGTCATGGTAGCGCGCCTTCAAGTCTTAGGTCTGTTTCAAAGTGAAGCGAAAACAAAAAAGCGGCAAGCTGGCAGCTTGCCGCTACGGGATGTAGTGAAGTCAGACGCGTAAGGGCTACTTGAGCCACTTGACCTTGAATTCCATCGTCTCCCAATCGTAGAGCGTGTTGAAGTTCTCGTTCTTGACCTCAACATCGATGCCGACATTGTCACCGACATCAGCAGCACCGGTTCCCGTACGAGGGACACTTCCTTCGCCGCCGACTCCGGTGTCTTTGCCTGCTCCTCCGAGCAGCACGTCGATACCGAAGCCGCCGATCAGCGTGTCGTTGCCGTCGTTCCCTTGCAGCGTGTCGTTATTCAGTCCGCCGCTGAGAACATCGTTACCAGCACCGCCGATGAGCTGATCGTTGCCGTCGCCGCCGTAGAGGAAGTCGTTACCGGCACCGCCATCGAGCGTGTCGTCACCACTTCCTCCCAGCAGTGTGTCACCGTTGCCACCTTGGCCTGCGAGAAGGTCGTTACCGCCACCACCGTCGATGGCGTCGGCTCCGGCACCGCCACGGATTGTGTCGCTGTCGTTGCCGCCGAGCAGCGTGTCGTCGCCAGCCGAACCGTTGAGCGTGTCGTTGCCGTCTCCGCCTAAGACCTGATCGTTACCTGCGCCGGTGATGACGTTGTCGCTACCGGCACCTGCATCGATACAGACCGAGAAGGTCACGGCTGACGTGTCGATCGAATCGTTTCCACCGCCACCGAAGATCATCACCGGCGCGGTGAGGCCACTGTTGAGCGAAGCCGCAAACACGATGCTGTCCGCGCCGTCTCCAGCAATCAGTGCGAGGTTCGCAATCTCAGAAAGCGGCAGCGGATCAATCTGTTCGTTGCCGTTCGCGGTGATGTGCAGGAAGTTGTCAGAGTCGGCATAGACCGACCAGTTCGTCGCCGTGTCGTTGCCTGCGGCGACGATGATGGAGATGAGCGCGTTGTTGACTGTCAGTTGGAACGAAGCGGAAGTGCTCGCACCGCTCGTGTCAGTCGCGGTCACTCGCAAGTCATAGGTTCCTGCGGAATTCCACTTCGGTGAGAACTCGAAGGTCTGGGTGTCTGAATCGAAGTCGATCCAATCCGGCAGTTCGTTGCCGCTGCCGTCTGTCGCTGTGAGTGTCAGGCTGTCGCCGCCATCCTGATCAGAGAACACCACCGGCAGGCTGTAGTTGCTGGTCGTCCCTTCGTCGAGGGATTGATCGGCTGCGGAGCCTTCAGATATCGGTGCTCGGTTCTTATTCAGCACATGCAGCGTGAACGTCACCGAGGCATCGGCTCCGGCGAGGTCAGTCGCCGTCACCTTGATGCCGTAATCACCGGCATCTTCATAACCGGGCGACACCGCGAAGTACTCTTTCTCCGCGTCGAACGTGATCCAGTCAGGAAGCGAGTTGCCGTCAGCGTCAGTCGCGGTCAACGTCAGAACGTCGCCTGTGTCTTCATCGGCGAAGAGTCCATTCGGCAAACTGAAGAGCTTCGTCGAACCTTCGCAAACGGTGCGATCTTTCACGCAGCGTTCGACCGTCGGCGTGTCATTTACCGCGAGTACGTGCAGCGTAAAGCTCTGCGTGGCGGAGAGACCTTTGATGTCGGTCGCCGTCAGCGTGATTGTGTAATCGCCGACTTGAGCGTCATCTGCTATGCCACTGAAGGTTGAGCCATCGAAGGTAATCCACGACGGCAACG
>JAPLNX010000623.1 GCA_026400935.1 Planctomycetia bacterium | reverse complement strand
GCTACTGTAGCATTGGTAAGTTGGCCTTCTGAATCACCGACGCGACCAGTCCTTCGGTTGTTCCGTAAACGACGAGGTATCGTCCGTCGGGCAAGACCGTCAGCGACGGATCCGTCGGTTGGTTTGCGTGACTGGAGATTTGCAGAGGTGTTCCGGGTTGGCCGGTGGCGTCGAACTCGCGCAGATAGACACCGCGGCTCTGTCCCATCACCGTGACGATTGAGCCATTGGGCTGCGGCACGGCGCTGCCTGCGTGATGCGATATTGCCGGTGGTGGTGAGAGTTCACCCACCGGTTGCCATTTCTCCGATCGCTGCCGCCGCCAGAGCATCGACGTGACGCCGTTGATCTGTCGGCCCGCGAAGTTGTCCACGAGCAACAAGTCATTGTTAGCCGCGACGCTCAGGTGGTAGGTCTTGCCGCTATAAGTGAGGTTGTCCTTGCCGCCGTCCACCGTGTGGAGGATCGAATCGGTTTTCCATGTCACGGAGTCATCGCTGTGGAGCACATAGCCTTGGGCGGCCAACCAAAACTCATTGCGTTGATCGATCGCGAAGCCAAACGAGATCACATTCGATGAACGCCAATTCTCCATCGCCGTCGCGGTCGTTTCGGGAAGTGCGATTTGACGCGGGAAACTCCATTCGACTCCGTTGGGTGACGACGCGATCCATAATCGGCGGTCTGACGCTGTTTCCTTTCCACGAGTAGAAACCCAGACCAGCCAGAACGTGCCGTGGCGATCCTGTTGCAGAATCGGATACGCGTCGAATGTAAAGGATGAGACCGGCAAGCGACGTGGCGGCGTCCAGCTCACGCCATCGAGCGACGTCGCGCAAAAGAGGTCGGCTTGCTGATTTTTCTGCATGATCGAGTTAGCGGGCATGGAGTCGTCCCACAACAGCCAAATGCGTCCGCTGTGGTCGATCAACAACTGTGTCTGGCATCCGGACGGAGCAATCTTTTCTCGCGTGAGTGTTTCCAGATCGGCGTTAAGAAAAACATGAGTCCCACGATGAGGCTCGATCTTGATTGTTGTCGAACGATGACGCCCGTCATCCCAGCGAGCTTCGACTTCGTAGGTTCCCGGTTCGAGATCACTCACTCCCACACCGCCGCTCGTCGAACGCAGCCGTTTCTCTCCATTCAAATAAAGATCCGCGACAGGAGGCTCTAAGGACACCTGAATCCAGGCTCGGCGTTTCACGACCGGCGGATTGCCCGACCACTTTCGCAAATGGAAACGAAGCTTGTACCGATCGGTGTAATGAATGTAGGTCTTCATGGCCCGGACTCCCGGAGGAATCTGCTTGGTGTGCCATTCACCGTCGAGCGGGGTTTTGTCGTAGTGACTCAACAAGTCGTCGCAGCCTAAGCCGACGAAATCAATTTGAGCGTTCTTGCCATCCAGGAGTTTTGGTTTTTCAGAACTGTGCGGAGAGAGCGAGTACTCCACCTTCGCGATTTCGTAGTCCGGTGGTGCCAACCAACACGAAGGTTTTTCCGGCGCGTAGCCGTGCGTCGGTTTCGTGCTCTGATTGATCTCAGCACCGGCAGCGGGCAACAGATAAAACGAATTCGGGACACCCGGCACAAAGAAGTCCGCGTCGCGGTTCTCCCGCATCAGTTGCCAGTACAAGCCGGGATAATGGCGATCGACCTTGGCATTCAATCCGGACCACACCGCCCCGCCGGTCAGCGCCAAACCGTGAGTCCAAGTAAAGCGGGAAATCTGTGAATACAGTTTCGCAGCGTCGTCGGTCTTGCCCTCACGAAGTCGGCGGCGAGCCAGCCGCTCCAGCGATTCCAAGTAGGCTTCGTGTTGGCGGAAGGTTTCCGAAATCTTCTGCAGGCCGCCGAACGAAGCCCAGCCTTCGTAAATCGGCGGAGGTGGATCGGTGATGCGGAAGGGAACGTCGTAGGCCGCGTGTCGTTTCAAGATGCGCTGGAAGACCGCCTCGACACGCTGGTCGTCATCGAAGGCGATCTCCAGAAGATTCGCCATCTTGAAGTATTCCGAGTCGGGCAACAGATCCTTGTGATCGAGTTCGATCAGCCGCTCGTATTCCACCAACGAATGCTCCGGATCGCCGATCTCGAAGTACAACTGGGCGACTCGCGCGCCGGCCATCAAGTATGCCGGGTCCCCCTTACGAGCCAATCGAGCTTCCCCCAACGCGTCGTACCACAAGCCCCGATCGAACAACTCCAGACAACGAGCGTAATGCTCGAACGCAGGGAGCGATCGCGTTTGCAGCCGCTCAACCTGATCCAGTTCCGCGGCGGTCATCGTCACGTCGAGCTTCTTTAAGAATGCTTGAGTCAGCTCCCGTTCCAACCGAAACAGGTCGTTGAACGGCCCATCGACTTGTTCCAGCCGGAGTGTCTTCTGGTGGTCGACATCAATGAGCAACGCTTCGATGCGGAGCTGTCCCTCCTGCCGGCGATACGACCCAAACAAAACCCAATTCGCATGCGCCGTGCGTCCCAGCCGCGGCGCGGTTTCTTCGTCGAGGACACCTTTTGCGGCCAACTCGAATTCGTGAGCCAATTCCTGCATCCGTTCACGGCGCACGACGCGGACTCGTGGCGAGACCGACAGGTCGGTCATGACCATGTCAGCCAACCCCTTTCCCAACCAGTCATGCCCATCACCCGGCGCGCGGTTGACGAAATCGAGCACCGCAATGCTCGGCACAGGGCGCTCGTCTTTGTCAGCGGCGAATGCTTCGCAGACGACTCCGATCATCAGACAGAGCGACAGCCCTATGAGCCGCGCGGCGCTCACCCCGGTTCTCATCCAACCAGAAGTGAGCACGTCCCAGTGGGTGGCACGCCCTGAGGCTTTGCGAAGGGCGTGGAACCGAGCCACGCCCTTCGATGACTCAGGGCGTGCCACCCAGGCGGTTCGCGAACTCTCGCAACCGGACGCCGGCGCGTTCCGCCTGATTTGGTTGACGCTTCTCATGGTTTCTTTCTATTTGCGATCCAGCTCGGCGAGCCACTGCTTGGCACGGGGCGCGAGCGGATGCTGCGGGAACTGTTTAACAAACCGCGTCATCTCAATCCGAGCATGTTCTGTTTCGCCCGCTTCGGAGTAAGTGATCCCGCACCAGAACCGGGCACGAGCGTGCTGAGGGTCAATGGCCATCGTCTTCAGAAAATAGACGATTGCCTGATCGGGCATCCGAGCGAAATGCAGCCCCAAGCCACGCATGAAAAGTTGATTCGATTCCGGAGACTTGTCGATTTGCTCGTCGGTCAATTCCGGCAACTCGACATCCAATCCGCGCATCAAGTCTCCCGACAATCGAGCCACCGCTCGGTCGAGCCGATCCGGGCGCGTGCGAACTTTGTGTGACTTCACAACGCGCGTCGAAGCGACATCGACGAGGTGCGCGGTGATGAGTAGCTCACCATCCACCTCCAACACGCTGCCGGACAAAACAAACTGAGCGCCAACAACTTTGCCCAAACGCAGCGGCTGATCGGTCTTCGTCGAGTTGGTCAAAGCCTGCTCACGAATGACCCGTTCGATCTCAGTCCGCTCGACCAATGTCAGTGTGTCAGCACGAGAAAGCTGAACGAGCAGCATGTCGGCAATCGCTTCGGCAATCGGCGTCAGTCGCGAGTCGTCCGACGCATTCGTCAGTGGGATGACGGCGACCTTCGTTGTCCGACTGAGAGCCTTCTCGTCGGCCGACGCCGGTGTGGTGCGATGCCAAATTGAAACCGCATCACCAATTACGAACAGCCCAACAAAGAGGACTGGTCCAATACTGTTCGGCACGGGATTTGCGCATAATAAATATAAGAGTACAGTATTGCGCTTTCGCTCGGCCGTGCGCAACATTCCCGCATGGCACGCCGAACGTCAATCAAGCCGGAGATCCGTGACAAGGATCTCACAGGG
>JAPLNX010000033.1 GCA_026400935.1 Planctomycetia bacterium | reverse complement strand
GGATTTCCAGTTGCCGCTCCGTCGCCTCAATCCGCACTGCCTTCCTTGGCATCGCACCACCCTCCGTTAAAGGTGATGCAGTAATGACACAAACTCGCTTTTTATGGAGGATCAATTCTCGGTCGTGGTACTAGCGTCCGGCTTGGGAACCGGACGCTAACGCGTTCCGGCTCACAAACCACGGTTTATTCTCAGCCTCTCATTTCACTTCAATCAGCTCCACCAGGAAGTGCAGCGTCGCTTTCGGAGGAATATCCGGCGGTGCTCCGCGGTTGCCGTATCCGAGGTCTGACGGAATCTGCAACTCGATCATGCCGCCGGCACCGACAAGCTGCATCCCTTCCGTCCAACCTTTGATTACTTGGTTCAGACCAAACGAAATGTCTTCGTTACGACGGTAGGAACTGTCGAAGACCTTCCCGTTGTCGAGCCAGCCGTGATAGTGAACCCGCACCGAGTTGGTCGCCTTGGGAGCGGCTCCCGCACCTTGGCGAAGGATGCGGTATTTCAGCCCCGACTTCGTCTCCGTGAATTCCTTCGTGGCGTCTTGGTCAATTCGTCCCGCCCCTTTGGGAAGCTCGGGAAACGGAACGTCTTTGGATTCGGAAGCGATCAAGATGGACTCCTTAAGAAAAGCTGATTTCGGTCTGATGACGGTGATTAGAGGCGGGTTCACAACTAGAACGCAGCGCAAGCAATTGGTCAAAGCGTCGAAGAACCAACCACTCACTTGCGCGTCGTGCTAGTTTCGAAGTCACGTTGCCTTGGCAACTCGTGCGGTGATTTCCGAAACGAGTTCTATCGGCAACGGCCCGCGACTGGCAGCCTCCAGGTTCTCGGTCAAATGAGCGAGGTTGCAGGTGCCGACGATCGCCGTGTGGCAGTGCGGATGGGACAGCGTGTAACGCAGGATGAGTTCCGCGCGTGTCATGTCGTCCGTAAGCAGTTCGTCGAACTGGGCTTTGTCCCAGACCTCATTGAGCACCGGTCGCTGGATTTCCGCGTCCGGACCACCTTGGGCGATCCCGCCTCGCAGAATGATGCCGGCACCTGACTCGGCGGCTCGACAGATGAGGTCGTGATGCTGCGGTGCCAGACAGGAATACGGAATCTGAAACGTGTCGAACACACCGAGGTCGATCAAGGCCGAGAGACTTGGCAGAGAACTGGAGACGCCGATGAACCGGACCAAGCCCTGATCCCGAAGACTGGTCAGGACATCAATCAGTCCTTCGCGTTGCAGCGTTTCGGCATCACCACCGTGGAATTGCAGAAGATCCACAGAATCCGTGCGCAGACGCTGGAGGCTCGTCTCCAGATTTCGCCGAATGACATCGGGCTTCCAGACGTGATCGAGTTCCAGATGGTCCTCCCGTTGCGTGTAAACACACCCGCATTTGGTGGCGAGATAAAACTCACTGCGGCGTGACCCGATGGAGCGACCGATCCGTTCTTCGCTGGCCCCATAATCGGGAGACGTGTCGATGAAATTGATGCCCGCATCCAGCACGGCATTGAGAAACCGCTCGGCATCGTGGTCGCTCACCACACGGACACCCCAGGTCCGCGGCCCACGCAAGCCCATGCTGCCATAACCGAGTTGTGTGACGGCCAGCCCCGTGCTTCCGAGAATTCGGCGGTCCATCGTTTTGAGTTCCTCAGTGGTGCTTCGAGGTCGAACGTGTGGCGGAAGAATTACCAGAGGGAGTCGATTCCCAGAGTCTTGAAGGCGTCATCGGGTGAAACGAGTTTGAACGATCCGAACTCAGCGTGTGCTCCGATGAGTCGGTCAAAGGGATCGCGGTGATCGCCCGGAAGCTCACTCGCCAGGTAGATCGCTTCCGAGGCGATCGGGACCGATTGGATGCCGTGGAATTGCAACTCGTCGGAAATCCAACGACGTGGCGCGTCGGGCAGCGGCAGCTTGCCGGCTTTGTGCTTCAGCGTGATTTCCCAAATGCTGGCCTCGCTGAGAAACAATTCGTTTTGCTCGTCATCCAGTGCGACCGTCGCCGCTTGAGACAACCGCGATGGCTCCGTGGTCAACCACAGGAAGGCGCACGTATTGAGCAGCGGTCTCACAGCCCCCACTCCTTGAGTTCGTTGTCAGTGAGCGGCGCGAAGGCTGCATCGGGAATCTGAAACGGAGCACCACGCAGCTCACCCACTTTCGACCGTCGTCGATCCGGCAAGTCTGCGATCCGCACCAAACGCGCGATCGGCTTCTCTCCGCGCGCGATGATGACCTCGGCCCCCGCCTCGACTTCATCGAGAACTTGCGGCAGTTCCGTCCGGGCTTCCTCGATGGTGATTGTTCGCATGAATTGTCTCCTCGAAATCGTTAGTTTCGGCGGCAGTCTACCCTGATTTCGTCGTGGGAACTAAGAGCAATACGATGGCCCAATTTTAGGGCCGCATGATCGTTAGATGGTGGTGACGAGAATTAAACGCGGAGCTCGATCGGCATCTCAGCGGTCACTCGTAAACTTCTCGGCGATGCGCAATCGAAAGAATAAGGACGCGACTTGGTTGATCATCAATCCGATACACAACTCGCCAGTCGCCAACGCGGTAACGTAACAAGCCTGCGAAGTCGCCCGACAAACGCTTGATGTTGTTGTGTCGGCGCGGATCGGTTTCCAACTGAGCGAAGCAGCGACTGAGCTTACGGGCCAATGGTCGATCCGCCGCCGCGTAGAATTCCTCCGCTTCGGACGACAGGATGACTTCAAACATCCGATCGGACCTTCCGCCAATTCACTCCTTTGCCGGCGGCAATTTCTTTTTCGGCTGCTTTCACACGCCGAACCAGCGGCGGACGATTCAGAAAATCCACATAGTCCGCCAGAGACAGCAAACGTTCCGTCGGCAGACGATCGACGGCCTTCTTGATCTCACGGCGAAGTTCAACAGTGCTCATTGTGTTTTCCTTGCATGGCTTCGTACTTGGCTCACGTTGAGATCGTAACCGACACGACGAAAACATCTCCAGAGTTTGTTGTGTCAAAGTTTGCGGGTTGGGTTGCCGATACTGATTGCGCGGGCTGCGCGACCGGAGTGCGCGGCGCAAGTACCCAGCGAGCCGATGGGCGTCAGCCACCTCTTGGAGTGCGGTGGCTCGTCACCGCACTCCATTCAAATGAAATAACGACATTCGCAGTTCAAGAACCGTCCGCATGAGAGTCGGCTGAACGATGGCCGCTTTCTGGGTAATCAGCATCTTTATTCCAAATGGATGGAGGGCTGCGTCGAGCCGCAGCACTCCAGGGCAGGGATCGCCATGTTGTGGGACTCGTGGTGGAACGTGTGGCGGGGTCGTTCGCTCCCGAAACGTCGTCGAGTGACGAGTGGGTCGTCGCTGAAGCGAGCGGCGGATGTCGCCGATGCTTGATCGAAGCAACTCATCGAATCGTTGGAAGACCGTGCTTTGCTCGCCAATGGTGTGCTTGATCGGATTCGACTTGGAGTTGGAGTCAGACTTCAGACCTGTTATCCCTCCGACATCTCTTCCCAAGGAGTCAGCAATGATTGTGACGTCGAATCCACCGTGTGCGGAAATCACACTGGAGATTTCCACTGCCGCCGAGCAACTCGGAGTTCGCGCCGAACTACCGCAGGTGATTGCGATGACGCAAGATGTGTTTCCTGGAAACTCTTGGCATGTTGAGATCGACGACGATCCTGAAATCCCGGATGACCGCCATTTGGCCATCGTCGTGCGGACCAGTTTTCGGAGTGTTGACGAGTTGGTCGCCAGTCAATGGAAGTGGCACGAACGACTCTTCACGTGTTGTCCCGCGCCGCTGGCTTCGGTCTTTCGGCTCAGTACGGAATCGCGGGCATGATTCGTGGCGAAGATTTTTTGAAGATCGCTGAACGTTCCGTGACCGGAGTTTTGGAAGCGGATTGGCGAACGGCTGTGAGTCGTGGCTATTACGCGGCGTTTCATGAGGCTCGCGATTTCCTGATCGCGTTGGGTTTTCAGACGCCTCGCGCCGATGCGGCTCATGCGTTCTTGTGGCGACGACTTCAAAACGGCGGCCATGTGGGATTGGCATTGGCCGGTTCTCGATTGAACCAACTTCGCGGTGAACGCAACCAAGCCGACTACGACATCCATCGGGATTTGGCGCGGGACGATGCCGCTGCCGCAGTGAAATCGGCGGCGATGATTATTGACACCTTGCACGGTCTCACTGCCGACGAACGTCGCCTGATCACCGATGCTATCAAGACCTACGAGCGTGACGTCCTTCGTGAATCGACTTGGCGAAACCGGCCGCGTTAAATGGCACTGCTCTCGGCGCGAGCGAGCGACATCGGCGAACTGCTCGACCGATGGCGATCCGTTCAAAGTTTGCGGGTTGCGTTGCCGATACTGATTGCACCGACTGCGCGACCGGAGTGCGCGCAGGGATGGAAGTGTCAGCGAGCGGCCTTTGTGAATTCCGAGTTCTCGCCACTCGCCACTTTTCAAGCGAAGGCAGGGATCGCCATGTTGTGGGACTCGTGGTTGAACGTGTGGCAAGGTCGTTCGCTCCCGAAACGTCGTCGAGTGGCGAGTGGGTCGTCGCTGAAACGAGCGGCGGATGTCGCCAGTCGCAGTCGAAGCGATCGAAGACAACCTGGAGTGCTGCGGCTCGACGCAGCCCTCCATTGAACTGAAACATCAGCCTCGAAGGCCAAGAACCGTGGTCACGAGAGTCGGCTGATTGATGGCCGCTTTCTGGACAATCAGCATCTTTATTCCAAATGAATGGAGGGCTGCGTCGAGCCGCAGCACTCCAAGGAACGGCAGGGATCGCCATGTGGTGGAACGTGTGGCGGGGTCGTTCGCTGCCGCAACATCGTCGAGTGGCGAGTGGGGCGTCACTGAAGCGAAGGAAAGACAACCTGGAGTGCGGTGGCTCGACACCGCCCTCCATTCGTTTGAAAGAGCGACACTCGAAGTTCAAGAACCGTCGGGATGAGAGTCGGCTGAACGATGGCCGCTTTCTGGACAATCCGCATCTTTATTCCAAATGAATGGAGGGCTGCGTCGAGCCGCAGCACTCCAGGGAAAGGCAGGGATCGCCATGTTGTGGAACTCGTGGTTGAACGTGTGGCGGGGTCGTTCGCTCCCGAAACGTCGTCGAGTGGCGAGTGGGTCGTCGCAGAAGCGAGCGGCGGATGTCGCCGGTACTGCGTCAATGCAACGAATCGAATCGTTGGAAGACCGCATGCTGCTCACGGTGGGAGACTTGGATGCCACATTCGGAAGCGGCGGAAAGGTCACTACCGACTTTGGTGGGTCTGTTAAGGGCAATGATTTAGCTATTCAGAGCGATGGCAAGATCGTCGTCGTGGGAGACGGCGGCAACGACTTCGTGATGGCACGATACAACGTCGAAGGAAGTTTGGACCCGACGTTCAATAACGGCAATACTGACTTCGGGCAAAACAACGAGGACGCTGCTGCTGTAGCAATTCAGAACGATGGCAAGATCGTGGTCGTGGGAAGCAGTGAAATGAATGGAATCGGGCCGAGCAAGACATTTGCAATGGCGCGGTACCGCAGCAACGGAAGCCTCGACTTCACTTTCAGCACCGATGGTAAGGTGACGGATGCCAGCTTCATGATTCGCGCGTTGGCTGTGGCGATTCAAGGCGATGGCAAGATCGTGGTCGCAGGACAAAGCATCTACGGGAATGATGGTTCGGGATTTGCGGTCGTTCGATACAACAGCGATGGAACGGTTGACACAACGTTTGGGAATGTGAATGGTCGCGGCGTCCAAACCCACTTTCAATCGGGTGATGAATATGCCTCGCACATAGTTATTGATGATAGCGGAAGGATCGTCGTCATTGGACATTCAGGTTCGGCAGGTCGGGGTGCGATTGCGCGCTACAACGGCGACGGGTCATTGGATACCACGTTTGGAAATGGTGGTAAGGTGCTCACGACGTTCGCGGATCACGCAGCGGCGATTCAGAGCGACGGCAAAATTCTGGTAGCAGGATCGATGAAAAATGGCAGCGACGTCGATTTTGCAGTAGCGCGATACGACAGCGATGGGACGTTAGACACTTCTTTTGGAATCGGTGGTACGCAGATCACCAATTTCGGACCGTCTGGAGAGTTTGCCAATAGTGTTGCTATTCAAGGTGACGGCAAAATTGTCGTCACGGGGACTGTCATTGATACTTGGGGCAAATTCGCCGTGGCTCGATACAACCACGACGGCAGCATCGACACCACATTCGCTTCCGGCGGCAAGAAGATTGCTGACCTTGGTCCAAACGGAGCCGGTTCAAGCAGTATGGCTGTCCAAAAGGATGGAAACATTGTCATGGCTGGAAGCAGCAATGGTGATTTCCTCGTCGCACGTCTTGTGGGAGTGACGCCACCAAAGTTTTCGATTGCGGCCGTGGCTGCAACCAAACCCGAGGGAAGTAGTGGCAACACGGTATTCACATTTTTGGTGAGTCGCGATGGCGGCCCCAGCAGCTCGGCAAGTGTGGATTACGCTGTCACTGGCAGCGGATCACAAGTTGCCGATGCAGCGGACTTTGGCGGTATATTGCCGTCCGGTACGTTGAATTTCGCTAATGGTGAGTCTTCAAAGACGATCACGATCAATGTGAGCGGTGATTCCAACGTTGAAAGCAACGAAGGCTTTACTGTTACGTTATCGAATCCGAGCGATGGGTTTACCCTGACGACGCCGAGTGCAACTGGGACGATTCTCGCTGATGATTTTGCCGGCTTGAGCTACACGGCTACCGGCGACACAGTGCTGTCCGCCATCGTTCTGGCGAACGGGCACTTGCAGGTCATGCTCGATTCGGTTGTGCAAGACGATGTCGATCCGGTCATAATTCAGTCATTGATAATCGTCGGCGGCGACGCTGACGACATTATCGATCTATCTCGTCTCTCATCGAGTATGTACTCGCATTTGATGAACGTGACTCTCATCGCTGGTGCGGGCGACGATACGGTCAGAGGAACATTTCTCAGTGAGACCATCAGCGGTGGAGCTGGAAATGATTCGTTACGAGGCGGAGACGGGAATGATCTCCTGATTGGTGACGAGGGCAGCGATACGTTAGACGGCGAAGACGGCAACGATGATCTCAGGGGCGGCATTGGGAACGATTCGTTGCTAGGAGGGTTCGGGATCGACTCCCTAATCGGTGACAACGGAAACGACACACTGGCTGGCGAAAAAGGCAACGACTTCCTTAGCGGCGGCCTGGGTGATGACTCCCTGTCTGGTGGCGACGGCACGGATCGGTTAATCGAAGAGATGTCTCCGACGAGCGATCCAGCGGCTGTCTCGATGGTGAAGCTTGCGGCGACGACGATCAAAACCAAATACACGATGACCGGACTCGGCTCGGACACGATTGCCGACATTGAGGAGCTGTCGCTCGCCGGGAGCGCAGGCCAGGACAAGATCGACGTGAAAAAGTTTCGTGGCAGCGTCACGCTGTCGGGCAATGGCGGGAACGACACGCTCATCGGCGGCGCGGGGAACGACAGCCTCGACGGCGGCGAGGGGAACGACAAGCTTACTGGGAACGGCGGGACCAATCAGCTCGACGGGGGCAGCGGCACTGACTGGGTCATCGAAGCGGGAGCGACCAATTTTGTGCTCACGCCGGCCACGCTCACGGGGCTGGGCAACGAGACGCTCAATTCCATTGAGCGGGCGAGTCTCACGACTGCGAACACGAGTTCCCGCATTGATGCATCCGCGTTCCTGGGCAACACGATCCTGACCGGAGGCAGCGGCAACGACACGCTGCTGGGTGGTGCGGGCAAAGATTCGATCAGCGGCGGTGATGGCAACGACACACTCATCGGCGGCAACGCCAACGACACGCTGGATGGCGGAGCCGGTGACGACGCACTGGTCGGCCAGAACGGCCACGACCTGCTGATCGGCGGCGATGGCCAAGACACGCTCATCGGCAGCGCGGGCAACGACACGCTCAAGGGTGGCCTCGGCGATGACCTGCTGATCGGCGGCCTCGGCAAAGATTCGCTCGACGGCGAAGCGGGCAACGACACCGGACTCGGCGGCCAAGGAGGTGCGGCTCGCGGTGGTAACGGCCAGAAGAACTCCGGCGATTCGCTCACCGGCATCGAGCAGATCGACGAAACGTTGGCCACGTTGTTCGCGTGGGAGTGACGTTCAATCGTTAGTCACGACGGAATTCGTCGCCGACGTTCCAAGTCGGCAATTGGTTGGTGTTGGCAACGTCGCGGGCCACGTCCAGCATGAACTCAGCCAACACAACGAAGCCGGAAAAATCCCAGTCCGGCTGAAATTCATCCTGTGGCGAGTGGTACGCCTTGTCATTGAAATCCTTGTGAGCCTTTGTGGCGAAGTCATTCGGCTTGCCAGTGATCTTCATTCCCGCTGCGACGGAAAACGCGGGGACGCCCGATTGCGCCATCGAGAAATGGTCCGAGCGGTAGAAGATTCCCAGGTGCGCCCTCTGGTCCGTTTCGATCTCCAGGCGGTTCCTCTCGGCCGCCGCTTTGACCGTCGGCCAGATCGACGTTCGGTCGGCACCTGTCACGACGACCGAGGCCGGTACGCCGAGCGGCAGGATCATGTCGACGTTCAGATTGAGCGCGGTCTTGCTCAGAGGGATGAGCGGATTCCGGGTGTAGTACTTCGAACCGAGCAGCCCTTTCTCTTCCGCGGTGACGGCCAGGAAAACCGCGGATCGTTTGGGCTTCGGCGACTGCAGCGACCACGCACGGGCAAGCTCCAGCAGGAGGCCGCAGCCCGTGGCGTTGTCCGCCGCGCCATTGTAGATCGAATCGCCAAGGACAGGCTTGCCGACACCGAGATGATCCCAGTGCGCAGTGAATACGATCGCCTCGGATTTCAATGTCGTATCGCTCCCTTCCACCAGGCCGACGACGTTGTGACTGACAAAGTTCTCGATGCGGGTCGGGAGGTTGCCTTTCAAGTTCACGCCCAGCGAATACGGCTTGAAACCTTTGACGTCGGCCTCCTTCAAAGCGTCATCGACGGTGTGGCCCGACAGTCCCAGCAGCTTTTCGCCCGCTGTCCGAGAGAGCCAGCCCGCGAACGCCAGCACAGGTTGATTGGGCTCTCGCTTGAGCTGCGCACTCTCCAGTCGCCTCACGACCGAGTACGGATAACCCGCCGTCTCATTCGTGTGAATGATGAAGCAAGCCTTCGCTCCGCGCCGAGCAGCCTCTTCGAATTTGTACGTCCAGCGCCCGTAATACGTCAGCGCCGTGCCTCCGAAGAATTTGGGATCGCTCGACGGTGGCTCATTCGTGAAGAGGACGACGATCTTCCCCGTCACGTCGACCCCTTGATAGTCGTTCCATCCGAATTCCGGCGCGGTGATGCCGTGTCCCACGAAGATGGCCTCGGCATCGAACGCTTCGTCGCCTGTTTGCGTTTGACTCACTCCCGCGAAGCCTTCCTCGCAAGGGATGTCGAGTGTGGTTCCGGACTTCACTGCTTGGAGCGTCGACTTCGGGCTGGTGATGACGCGCACGAGCGGCACCGGTTGGAAGTACGAGTCGCGTTCACCAATCGGCTTGAGGCCAGCCTTTTCGAATTCATCGGCGAGGTATTCCGTCGTGAGAACCTCGCCGTTGGTCCCCGGTTCGCGACCTTCCAGCTTGTCGCTCGCCAGATGAGCGACCGCGGACTTGATCCGGTCTGCGGAAATCTCACCCGCCAAAGATGCGGGAACGAAGGACAAGGCAAGCAGCAGCGAAAGAAATCGATAGGCCACAGGAATTTCCTAATCGAGAGTCCAAGACGGTGAGTGGGCAGCGCGCATGGACGTTGTCTTAACGGCCCATTGATCGGGCTGCCAGAAACCGACTGTGTGAGAGATCCAGCGGCGCTGCTGAATCATTCGGAATTGCGTGGCCGCCGTCCCCCGCTAAGCTGAACCGCGTCAACCCACCTGGCGGGAGCCCAACTTCGCACGTTGATCAGTCAATGGTCCCGCCTTCCATCTGCACGATGCTCGAGGATCTGCTCATGCTCACCATTTGGGGAACGAAACAGAAGCCGCTGTGCGACGGCCTCTCGCGCCGCGACTTTCTGCAAGTGGGTACTCTGGGGCTTGGCGGCCTGACCCTAGCCGAATTACTGCGGCTCAAGGCACAGGGAGCTCAGCAGGCCAAGTCGTCTCACAAGTCCCTGATCATGATTTATTTGTGCGGAGCCCCTTCGCATATCGACATGTACGACATGAAGCCGCTGGCCCCGGCGGAGTACCGAGGCGAGTTCAAGCCGATCCAGACCAACGTCTCTGGCATGGAAATTTGCGAGCTGCTGCCGCTGCAGGCGAAGATTGCCGACAAGTTGACCATCATCCGCAACCTGCGAGCACTCGCCACTGATACCCATGTGCCCGAAGAGTTGTTGTGCGGTTACCCTTGGGGTCCAGAAGGTGGCCCGTTCAGTTTGAAACCTGGTCTTCGACCGACCTTCGGGTCGGTGGTCAGCAAGCTCCTTCCGAGTAACGGCACGAACCTCCCTCCGTACGTCACGTTGGGCATGGATCAGATGCCCCACGGCGGCCGTAGGTCATTGGCACTCGAACCGTCCTATCTGGGTTTGGCCCATCAGCCATTCGATCCCGGCTCGCCGGGCTTGGTGGCCAACTTGAGTTTGGCCAATGAGATGACGTTCGACCGTTTGACCCAGCGCAAGACGTTGCTGGGTGCCTTCGACAACATCAACCGCGCCGTCGAACGGACTCAGGGCACTTTTGCCGGGATGGACGCGTTCACAAATCAGGCTCTCGACATCATCAGTTCGTCGCGCGCCCGAGACGCCTTCGACGTCAGCAAAGAACCGGAGAAGGTTCGGGAACAATACGGTACTTACTCGCGGTTGCTGCAAGCCCGGCGTCTCGTCGAAGCGGGAGTCTCGGTCGTCACTGTGCTGGCCCCCGGCTACTGGGACACGCACGCGAATAACTTTGGTTCGCTACGGCAGATGCTCCCTGAGTTCGACAAGGGGATTCATGCGTTGGTGACCGATTTGGAAGAGCGCGGCTTGGACCAGGATGTGACGGTCGTGGCCTGGGGCGAGTACGGTCGGACTCCGAAGATCAACGGCAATGCCGGGCGCGATCACTGGCCGCAGGCCAGCTTCGCCCTCGTCGCCGGCGGCGGGTTCAAGATGGGCCAGGTCATTGGCGCGACGACGTCCCGAGCGGAGCAGCCGATCGGTCGGTCATACATTCCGCAAAACCTGCTGGCCACGCTGTACCGGGAAGTCTTCGGCATCGATCCCGCGGCGAACCTCCCGGACCACAACGGTCGCCCAATCGCATTGGTGGAGGAGCGTGAACCCATCAAGGAGCTGCTCTAAGGAGCGAAATTGGGACGCGCTCTTAGACCGACTTCGGTCTCGCCAAACGTGTTGCAGGCGCGCGGCCCGTGACGCGGTTGCCCCAGGAGAATGCGAGTCATGGCGGCACCTGCGGCTGATCCGAAGATCGTTGATGCAATTCGACGATTGGCGCTGGCGGCCGACGATGTGGTGGTGACTCGAACTGCCGAGGATGACCTCCTGGCCCAACGCCTCACAGTCGGCTCATCCCGACCATTGAATGAACCGAGCCAGAAGGAGCCAATGATGATTGTCATACAGTGCCCACTTTTGGGTAGCGAATCGCTCGATGGGCGTCGCGGCGAGTATCAAAGTACGGCTCCCGCCAATACTCCTGGCGGCCCGATGCTGATCCCGAATGCGACTTGGCATCACTGTATCCACTGTGGTGAAGAGCTTTTGCCCCGGCCATTAACCAAGGCTCTTGAGAGCGAACAACGGCGACGGCTTTCGGCCGCAGTCCCGGTCACTTCCTGACCCCACGGTGATCACCTCGCCGCCGTATCCGAACCGCATGAGCTACATCCGCGAACTCCGTCCCTACATGTACTGGCTGGGCTTTTGGGAAAGCGGTCGACAAGCCGGCGAGATGGATTGGCAAGCGATCGGCGGCACCTGGGGCTGTGCGACGAGCAATCTCTCGGATTGGGAGTCGACCAACGGCGACATGGCATACCCGCATTTCAACGACATCGTCTCGGCAATTTCGGAGCAGCTTCCGTTGCTGGGCAAGTATGTGCATCGCTACTTCGACGACATCAAGCGGCATCTCCAGAGCCTGCGAAAAGTCGTGACGCCCAAAGCTCGCTGCTTCTACATCGTGGGCAACTCAAAGTTCTACGACACGATGTTGCCCGTCGAAGAATTCTACGCCGCACTGTTCGAGGATGCCGGCTTCACCGATGTCGGCTGGAAAGCGATTCGCAAACGCAACTCGAAGAAAGAGCTGTTTGAGTACGTCGT
The DNA here is from genome assembly GCA_026400935.1 of Planctomycetia bacterium. Lineage (GTDB taxonomy): Bacteria > Planctomycetota > Planctomycetia > Planctomycetales > Planctomycetaceae > SXKJ01. The sequence continues at coordinate 220 of JAPLNX010000033.1, read as the reverse complement.
ACATGCGGGCGCACCATGAGAAGTTGGACGAATCGCGGGAACAAAGGGGACGAAATTCATTTCGTAAATTGAGCTGCGTCCCAATACTGTTCGGCACGGGATTTGCGCATAATAAATATAAGAGTACAGTATTGCGCTTTCGCTCGGCCGTGCGCAACATTCCCGCATGGCACGCCGAACGTCAATCAAGCCGGAGATCCGTGACAAGGATCTCACAGGG
>JAPLNX010000471.1 GCA_026400935.1 Planctomycetia bacterium | reverse complement strand
TAAAAAGAGGGCTATCGGAAATCACAAGACTTCCGATACTCGCGATGAAATCGCGAACAATCCTTTCTCTGCGCAAGCATCATGGCACGATGGCCTGTTGATGTTAGGATTGTCATTGATCGAATTGTCTAAAAACTATGCCCCTGCATTCGCCGAGGCTCACTTGTCTCAAGATCCCAACAGCATCGCGGATCACCTCATTTCGCGAGTCCGTGCTGGCGACGAGGCGGCAGCGGATGCAGTGTTCGTGAAGTACGCCGAGCAACTCGCGCGGCTGGCCGAGCAGAACTTGAGTCAGCGGGTGGCTCGGCGAGTCGATGGTGCCGATGTGGTGCAGTCGGTTTTTCGGACGTTCTTTGTTCGAGCCGAGCGCGGTGAGTTTCACATCAGCAGTTCCGCCGAACTGTGGAAGCTGCTCGTGCAAATCACTTTGAACAAAGCTCGCCAGCAAGGCCGCCGCAATTCGGCGGGACTGCGAGACGTCCGCCGCGAGACGAATGAGTCTGGCTTATTGCCCGCCATTCCCGACGATCAGCCGAGCCCCGAAGAGGCGCTCATCTTGAATGAAGTGATCGAGCAGGCATTGGAAAAACTTCCGGAGAGCCAACGCCCCGCTTATGAAAAGCTGATCGAACTCAAGCTCGCTGATTATTCCAACGACGAGATCGCCGACCAACTCGGCATCGTCCGCCGCACCGTCGAACGCATGCTCAACCGCCTGAAAGGGGTCTTTGAGACGTGAGATCGTTAGCCCGCCAACCTAATCTCCAATCAAGCGATGTCATCTCTCCCCCGCCGAGCTTGCCTCGGTGGAATCGGGCTTTTGCACTACGAGTCGCCGCTCTCTGAATCTCAGTTGCCGTAGTGCAAAAGCTTGAAAACCACCGAGGCAAGTTCGGTGGGGTCGATTGCTTGAGGACTGAGCGTCAGCGAGGGCGTGCGTTTTCGATGCTTTTGAAGAATTCCGGAAATCCCTTGTCGCAGATTCGGCGACGTTCGCAATTGGAGCGAGAGACCCCGTTGTGACCGGTCGCTTGACGCAATGGCATCCATTCTTGATCGTGCTCGTCTCACGTTCGCTGCTGGTGAACTCTGTCTCTGGAACCCGAATGATCGTCGAGGACTTCTTGCCCATGACTCTTTCACACCATACCGGTTCTTGGCGATGGCTGTTTCGAGCCTGCCTCGTGGCTTTTCTGCTGATCACGTCGGCGACATCAGGGTTCGCTCAGACGCGAGCGAGCGTCCCGTCGGCTGAGCAGCAGAAGGAAAGCGCGAAGCTGTTGGAGGAGATCCACAAGCTCTCTCGCTTGAAGACTGCACCAGAGAAGCAGGACGTTGTGAAGAAGTTGATGGCGAGTTCTCGCGACAAGAGTTTGGCCTCTGATCAGCGGTATGGCGTGCTGACGACGGTGATCCCATTGGCGAAGGATGTCGGTGACTTCGCCAGTTGGCTGGAGGCGGTCAACGCACTGGTGGGTGCGTTTGAAGTCGATGCGAACAAAGAGAAGCCGCGGTTGCTGGTGGAGTATTTGGAGGCCAACAAGTCGGGAGCCGCGTTGAAGCCAGCGGCGGTGGACGAGGCGTTGAGTCTCGCGCGAGCGGCGGCTCAGGAGAATCGGTATGCCGACGCGATCTCACTGCTGTCTGCGACAGAGACGGCGGTGCGACGTCCTCCGGCGGCGAATGCTCTCAACAAAGTCGTCGCCGAGACTCGTGACGCGGTCACGGCTCGTGAGAAAGATTGGAAGGCGTTTCAAACCGCCAGCACGAAGCTCGGCACGAACGCCGATGATCCGGCCGCGAACTTGGCGGTCGGACGTTGGCATTTGCTCCAGCAAGGTGACTGGAAGACGGCGTTGCCGTTCCTGGCGAAAGTCAGCGACGCGAAATGGAAAGCCGCCGCCGAACGGGAACAAACCGCTCCGCTCGACGCGACGGTTCAATTTGCGGTCGGCGAGGCGTGGTGGAAAATCGCTGAGAACGAGTCCGGAGCCATGAAGACCGCGCTGCTGGTCCATGCGGGTGAGTGGTACGCGCGAGCGCAGCCGAATCTCACCTCTGTGCTCGAGAAGGAACTCGTGACCAAACGCCTCGACCAGATCGCGCCGCTGAAGGGAGCGGCTCCCGTGAAGCCCGCCGGTCCTGTGAATCCCAATCCGAATCCGTCCGTGACGCAAACCCCACCCCCCGCGAAGCCCGGCGAGTGGATCGACCTCCTCGAATGGTCCGAAGGCGTCGATTGGGCTCCACGCGGGATTGATTGGAATGCGAACGTCGAAGGGAAACCGACGAAGAACGGGATCACGCTGAAGCCGAAAGCAGGGGCGAACTTCCCACTGCCAGCGATTATCGATGGCGACTACGAATTCGAAATGGAGTTAACGCTCGCTGATGCGCGAGTTCCAGTTTTCTTCGTTGGATTCCCTGTTGGTCTTCACCACATGGGGCTTCAGGTCGGTGAATCCGGTGACCATAGCGGTCTACATGGCATAGACGGCGAACACGCTTGGTCCAAGAAAGAAACCCAACGTACCCCGTCGTTGCTTGGGACCAACAAGCGGCATCGACTCCGCATTCGCACGCGTCACGATGACGATAACGCTGAGATCAAAATCGACTTTGATGACGTCAAAGACTATTTGAACTGGAGCGGGAAGTACTCTCGGCTAGGCAGATCGACGCGGATGCTCGGGCGTCTTTCGATCGGGAGCCACGAATGCTCTGTCACCTTTCACAGTGCAAAAGTACGAATGTTGTCGGGCACGATCCGCCGCGATGTCATCACCGACGCAGATCGCGAACAAGATCGCAAGAACGGCTTCATTCGTCTCGCCGGCGAAAAGGCAAGTGCGATCAAAGTTGGTGCGTCGCAGTTCGCCGTTAATCAATTGCCGCTCGGTTGGGGAGACCGATCTTGACCGTTGATTACTCGCGACTTCAAAGTCTGTGACGATTTCTACGGCGCTGCCGCTCCGTCACGTCTGAAATGCCCGATCCCGATGGGCGCCAAAAGTTTTTCGGCGATTGGCTACAACGAAGGCAGCCGAACGGCGAAGTACGTTGTCTTCATTGACGGCAAGCAGGTCTACGACTCGGGCGTCGCCGGAATTGCAATTGTGAAAGTGGTTATCCCAGCCAAAGCATCGCTGTTGGAACTCGTGGCCGAACCGTCCGGGGAACACTGTGATCACACCTATTGGTGCTATCCCCGATTCCATTCCGTGGCATCGGATAAAGTCACGGACAAGATGCTCGACGGAAAACTCGGCACACTCAAATTCTCGATTGCATCGAGTTCCGTGGGGTATGGCGCGCTGACCCACAATCAGCCGATCACGGGGTTGCGGTCGGTCCCGGTCCACTTTCGCGATGCTCAGCCCTGCGACGAGTTTCTCTTTGCTCACGCGCCGTCAACGGTGACGTATCAAGTTCCCGAAGGCATGAGCCGCTTCACCGCGATTGGCTACAACGTCTACGGCCATCATGTGAATTACGAAGTCTGGGCCGACGCAAAACGGCTCTACGAAAGCCCGCAAGCCGGCATCATTCCCATCGACGTCAAACTCCCTCCCGGCACCAAGACGATCGAATTGAAGATCAACGATCTTGGCAAAGATTGGGGCGATCACAGCATGTGGTGCTACCCGCGTCTGCATCGGAAGTGAGTCCGCTCCGGGGCCGAGTGTGTGCGGCGTCGCCGCGTCCTTGGAGTGCTCCGGCTTGACGGAGCACTCCATTCATTTGGAATGACGACCACCAAAGTCCAGAAAGCGTCGTGACGACGGTCGGCTGTTCGATGGTCGTTTTCTCAACAATCAACGTCGCCACTGCGATTGAATGGAGGGCTGCGTCGAGCCGCAGCACTCCAGGGCCTACCCGCGTCTGCATCGGAAGTGATGGCGCTTTCCCGTTACTCAGCGTCAGCATTACATTGGCCGCGTCACTCGGCGAAACCAACGCTCCAAGGCATGGCTCATGAAAAAGAAGCACGACTTCCAAATCATCATCGAACAGGACGAGGCTGGCTACTTCGTGGCCGAATGCCCGGCGCTCAAAGCCTGCTACGCTCAGGGAGAGACTTACGAGGAAGTGATGGTCAACATCATCGACGTGATCTCACTGTGCCTGGAAGACTTCAAGGCCACCGGCAAGCCTGTGCCGCGACAAGCCGAGATCATCGGCGTGCGGCATGTGGAGGTGATGGTGTGAGCGACGCCGATCTACCGCACATCAAATCGCGCGTCCTGATTCGTGCCTTGGAAAAGATGGGCTTCCAGCTTCTGCGAAAGTCCAAGGGCAGCCATTGGCAATTCCAACATCCCGATGGTCGCCGCACCACAGTCCCGGTCCACAAAGGAAAGGACATCGGCCTGGGCTGATGCGAAAAATTCTGCGCGACATCGAAGTTGATACCAGTGACTTTCGCGAATGGCTTTGATCTCGTTTTCGCTCATCATGGGAAGTACGAAGTCTGGGCTGACGCGAAACGCCTCTACGAAAGCCCGCAAGCCGGCATCATCCCCATCGACGTCAAACTCCCTCCCGCCACGAAGACGATCGAATTGAGAATCAATGATCTTGGTAATAATCAAAACGATCGAAGCATGTGGTGCTACCCGCGTCTGCATCGGAAGTGAGTCCGCTCCGGGGCCGGGTCAGCGTCGTGGCTGGCCTCGTGGAGGCGATGTCCGCACTGTCCGGTCACTCGGTGGCAGTGTTACATTGGTTGCGTCACTCACTCTGACCCGTCCGGAGTTATTACATGAGCCAGCAAACCATCGAATTGAATGATGAACTTGTGGCGGTGCTCAATTCGCTGAACCAACCCGTTCGACAGTCCATTCCCGAACTTGTCGTGTTGGAGCTGTATCGTCGCGGCCTCATTTCTAGCGGCAAAGCGGCCGAGTGGTTTGGATTGGGCCGCGCGGAATTCATCAGCCATGCCTCGCAACTAGGAATTCCTTTCTTCGACATGACCGCATCTGAGTGGGAGAGCGAACGCCAGAACGCGGAGACGCTGTGATGGCCAATCGCGTCGTGAGTGATTCCAGCCCGATCATCGCTCTCTCCGACCTCAATCGTCTGAACTTACTGTTGGAATTGTTCGGCGAGCCCGCCGTGATCGGTGAGACCGTGTCCGCCGCGCCGCTGCCACGGTGGATTCACGAAGTCGAACTCACGCAGCCCATTGATCCACAGATCTTGATCGCTGGACTTGGTCCCGGCGAAAGCGCAGCGATCCACTTGGCTCTCGAAACCAATCCGCCGTGGTTGATCTTGGACGATCGTCCTGCCCGTCGACTGGCGATCTCTCTGGGAATACCAGTCATCGGAACGCTCGGCATTTTGCTCGCCGCGAAACGCAAGGGGCTGCTGACTACGCTCAAGCCAGTTCTCAACGCGCTGATGCAAACGGGCTTCTTCGTGGCACCGGCGCTGTACCGCCAAGTGTTATCAGATGGCGGTGAGTAGCAGCCTGTGGTGCTTCCCGCGTCTGCATCGGAGGTGAGTTCATTCCGGGGCCGGGGGCGTGTGTCGTCGCCACTACGAAAAGTTCCGTGTCGTCCGCGTGGTCCGTGTTCAAAACCGATCGTCCCAGCGAGTTAGACACGGACCACACGGGGGACACGGATCGGCCACAATGCACGACAGCCGCGTGCTCGTTGATTGCTTGCCGGAAAATTTTCGGATTCACTGTCGCAAATGGTCGTCGGCTTGCAATTGGTAAGGCAGCCTCGCTTCTCACCGCTCGGACTTTTTCGCAAAGCAACTTGCCATGCATCAACCAACGACGACAACCAGTTTGAGCCAACTCAGCGGCGAGGTGCGCGATCCGCTCACTGATTGGTTGGCGGAGTGTGATTTGGATTGGCGGCCCGGACAGATCGAATCGCGACTCGAATCTTTGCCGGCTGAGTTGCAGCCGTTTCAAAGCGTCGCGTTGGCTGAGTTGGTAAAGATCGACATCGTGCAGATGTGGAAGCGAAAGCTCGACATCCCGCTCGAAGATTATCTCCAGCGGTTTCCAGAACTCGGTACGGCGGAGACGGTCGCGGCCGATTTGATCGTGGCAGAACTGGAAGCTCGCAAGCTGGTTGGTCGGCGACTGTCGGACGCAGAGCTTGTGGCGAGGTTTGCTCAACAGGCAGATGCGGTCAGACGGCTTGCGGGGGGTGGCGGTTCGCTGCTGGCCAACACGGCGTTGATTCAAGCGGCGGACACGAGCACTTCGGGAAGAGTGATCTCAACTCGCGAAGATCACCTTCTTGGCGAGCCGGGCGGCGTCAGCCCCCGGACTCTTCCGCAACGAAGTCCGGGGACTGACGCCGCCCGGCTCACCGGTGTTGATGGCACGTTTCAAGTGGGAGATCGCATTGGCACGAACGGGCGATTCCTCATTCTCAAAGAACTCGGTCATGGCGGAATGGGGGCGGTCTACTTGGCAACGGACAGCAAGCTGGGGCGGGACGTCGCGATCAAAGTGCCGCAGCTTACGGCACTCGACAGTCCTGACTTGCTTGATCGCTTCCGCAGTGAGGCGGAGTGCCTGGCGATGGTCTCGCATCCGAACCTGCCGGTCGTGCATGACGTCAGTGAGTTCGCCGGTGTGCCGTTCGTCGTGATGGATTTCATCGACGGCGTCACATTGAGCGAGTTTCTCAAGAAGAACAGGCTGACTCCGCAACGCTCCGTCGAAATCGTGCGTGATGTCGCGGCAGCTCTGAGCGCGGCGCATGAGAAAGGGATCGTGCATCGAGACATGAAGCCCGAAAACATCATGCTCACTCAACAGCAGCAACCGAAGGTGATCGACTTCGGACTCGCCGTGAATGTGGCTCGAACTGGTCCGCGGAAGACTCAAGTTGGCACGCTGCTAGGAACGCCGCATTACATGCCGATGGAGCAAATGAAGGGGGACATCGCCACCATCGGCCCGAGAAGCGATGTCTATAGCTTGGGAGTTGTGCTCTACAAACTGCTGACCGACACGGTTCCCTTTTCGGGTGAACAGTTCCATGAAGTCCTCACGCAGATGACGACTCAGGAAACTCCGTCCCCATTGCAGCATCGCTTTGACCTCGACCTGCGTCTGACGGCGATTGTCTTGAAGGCCATCGAGAAGAAGCCGGAAGACCGCTATCAATCAATGACGGAGTTCGCTCAAGCGTTGCAGGATTACCTCACCCCATCGACGGCGATTCGTACCACGCCACCACGTCGCACCGGGCGAGTTGCCGTTGCCGCGATGTCATTCATTCTCTTGTTGGGAGCGATCATCTACTTCCAGAACGGCAACGCCGTCGTGAAGGTCGAAGTGCTGGCCGATGATGTTGAAGTCACGTTCCAAAAAGACTCGCTCACGATTGCTGACGGCGAACACAAATACCAAGTCAAACCGGGCGAACATCGCCTACACATCAAAGTCGGAAACGCCGAGTTCGACACGGAGACCTTCAAACTCAAAAACGGCAACAACGTGAAGGCGACCATCGAATGGGTGGACTCAAAGGTCATCGCCAAACTTGACGAGACAACGATTGGCTCGTTCCCGGCAACCATCAAGAAGCAAAAGAGGAATAAAGCCGGAAACAACTCCAACGATCTCGCGCCTGATCCAGCCCTATCACGGATTCCGACATTGATTGAAGGCAACTGGCGGATTGAAAACGACGAACTCATCACGGAGCCGGTTGGAGACAACACTTGGCAAATCCTGACATTCGGCGATCCCAATTGGACGGACTACAACCTCAAAGTTGAAAGCTGCTGCAATCGTCCCGGATTGACCTACAGCATCGTTTCCCGATTCACCGACAAAGCCAACTTCTGGCATCTTTCGTTTGGCGCATTTGGCCAAAGTAATGTGGACTTGGTCGGAGCGGTTGATGGTCAAGGTCACGGGCACCAAAGCCGACGACTTTTGGAAAATGGCGTTCACGGGAAGCCGGACGTGTGGCAAGCGATCGAGATACAAACTCGCGGCGAAAAGATTGACGTTATCGTCGACGGCAAACCATTAACCTCCAGCAGCCGCGATCGTTTGGACAAAGGCTGTGTCGGACTCCACACCTTCTCCGGCGGCCTTGTCCGCTGGCGCAACCTCGAAGTCCGGTCGCCCGATGGAACACTGCTTTGGAAGGGCTTTCCAAAATTGCCCGCCAAATGATTTCTGGGCATAAAAATTCTAAAAACCCTGTCGCAAAACTTGGCGAGATTGCAATTGGATTGGCAGTTCAATGTCCACAGACCAATTCTGAGTCTTTCCCCCGTGAGGCAGCCCATGAAACATCACTCGTCGTCAGAACGAAGTTCAGTTGCTGGTCCCAATCTTTGTTTTCTGAAAACGTCGTCAGAGATGCGTCCGTTTTCGACACGATCGGGATTCACTCTGATCGAGCTTTTGGTGGTCATCGCGATTATTGCGGTGTTGGTGTCACTATTGTTGCCAGCAGTGCAAAACGCGCGCGAGGCGGCACGGCGAACTCAATGCAAAAACCATCTCAAGCAAATGAGCACTTCGCTTCACAATTTCCATGACACCTACAACCACTTCCCGTCCAACGGTTGGGGAATAGGATGGGCACCACATCCAGGGCGTGGTGCAGGCAATGATCAACCAGGAAGCTGGATGTACCAGATCTTACCGTTTATGGAGCAGACAGGGCTCTACAAACTCGGAGCAACTCCAAAGGATGATGAAACAAGTTCAACTCTCTTGAATGGCAATGTGAAACGGCTGAGTACTCCCATCTCGATTTTTATGTGTCCAACTCGACGTGGCGTTGAGAACTATCGAGTTGATCCAACAATTTGGTTCGTGCTGCAACCAAGGCTATGCGGTCCACTCACCGTTGGAGCACGCAATGATTACTCCATTAACGGAGGCGAAGATGTCGCATTCTATGGCGGACCGTCGACCGTGATTTCGGTGGACAACGGAAGTTATGTGTTTCCCCCTCCTTCGGCTGCGACCGGCGTCAGTTTCGTGCATAGCAAATACAACTTGCGAGATCTTGTTGATGGAAGCAGTCAAGTCTATCTCGTCGGTGAAAAATCCGTTGATCCGCGCAAATACTACGATGGTTCTTCTCTAGGTGATGATGAAGGGCCATACGTGTCAGACGAGCGCGATACAACTCGCTGGACTCGTGCCGCAGGCACCAGCCTTCGGCCGCATCAAGATACCTCCGGCGTTGATAACACCTGGGGATTTGGAAGCGCTCATTCTGGAACCCTGCACATGTCATTTGCAGACGGGCGAGTTTCCGGAATCAATTACAACATTGATGTCGTAACCCATCGACGGCTTTCCAATCGCCGCGATCGACAAGTTGTCGGTGAGTATTAACCAACGCCTTCTGCACAGGCTCAACAATGTCCGCTACTCAGCTTTGGTACGTTCGGACGACATTCGGTGCCTTGCTTGGCCCAATGCGCGATGACACGTTGAAAATAATGGCTCGCTCCGGAGACTTGATTCCAGAGGACTTCGTCCGTCAGGGATTGGACGGAGAGTGGATCGAAGCCGCTGTGTTTTCCAAGCTGTTTGAAACTCGCCGGATGAATTCAACGGGCACGCTGAATGTCTCAGCTCAGAAATCAGTTCAGAAAGAAGACGAAGTCACAGAAAAACAAGTCACCGCGACGACTCGAGCCACCTCGATTACAACTGCACCGATCGAGGTTGAGGCCGCTCCATTACCAACAGACGAGACACACTCGTCGTTTCCAACGATCTCAGATCAACCTCGTCCATTCGTTTCCACGACGCCTATCACACACAATCCATTCGCCGAGTCACCGCTAATAGTCCCACGCACACATCGCCACCAATCTGTGCCAGCTTCGGTCACCAATCAAACGAAACTCGACCTCACGAAGCTACGTTCCTCTCGCTCAATGGCCGCGTTGGTTCTGTGCGCGATAGCCATCACTTGGTGGTCATGGTCTCGAACGAACCGAAGTGTCTGCGACCGGTTGTTTGCGATCCGAACAGGACTCATTGAGCACAGAATCGATCCAGACAAACAAAGTGACTTGGCAACATTCGCCTCCAAGGCACTCGCTGAATTGGAAACACAGATTCCGTGGTTGCAAAGGAAAGCCAACTGGGGAAATCGGGAGGCCAATTACTTGTTGTTGGCCAGTCGTGATTGCCTCAAGCCAATGCTCCAAAGTGCGCGTCACCCACAAGAGCAACTCGAAGAGAATCTTGACTATTTTCTGTGGGCATTGAGGGGTTACTACGAGGGCCAACCACTCGGTGCTCCAAATCCACCAAGAGCAAATGAAGCACTTCGGAAATAAGGCTCTCCGCCACTCCCGCTGAAAAGCGGAAATTGTTCGGAGGACCGACCACAAAGGGACGAAGGCACAAAATTCTCTTCGTATTCATCGGCAATCTTTCGTTTCTTTGCGGTCGTCACCGTGTCTTCCGTGCAATCCGTGTCCAGCTCTGATCGCGACCGAAAATGTTGGACACGGATTGCACGGAAGACACGGAGAAAGGCTTTCTCAAATTATTTTTTGAATTGCTGTCGTCGTTTGGCTCCCGAATGCAATTGAGCGGTAGGCGGGGCGTTTCCGGTTCGGTGTGATCCCTGTCTGGTTGAAATTGTGATTGCTCAATTTCGGGAGATGCTTCGATGGTTTGGATTCTGCGAATCAGCATGGCTTGGGTGTTGTTGCTCGCTCCGGTGGAGGCTTTTTCGTTTCAGCCGAAGGGCGAAAAAGGACCGAACGAACTCCTGTTGAACAAGCCGATTGATTTGCTCTCGATGGTCAAGCTGCCGGAGAACGTCATGCGTGGAAACTGGAAACGCATTGACGGCGCGCTTTCGTGCGAAGCTGGGCCGGACGCGATGTTCTTTGTCCCGGTCGCGGTTCACGGCAACTATCAGCTCAATTGTGAGTTCACGCGGCGAACTCATGACGATCACGTCTCGATTACGTTTCCGGTGGGGCTGACATCCGAAACGTTGATACTTAGCGCCTGGAACGGAGCGGCCAGTGGACTCCATATGGTGGATCGGAAAGAGGCCAAAGATTTGCCGCTCGCAACGGGTGCGGTCGTTCGTCCCAGCAAGCTGGTGAATGGACAACGCTATGAATTAGTACTCGATGTCACTCAAACCAATGACCGCATCACTATCACCGCCGCATTGAATGGGAAGCGGTTCGTCGCTTGGAAAGGATTGGCTTCGCAATTGTCCTGTTGGACCGCGTTTGCCCCACCCTGTCCTCAGGCGGTTGCTGTGATCGTCCATCAAAGCGTGGCTGACATTCACAAGCTAGAACTGACGCTAAAAAAGGGGAGTGGCTTTCGGCTTGACGGAAATGCTGCAGCCCCGTTGGGATTGGTGGCGAAGGCTCCACCGAAACAGATCGCAGACAAATGCTTGAATTGGAATGGCCACAAGTATTTCGTGACCGATAAACCGCTCAACTACTCGGACGCACGACGCCTCGCTGCTCAACTTCAGGGGCGACTGCTGACAATTTCGTCCGCAGACGAGGAAGCATTCATTCTGAAGGAAGGGCGTGGTCTCGCGATGTGGATGTCCGGCTGGAGACATCATGACGGCAACGACTGGCGCGACGAGTTCAACCGTCCGCTCCGACACATTGGACGCTGGGAGCGATTCAATCCCAATCTTCGGTACGCGGAGACTCAGCTTGCTATCGGCACCTCACCCAGCTCGAGTTGGTTCGGATGGAATGACTGCTTCGCCACGGATACGCTCCATGTCTGCATCGAGTGGGGCGAAGAATGAGCAGCGATGCGATTCGTGACCAGGTTTATGAATTGCTCATATGGCGAATGTGACTCGCAAAGAAAATGTGCATAGGCGAGCGTTTGTACGACGACCTGTTGCCTCTTGGTAATTTCTGTAAAGTTGCCGGTCATGCCAAACGATGCCTTGATCTCTGTGTTGAGTCAGCTCAGTGACGATGTTCGTGATGCACTGACCGATTGGTTGGCGGATTGGGATTTGAGTTGGCAACCCGGTCAGATCGAGAGGCAACTCGATTCGTTGCCGTCCGACTTGCGGGCGTTTCGCCGTGCTGCGATTGCCGAGCTGGTGAAGATCGACATTGTGAAGATGTGGCGGCGAGAAATGGAGACGCTGCTCGAAAGTTATCTCGAACGATTTCCAGAGTTAGGAACGGCGGACACAGTGACGCCTGATTTGATTATCGCGGAACTGGAAGCTCGTAAGTTGGCTGGTAAGCCTGCGTCGGGCCGAGAGATGACCGCTCGATTTCCGCAGCAGATTGCAGCCGTGAGGAAGCTCGTTTCGGGTAGTTCGCTGGTCGCGGTTTCGGGCGTACAACCCAGCTCGCTTCCGAAAGCTCAACAAAGAACCGCGTCGGTCGGGCCAGCAGAAACTCAGAGACCATCCGAGAAACGGGAGGGCGAGGCGCCCGCCGAGCCGAGAACGGCCGCGCGTGGTGCGATCACGCCGGGTGCCTCGTTCGGAAAAGCGGGACGCTATCGCATCGTGAAGGAACTCGGCGGCGGCGGTATGGGTGCCGTGTATCTCGCAACGGACACGCAACTGGGTGATCGCAAAGTGGCGATCAAAGTGCCCCACTTCTCGCCGACAGACAGCGAGGCGATGCTCGATCGCTTCAAACGCGAAGCGGCGTTGCTGGCGGCGATCTCGCATCAAAACCTCGGCATCGTGTTCGACGTCAATGAGCACGATGGCGTGCATTACCTCGTGATGGAGTTCATCGACGGCACGTCGTTGGGAGCCTATCTGAAGACTCACACGCTTTTGCCGCAGCAGTCGGTGTCGATCGTTCGCAAAGTGGCGACCGCCAACGCCTGCATTCCGTGCGAGTGCAGATTGATTGAGAAGACTCAATACAACTTGATGTAACAATCGAGTTGGGACGTTGGCTCATCCGCCGCCGGGAGCGTGCAGGAACGAAATCGCAATGACTTCTCGAACCTGACGTCCGTAATCCGAAGCGAGAGTTCTAAGTGACAGATTTTGGGACACTTCTCGCTGAAGCCGACATCCCCATCAGTCGGAACTCGACTCATCTTCCTGCGACATCAAATTGGAAAAGAGGTCAATCAATATCTGCATCGCTAATGGTGGCTCAAGGCCAACAATCAGCGGTGCCGGGTTGAACGAGAATTGGTCTCGTGCCTCAGTGGTTGCATCCAAAAAGTTTGCTCCGGCGCCACCAACCAGCGTGTCTGTCGAGGCTTGCCCCAAGAGAGTGTCGTCGCCGTCACCCCCCAACAGAGCGTCGGCATCGTCACCTCCCGACAGTGAATCGTGGCCCGCTTGTCCCAAGAGAGTGTCGGCACCACGGGCTCCGCTAAGCACATCGTTGCCCTCGTTTCCCAACAGGACATCGTTGCCGTCGGCTCCAGAGATGTTGTCATTCCCTTCGCCTCCCACGATGACGTCGTTGAATGCGCTACCGATCAGTGTGTCGTCACCTTCTTCACCGTCGATGGTGACGCTGCCACGATAGGCACTCGCGTCGATGACGTTGTTTCGTTCGTCACCAAACACAATCAGTCCTAACACGCGATTGGCGAACTTGTCCGTGCCGAAACCTTCGATACCGCTCGCGGACAGGGTCATATTGGGAGAAATCGCAACATCTTCAAACCAGTAGAACCCATTGCCGTCGCGGAAGGTGTCATTCCCCAAGCCACCACTGAGACTGTCACGTCCGGCGGCTCCATCGAGCGAATCGTTCCCTTCGCCACCGAGCAGAGAATCGTCACCAGTGTTGCCTCGCAGTGTGTCATTGCCTTCATCGCCGCTGAGAGCATCGTGCCCGCCACGCCCATCGAGCAGGTCATTACCTGCTTCGCCACTCATAAAATCTGTTCCCGGCGACCCAATCAGCGTGTCGTTCCCCGCATCGCCGTACATGATCACGTTGCCGTAGGAAAACCCAGTCGCGTCGAGCTTATTGTTTCCCTCATTACCCACCAGAATTGCCCCGCCAAACTGGCCTCGCAACGTGTTGGCCACTGTGATGCGAGTCCGCTCGACTGTGAACGTGGCGCTGACTCGGTTATTGGCCAGCACCCAATTGAGCCCTCCGGCCGCCACGACAAAGCTGGTGGTCGAACCTTGCAACACATCTTTGCCGGGACTGACGGCCAACAAGTCCCGTCCCGTCTGTCCGACCAGCGTGTCATCGTCATCCCCACCATTCAGAGAGTCATTTCCTGAGCCACCTTCCAGCGAGTCGTTCCCGTCATCGCCATCGCCACCGAGTAGAGCGTCGTCTCCATGACTCGCCTTAATCGAATCGTTGCCGCCGCCCCCTTCGATGCGTGTGTGGAATGCTCCGCAAATGATTGTGTCATCGCCATCGCCTCCCAGAATCAGAATGGGTTGCGAAAGACTCCAGTTCCATGAGTCCGCGAGCGAAAGATCAATCCGATCGGCTCCGGTGGAACCGACGATGACCAACGATTTGATCGCAAGCTTCTCGGCACTGGTTGTGAATTGGTGCTGGAACGTTTCGTCCCCTTCGCGGATCAGCAAGTGATTTCGCATGTCATTCACTTGCAGGCTCGATCCACTTCGCAGATGAACCTGTAGCTGAGTTCCAAAGACGACGAATCGAGGCGCAACGAGGTGTAATCGAACGGTTGCGACTCGACTGGGGACCGAAAGTGCTTGAACTCGATAGGTGAACTCGTCCGTCCCATAGGCTCCCGGATTCGGCAGGTAGTCGAACGAGCCATCGTCGCGCAGAGTCAGTTGGCCTTTGGTTGTCGGCGTCACCAATTCCACGCGTCGCAAGCCGCTCGGAGCTGGCTGATCGTTCGCCAGCACTCCATCTACCGCCGAAATTTGTGACACCTGCTGAGTCGGGACTGCATAGACGTCATTGAGTGTGTCCAAGCCACCGGAGCTCGCCGCGACACGGAACCTGATCGTCGCCGACTCACTGACTTCGTGACCGTAAGACAACCGGTACTGAATCGAGTCGTCGCCAGAAAATCCATACTCCGTCGTGATCACGATGGTCCCGTCGGGCAGGCTTTCAGCTCGGCCATGCTGAGGCATGGTCACGAGTTCCACTTGTCCTGCCCCCAGAACTCGTTCGCTGTCGTTCCCTTTCAAACTCGCGGCCGACAGTGTTTTTCGGTCTCCGGTGATCACGCCAGCGGAGTCATCACGAGCGACGAATCCCGATGCCGCCAAAACATGAATCGTGACGTTGGCAATCGTCGATGGCCCCAGCACCCCGGTGGATTGGTAACTGAAGGTGTCATCGCCCACATAACCGAGTGCGGGGACGTACTCAAACTGTCCGCTCGGAAGAATCGTGACAGAGCCGTGCTGCGGTGAGGCGACCACGCGAGGACGATGAATCTCTGGATTGATCCCGATGTCGTTCGCCAGCAATCCAGCGGGAGTCATACGAATCCCGAAGTACTCCACTTGGTCGCCGTTCTTGGCCCACAGATGCCGTCCGTCATCAGAAACCGTCATGACATCTGTCGAAAACGGAAGCTGACCGAGTTGGGTTCCCGTCGTCGTGTCGTAGAACCGGCTGCTGCCGAACGCGACACTTCCGGTTGCGGCTCGAATTATTTCTGGCAGCAGCCGAACGTTGGATTTCACATCCGCCGCCTCGACCTGCAGGTCCCCGTAGAAGAAATATCGCCCATCAGTCGAAAGGATAGAACTGCCGCCGCCATCTTGTGCTGTCCCGTAGGTTTCTGTGCTGCTGGTGTAAGTCAATTGGTTTCCGACGACCGTACGCACATGAATCTCATGCGATGTGCTTCCCGAACTGCCGTGGTAAACACGTCCCGTCTGTTCGTCGTACTCGAAGTCGCCGTAGTAGCCTGCCCGAATACGAGAAAGCTCTGTGCCCGCCACGAAGTCATTCAGCATCATGTCGACATGCTGATCCAACTCTTGTATCAGAAACCGTTCGGCACTCACCGCCTCGATCCGGTGCAAGATGCTCGTTGGACGTTGCTCCCAAGAACGCTCTTGCAAGTCGTAACGATGAGCAAAGTGCGGCCGGATCGCCTCGTGATACCCCATTCGATACCCACCCGAATCGGCCACGAACAGGTACCGGCCATCTGATGTGAGGTCCATGTCTGTGAACTCGGTGTTCGCATTGCGTGTGCTGATGAGTTGCCGAGTGTCGGTGTCGTAGATGCGAATTTCTGTTTGCGTGCGAGCCACCAGCATGTGAAATTGCGATGAGAACTCCAGTTGCCGCACATCGTCGCCAATCGCAAACGCATCGGCTCGAACCAGCCGTTCCAACTGCTCGGCTCCAACGGACGAACGGAGTGTTTGACCGGCATAGGTGATGTACTCGTCAGACACTCCTTGCGAGGGGCGTGCTGCTGGCTGAGGAACTGTGATCGTGACTACTCCAGGAGCCGACCGGTCGTTGCCTGAAACCAGCCGGTACTGGAACGTGTCTGTCCCAGCAAACGCCGCTCCTGGTTGATACGAAAAACTTCCGTCCGGTTGCAGACTCAGAGTCCCATTCGCGGGAGCCGCGACCAATTCCACGGTCGTTCCTGATTGCACCGAGTCGTTTGCAATGAGCCCGATCGGTTGTGCTGCCGTCAAATAGTGGCACAGCCTTCCAGAAGTTTTGTCCGCAGCCCAGACATGAGCCCCCTTGTCGCTGGTGAAATAGACCTCGGACTCAAATCCCAACGTTCCCAGCTTGGCTCCCGAAAGGGCCGAATAATAGCCCGTTTTGCCGAGCGCGATCGCACCCGTGGAACTGTAAATCACCTCGCTGAAGACCTTGCGAACGGATCGCAGGTTGTTCGAGGCAACCTGCACCTGACCTGCGTACAAGAACCTCCCGTCCGCCGAGAGTACAAACGATCCAGCCTTTCCTGGAACCGACCCGTGGTCGACGAAGTTCACTGTGCTGGCAAACTGGTCCCCTTCCACTCGCCGTGCTGAGAACTCGCCGGATTGACTCTCAATGAAAATTCGCTGTGCCTGCGGATCGTACTCCAGGGCCAGTGGATAAAGCGGAGTCCAACGCGCCGACCAAGTCTCTTGGGAAAAGCTATACAGCCTCACTTCATGGTCCGCTGCCGCCCCACAATACAAGAAGCGATCGCTGTCCAACGCTTCGATCGAACGAAAGTTCGCCCAAATCGAGAGCGTGTGGACTTCCCAAGTCCGATCCTTCAGATCAAAGCGATGCCCCCATCTCTGCGCGCTGTAGTCACCATCGCGAGAATCAGCGGCGAACAAGTAGCGGCCATCGGGAGTGAGGTCCATGTCCTTGAATTGCCCGTTCGGATCACGGTGTTCAATCACCGTGTTCGCCAGTGTGTCAATCACCGTCAGTTTTCCATCGCTGTGACGGGTGAAAAGCAGGCCGTATTCCTGCGACGCTTCGATCTGAGCGGTCTCTTCGGGCGCGGCGATCGTTTCCACCAAAGTCAGAGTCGGAATCGCCGACGGACTGGCCTGTGTCACCAATGCCTGACCAAAGAGGGTCTGGTAAGCGTCGTTGACAGGAACCAAGCTGGTGGGCAAGCAGCGTGATTCCAAAACTTCCGCCGAAATCATCCTCTCTCGTGAACGTGACTTGCGAGTCAATTCGCGCGATCGTTGCAGAGTCTCTCCGAACCACCCAGGGCCAGCGCGCATAACTGGGTAATCTAGGGCGACTTGCGCTCTTTCTGTTTGTATGGTATCTCTGTCTCCTGGAATATGTCTGCGTGAGTTCTCTGGTCGTGTGACTATGGGCTGGAGCGCAGGAGTCCAGACCA
>JAPLNX010000450.1 GCA_026400935.1 Planctomycetia bacterium | reverse complement strand
TGCAACTTTGCTGGCCGTACCAATCGGTGAAGTTCGCGCCCTCCTTAGCGATGCGGTCGCTGTTGGGCGTCTTGTAGCCCATCATCCCCTGGTTGTTCATGCTCACGTTCCAGTAGCCAATGTCGTCCCCCCAGATGACGAGGATGTTCGGCTTCTTGCCCGCTTTGGTCGCCTTCTCGACTTGAGCGAGCGCAACGGTGTTGGCCTCAGTGACCGTGTTAGCCAGCGCCAAGGTGCGGTCGAGCTTCGCATCGCAGCACGCTGCTTTGGCCGTCGTGGCCGACGCAGCTTGCGTCGGTAGGCTGCGGACGCTGGCAGCGTCCGCCACGTTACGAGCCGACCCGGTCGGCTCGCCCGACGCGGTGAGGTAGCCGAACACGGCTCCCACCGCGAGCACGGCCACCGTTTGAAGTTGCTTGGTAAATCTCATCAACGTTTCCTTTCAAAAGAGGTTCGACTCATTCGTGGCCGACGCAGCTTGCGTCGGTCGGATGCGAGACGCATCCGCTACTTCAAGGGGACTTCACACACCTGAACCCGACATGGGACATCCCCGTGTCGGGCGACAAACCATGCCGAGCACTCGGCCGATAGCGAGAACAATACTGGTCATTGCACAAAAATGATCCGCCGCGCTGCGCTCGACTGGCGGATTGCGGATTGCGCGGATCGACGCTCCGTTCGACCAGCGGGTTGGAGATGATTTTCGAGCCAACTCGGCGGGCGTAAGCGTCGCGATCGTAGGCATCGCTGCACCACTCCCACACGTTGCCCGCCATGTCGAACAAGCCGAAGCCGTTCGGTTTGAAAGATCGCACGGGAGCCGTTCGCACGAAACCGTCCGTCTTAACGTTCGCGTGCGGAAACTCTCCCTGCCAGATGTTGGCGAAGACTCGCGAATCGCTCGGATTGTCATCACCCCAAACATACGGCTTGTCGATCAACCCGCCGCGCGCCGCGAGTTCCCACTCGGCCTCAGTCGGCAATCGCTTGCCCGCCCACTTCGCGAACGCGACTGCATCATCCCACGCGACCTGCACGACAGGATGATCGTCACGGCCATCGAGATTGCTCTCCGGTCCTTCGGGATGTTTCCAGTTCGCGCCCGGAGTCCACCTCCACCACTGCGAGAAATCTTTGAGGTCCACCGGCCCTTCCGTCATCGTGAAGACGAGCGATCCCGCCACCAACTTTTCTTTCGGCGGAGCCGGAGTCCCCGGCGGCGACTGTGCCAGAATCTCTTCAACCGACGGAACCTTCTCCGCCGTCGTGACGTACTCCGTCGCCTCAACGAACGCGGTGAACTGCGAGTTGGTGACTTCCGTCTCGTCGATCCAGAACCCATCGACACGCACCCGATGAGCCGGCTTCTCATCCGGCCAGCCGAGTTCCGAATCGGTCCCCATCGTGAATTCGCCACCGGTCATCCAAACCATGCCCGGCACCGTGGCGGCAGGCGTCTCGCCTGTCGGCCCCTTGGCGACTGAATCGCCAACTTGACGCTCGGCGGGTGGCGCGTTCCACACCTTCGTGAGCGCAAAGACGACGGCAAAAGCCGCCAAACCGACACCGAGCGTCAGCAGGTTGTTCTTCATGAGGTGAACTTCAGAGCTGCGAGCGGAATGAACCGAACGAATGCGAGTCGCGGGAGCGACTCGCCTACGTAGCTCAGTCGCTCCTGCGACTGAGATTTCAGTGCGGCGGATTCACATCGTTTACTTCACACGCACGGCCTGACCAACGTGGCCGACGTAGTCCACGAAGATCAGGTCTTTCTCGGTGATGACTCGGAGCGTGAACGGAACCTTGGCGTTGACGCGGTCGGGATCCGTGGAACTCTTGAGGTGAAACCAGAGCTTCCCCTTTTGGACGCTCCACGAACCGTTTGAAACCGGAGCTTTCACGAAGACTTTTTTGAACAGCCGCATCTCTGTCGATTCGCGAGTCGTTGAGAAATTCCCGTCCGCGTTGAGCGAGAGCACCAACGCTCCGTGCGCGTCGCTGTATTTCCAGGTCGTGCCGCTCAGCAGCTTCGTGGCCTCGTCATTGCTGAGCAGCTTGGCCGAGCCAGCCGTGGACGGTTCGGGATGATCGGCCGGTTCTTTCGTGTCGGGCTTGTCGGTCTTCGACGGCTTACGTTCGTCGGCCGCGATCTTGCGACCGACCGGCTTGAGCGTCAGCAGCATTCGCTTCGAGCCTGCCTTCGCCGAGAACTCGCGCGGGCGAGTCGCATCTTCGCTGTCGGCCATGCAGACCAGCAGCCGATCGTTGTCGAACCGATAGATCCCCAAGACCTCACTCTTGTCGCGGCTCTTGATTTCGATTCCCTTCGGATACTGAGTCGCATCGACGTCCAGAATCCGGACCTGCTTTTTTCCGTCGTCCGTCGA
>JAPLNX010000435.1 GCA_026400935.1 Planctomycetia bacterium | reverse complement strand
TCCTGGTCTGGACTCCTGCGCTCCAGCCCATAGTCACACGACCAGAGAACTCACGCAGACATATTCCAGGAGACAGAGATACCATACAAACAGAAAGAGCGCAAGTCACCCTAGATTACCCAGTTAATCGCGCTGGCCCTGGGTGAGGCATCGGAATGCTAGTTGATACAATGATATACGAATCTGGCACATTGACCGTTCGTTGTTCGGGCACGTTCGGCATCGGGTCGCTAGGCAATCCATCCGGCGATCACTTGAGAGGATCAATACTGTATTGGATGACTGATCTCCTGCGGCTGTAGTGACGCGAATCCAAGTTGACTTGACGATTGTGGAATACATTTGGGGAGACGGTCCTGTGTCTTCAATGATGCCGCTATTTCGAAGTGGCATTCGAGAAGTTCAAATTCTGGCCGGTCCCCAGAACGCGGATGCTCTCAAAGAGTTGATCCAAGCGTGCTGAATTCCTGGGTTCATAATCAAACGGCTGGATGCCTAACCGTGATCGTTGTCGCTGCCGTTACTGGTTTGGAAAAACGGTCGGCATTACATTCCGCCGCGTGAACCCGCTCGAAATAACACTCAACCGACTTCGCTTGCACAATCCGATTCTGGTCGCGTCCGGAACGTTCGGGTATGCGCGCGAAATGCAGTCTTTTGCGGACTTCGCTCGCTTGGGCGGCATCGTCCCCAAGACTGTGACTCCGCTCCCCCGCATCGGCAATCCGCCGCCGCGAACCGTTGAGACTTCCTCTGGTTTGTTGAACTCAATTGGCTTGGACAATGACGGGATCGACGCGTTTCTCGAAAAGCACTTGGATTATTTGCTGGGACTGGGAACCGCGATCATCGTGAATATCGCAGGACACGACATCGCTGAATTCGGGGTGATGGCCAAGAAGCTCAGCCCGTACAAACAAATCGCGGCAGTCGAGCTGAATATCTCTTGCCCGAATGTCAGCGGCGGGATCGACTTCGCTAGCAATCCCAAGATGACCGCACAGGTCGTCAACGAAGTCCGTGCCGCGTGCGATCTGCCGATAATCGCCAAGCTGACGCCGAACGTAACGAGCGTAGTCGAAATCGCCGCTGCTGCCGCCGAAGCGGGTGCGGATGCGGTCACACTGGTCAACACGTTTCAAGGCATGGCGGTCAACTGGCGTAAGCGAAAACCGATTCTCGGAAACGTACTGGGAGGACTGAGTGGCCCAGCCATCAAGCCGCTTGCATTGAGAATTGTGCATCAAGTTTCTCGTTCCGTGAAAATTCCCATTATCGGTGTCGGCGGAATTCAGTCGATCGACGACGTGCTGGAATTCTTGGTGACGGGTGCTTCTGCCGTACAAATCGGAACCGCCAACTTTTATGACCCGACGCTTGCGTGCCGGCTGGTTGACGAGTTGACCGAAATCGTGAAATCGGAAGGTTGCCAGAATGTCTGCGAGTTGATCGGCACTCTGCAGTTGCCGACCCCGGTCGGTTGTGCGAAATAAGTTCGCACGAGAATTGAGGATCAAGTATGAAAGTTCTTTCCGGCATCCAGCCGACCGGTCGCTTCCACTGGGGCAATTACTTCGGAGCAATTCGGCAATACATTGCGTTACAAGACAACGAGCAGTCGTTCTACTTCATCGCCGACCTACACGCATTGACGACGGTTCGCGATCCTGAAACTCTGCGCGGTTTTACGCGAGATGCGGCCCTCGATCTGCTCGCGTTGGGGCTTGATCCGAACAAGGCGACTTTGTTTCGTCAGTCAGATGTCCCTGAGGTGACCGAGCTAATGTGGTTGTTGATTACGCTCACGCCAATGAGCCTGCTCGAAAAGTGTCACGCCTACAAAGACAAGTTGGCAAAAGGACTGTCGGCAGACGCTGGATTGTTTTCGTATCCTGTGTTGATGGCTGCGGACATCCTGTTGTACGACAGCAACATCGTGCCGGTTGGCGTCGATCAAGTGCAACATGTTGAGGTAACACGCGACATTGCCACGAAGTTCAACCTCACTTATCAACGCGACGTGTTCGTCCTGCCGGAAGCCCGCGTCATGGCTGATACCGCAAAGGTCGTCGGAGTTGATGGTGACAAAATGTCAAAGAGCTATGGCAACACAATCGAATTGTTCGACGAGCCGAAGAAGCTCCGTAAAAGATTGATGTCGATCAAAACCGATTCAACCCCCGTCGAAGAACCGAAGAATCCCGAAACGTGCTCGGTCTTCACGCTCTACAAATTGTTCACCAGCGAAACTCAGCAGGCAGAACTCGCCGCTCGTTACCAAGCTGGCGGCATGGGCTACGGTGAGTCGAAGCAGGCTTTGTTTGATGCGGCAGAAGCCTTCTTTGGCCCGGCCCGCGAGCGCCGTCTACAACTGGCGGCCGATCCTCGTATTGTGGAAGACGTGCTGCAAGCTGGGGCAAAGCGAGCGAGGGTGAAAGCTCAAGAGGTCCTCAATCGCGCCCGTGAAGCTTGTGGGCTGTCGCTGCGTGCGAGTGAAGCCTGATGCGATTCCGTCGCACGGTCATCCAAACCGTACGTATGCGCAACCATGGTTTGAAAAACCGTGCCACGGCGTTGTGCTCGCTGCGGCGCTACTTCTGCTCAGCGTCCGGATTACTTACGCCGCGCAACATTTGAGAGAGTTGCAATTCCAAATTGACCAACTGATGCCAGACAACTCCGTCGAGCAATCGGCAGCCGACGCTGTCGGGCATTGAGGGCTCACGACCGGAACTGAGCACCTGCAGAATTTGGTGATGCAGAAAGGCGATGAGGTCCGTCAGTTGAGCACGTTGTCCCAATGAAAACGTTTCCGGAAGCGTCGGCGGATTCGAGGCCATATCTTGCGACGCAGCATCAAGCATGTCGCTCCAATCGGACGGATGAGCCGAGCCCAACTCCATCGTCGCGCTGTGCCGAATGTCATCGTCGTCGTCGCTCTCCGAATCCGATCCTGCGACCACTTCTTTTAAACGATTAATTGCTGGCGATGAGGTACTACGAAACCTTCGAGCGATTTCTTCAGGACTGCCAAAGACGAGTACACAACGACCAACAGCAATCAAGTCTCCAAATTGCAGAACTCGAAGTTGCGCGGGAGCGCCGTTCACGCGGGTTCCATTTGTGCTGTCCAAGTCGGTGAGAATGACGCGTCCGTCATCTTCTTGAATCTTGAGATGGAAACGACTGACTCGTTCATCGTTCAATTGAATGGAGTTGTCTTCTTCGCGACCGACGGTGAATGGCGTTTCGATGAGCGCGAAAATCCGCCCTCGTTCCATGCCTTCAAGTACTTGAAAGGTGACTTCCGCCATTTCATCAACCCTTGCTGGATACGTTCCGATGACACGATGCGACCAGCGTCGCAACGCCCCGTTGGCGCACACTTCTATCGGGCT
Source organism: Planctomycetia bacterium (assembly GCA_026400935.1). Classification (GTDB taxonomy): domain Bacteria; phylum Planctomycetota; class Planctomycetia; order Planctomycetales; family Planctomycetaceae; genus SXKJ01. The sequence continues at coordinate 2,226 of JAPLNX010000435.1, read as the reverse complement.
TCTCTTGCAGACGTCAATTCGAGCCGGGGATTTCCCAATTGTTGGAGTAAAATTGGGATATCTTGTTCGGATTGTGCAAGTGTCGCGCGTTCATCAGCCAGCGACTTCACGACTGGCACCTTCAGGTCAAAAAGTGACTCATCTGCGTTTTGAGTAAGCAGTGCTAAATTGCGTGCGGTCCCGCGCTGCCAAAAGGAGATGTCCGATACGCCAGTATCATTGCTGAGTCCACGGTTTGCAGCAGGTCGGCCTTGCGAACCGGCTTCTTTAGAACCGAATAGGCCGCGACTTCGGACGCCTCACGCAGCAACTCGTCGGTCGCGTCTGCCGTGATCAAAATACAGGGCGTCCGAGCATCAATCGACTTCACGATTTGAATCGTCTCGATCCCTGTGAGCCGTTCCATGTGCATGTCGAGCAACAATAGATCCACTCGCTCGCCTTCGACAATTTCAATCGCTTCTTCGCCGGAACTGGCTTCGATCAGTGTGAAGAAAGGCTCCAATAGTTGACGCAAAACTTCACGAAATTGCGCGTCATCATCAGCAATCAGTAGTTGGTACGGCTTCGTCCAGAAATCGCCCACGGGGAGTCCTTGTTGATTTTGCGGTCAGAAATCCATTCCTCGACGACATCAAAAGTCGCATATGGGAGCATCGGATAGCAGAGTTCATGCCTGACTGTCAACGCGACATCCTGAATTGGTACCGTTGCGGCGACCGCGTATGTCCGAACTCGTCTTTCCGGGTTGGCTTGCGTTGGCCTACTATCCGACGCGTATTTGAATGCCGAGATCATGTGCGGCGATGTTCGATCGTCGCGTCAACTCGACAACATTGTTTTGGGGAAGGAATCCCATGCGGACTATTGCGATCATGAATCAAAAGGGGGGAGTCGGAAAGACGACCACCAGCGTCAATTTAGCCGCCGGATTGGCGGCTCGCGGACGGAAGGTCTGCGTCATTGATCTCGATCCGCAAGGCCATGCTTCGATGCACTTAGGCGTCGAAGTGACCGGCCAAATGCCAACCGTTTACCAAGTTTTCGCAGGCGAAAAGAAGCTGGCCGATGTCCGCCATCTCGTGTCGCCGAACCTTTGGGTTGTGCCCGCTAACGTTGATCTGGCAGCCATCGAAGTCGAGTTAGCGAACATGCCCGATCGCGAATTGATCCTGCGCGGCGCCATTCAGCAACTCGTGCAAACGGAGCCAGTCGATTACATCATTATGGATTGCCCGCCGTCGCTTGGAGTGTTAACCATCAACGCGTTGACGGCGGTGAGTGAAGTCATGATTCCGCTACAACCGCACTTCTTTGCGTTGCAGGGATTGTCGCGACTGCTGGAAACAACAGCTCGCGTGACTCGGCGATTGAACCGCGACCTGAAAGTGAGCGGCGTCGCAATCTGCTTGTTTGAAACGGGAACTCGATTGGCTGGCGATGTCATCGCGGACCTCACGAACTTCCTTCGACAAAGCGACCCGCAAACTCCGTGGGCTAACGCCAAAGTGTTCCAAACAAAGGTTCGTCGCAACATCAAGCTGGCCGAAGCCCCGAGCTTTGGCCAATCCATCTTCGACTACGAACCAAAGTCCGCTGGAGCACAGGACTACTCGTCGATGGTCGAAGAGATTCTCGCAATGGAGATCTCGGCAACCGTTTCCGAAGCCGCATAAGGCACTTATTCGTTGCGGCTACTCACTTCTCTGCCAGTACTCCACCTGATTGCTCAAGAACCAAGTAGTCACGTGCGTGAATACAGTTCCTTTACGCCAATGCCGAATAGATCGCCGGAACGTCGATCAAACAATCCCCGACTGTGAGCTGACTCGTCATCACAGCGTTCCAGATGACGTCGGCTTACGAGCAAACTGCAGAACTCATCACGCCCTACGCGGTGTTCAATGACTTTGCCCGAGAATTGTCGGAGCATCAGTTGTTGTGACGAGAGGCGAGAATTTTGGAGGAAGTCCATTCGTAGCTCTCCTGAGATTGATATGGAGGCACATCAGATTGAGTCCTTCAAATCCAAGCATCCTGCAAAACTGGCCACGCTGATGTTGAGATAACTTCTATCAAGTTGGTCCGTCGTCCACACCCTCTCAAATTCAGATTTAACAATTCGTAGAGCTACCCAAGACACGGTCAGCGCGTATCAAAGTTGTTGACCTGTTAGGACTTCCGCAAGGAAGTCGTCGTTCCAGCCGGCTATTTGCATTTTGCCTC
>JAPLNX010000028.1 GCA_026400935.1 Planctomycetia bacterium | reverse complement strand
GTTCTGCCGCCGTGTGTGGCAGGCTCGTCACCAGGCACAGCGTCAGCGTGTCATGAATGCGGATCTCGTGCAGGCGGACTTCGATCACGGCATCGAGTGGCAGGTCGGGATGTGTTTGGCGTTCTTTCGCGCTGGGACGCCAAGTGTGCGAGTAGGTGGTCCAGTTCTCGCCGCTGGCAACGATTCCGGCGCGAGCGCGAGCGTGGTCCCGTCCACCAGGTAGACGCGGCCTCCGTCAAACGAGGGGGGCCGTGGCCTCGATCAACGAGTCACGGACTTGCTCGGCAAACCACTCCGCCGCCTCCCGCTGCGTGCGCGACGGTAACTACCCGTGGCACTCGACAACGTCTTCTTTGGTGAGTCGTTTGTTGTCGGGCAGGAAATCCGGTTGCATGTCGATGAGCCGCTTCACCGCCGACTCCAACCAGCGTTTGGGAGACATCCGCTGCGACACCAGCATTCACAACACGATACCCGTGGTGTAAGCCGCATTCCCGCGCACGGGGAACTGTTGATCGACCGCCGACCAATCCACGAGATCACGCAACAATTCAAAGGCCCGATCAAACTCCGCATCCCGCGCAGGATCGACCGCAACCTCAACCTTTTTTCTCGCCGCCATGCCAGAATGACTCCCTTCCAAGAAGTTATTCTCCCGGGCGCAAACGCCGTGCCAAACTCAAGTGTCTTTTAAAGTAAGTGCCATTGGGCGTCAGCCCTCTGTCAGCCCTAGAGTGCTGCGGCTCGAAGCAGCCCTCCATTCATTTGGAATAGCGATCCTCGAAGTCCATGAAGCTCGGCGATGAGTGCTGACCGACGAATCTCGTGGTTGGGTTCATCGACGTCATCATCCCCAATGAATGGAGCGCGGTGTTGGGGCACCCAGCATCTGGGTCACACCGCACTCCAGGGGCGCTGAACTGCGATCTCGCTGACTTCCCCCGCCGCTTCGCGGACGGCAGGCTGGGTCGAAGCTTTCTCACCGCCATTGAATATGGGCTTGGACGTGATCGGGCAGGGTGGATAAAGTGGCTCGTCACACAAAGTTCCCGGTGATTCATGAGGTGCTGCGATGACGGAATTGATCATGCTGGTGGAGCCTGCTCCGGAGGGAGGTTTCACGGCACGAGCCTTGGGGGAATCCATCTTCACCGAGGCGGACACACTGCCGGAATTGCGTGAAGGAATTCGCGAAGCGGTCGCGTGTCATTTCGACGAAGGACAAGCTCCGAAGATCATCCGCTTGCATATCGTCCGCGAAGAAATGCTCCAGCCATGAAACTGCCTCGCGATCTTTCGGCAGATGAACTCATCCGAGCACTGCGGCAACTCGGTTATCAGCCAACGCGACAAAAAGGTTCGCACATCCGGCTGACAACGACCGAAAACGGCGAGCACCATGTGACGATTCCGCACCATCAAAGTCTCAGAATTGGAACATTGGCGAGTATCCTGGACGACGTCGCCGATCACTTTCAACTCACTCGTGACGACTTGCTGCAACAGCTTTTTGATCTGTCCTGATAGATGCTGCGCACCGGGGATCTCATTCCAGAGTCGGGCAAAGCCAACTGCATGACGACGTGACTTCCTCGCTGCCGGACTTCGACAAGGCCCTGTCTCGCGAGGATCGAGCACACGTCTTGACCAGACAGTCGCCGCAACTTACCCAACGGTGACCTCCATTCGAGTCACGAAGACTTCGCCGTGCAATCGCGATTCGACTTCCGATGGGGAGGCTGTCTCGAGAAACAACTCGACCGCCTCAACGAGATTGGCCTTGGCTTCTTCGACGGTCCCACCTTGACTGGCCACATCAAGTTCCGGGCACAGCGCCACGAATCCGTCGTCTTCGCGTTCGATGAACGCCATGAATTGATGAGATTTCATGATGACGCACCGAGTGAGTGAAAAGTGTTCCTTTCTCACAACGCCAATCATCATGGCGGTCCGTACCACATAAGGCCACCAAACATTTCTTCAATCATCGTCTCGCCGAACTGCGATCGCGCAGTCTTCCCCCGCCGCGAGCCTCTCGCCGCTGTCGAGCCGCTGGGCATCAGACCTCTGTCTTCCGCCACAACGTGGCAGCCTTATGCCAGCCCAGGCCATCGGCCTGGGTCACGATCACAACAACCAAGAGGAAGCCCCAACGGGGCGGCCCTATTCGTTGATTCGTCATCGTCGATGTGGGTGTTCCATGTCCGTCGAATTTAGAGCCGCCCCGTTGGGGCTTTGAACTCAGATGGTTTCCGTTACCCAGGCCGATGGCCTGGGCTGACATAGGGGCGTCCCGTTGGGACTGAATCGGATGGAACTCGGCTAATCCCACACATACCGCTCATCAATTTCGATTCCGTGCCGTTGGCACAACGCTCGGAACTCATCTTGAAATGACATCTTTTTGTGATGCTCAACCTGATTGGCGATGTATTGCTTCACTTCCTCGGAATTCGATTCGCTGACGGAGAAGATGCCGTACCCCGCTTGCCAATGAAAATCGCGGTGAAAATCGCGGTATTGCGGTCCCTGTTTCTTGAGCCATTTGGTCGTCTCGGTCTTGGCCTCTTCGATCACGTCCTTGATCGTAAATTTGCGACACAACAGATACAGAGCATGAATGTGGTCCTCGACCCCGCCGATGATCGGCGCGGGAGAATCGACGTTGTCTCAAGTGAAACCGGCGGCACGGGTACCGCCGCTCAAGGGCCAAGCGACAATCATTTCGACGGACGGGGATCAGAGGTATTTTTTCTCTGAATGCGTCACCGATCGTCTTTCGTAGGCGAGCACGCAACACGGTATCGAGTGGCGATACTCGATTATCCATGCAATTGGCGGCACGATTGCTAACGGCTCAAACTGAGCGTTTTCAGGGAAGGGAATTTCACCGCCAAGGCGCAACGTACGCGAAGAACCAAAAAATCACGAACAGGGCGTTTTCAAAGTCGCCGTGGATCACGGTTATTAAGAACGGATTTTGGAGTGCTCTTTCGCATACTTTGCGCCTTGGTGGTGAAAACTGCTCAGTTTGAGTAACTGGCCCAGTATTGATCTCTGTGTCGCCACACTCGCCAAGAGAGTGGGGGTTCCGTATATCACCCACGCTCTTCGCGAGCGTGGCGACATCCTTCTCTTCGTCGGGTCTTCGTGGTTTTCCTGAGGACAACCTGTTCATGCGATTGCGAGTCGAACTCTCTGTGGATGATTTGGTGGCGTTCTCGTTGCATCATCACAAAAGTTCACCGACGTTGAAGCGGTCGCGAGTTTGGGCGGTGATTGCGATCGTGGTCATGACCGCTACGTTCTCGCATATCGCAGGCGAGTTGCTCAATAACCCGTTGCTCCGACCGCTAGGGATTGCTGCGGCAATTTTCTTGGCGGCGGTTTATCCACGGATCTGGCGACGCAAGTTAGAGCAATATTTGCGACTGCTTTATCGAGAAGGGCAGAATCGCGGAGTCCTCGGGATACACTCGTTTGAGATCGTCGACAACGGATTGTTGGATGCGACCTCGTACTACGAACGCACGGTCTTTTGGAATGGAATTGAGCGGATTGAAACTGTTCCTGGTCGGACTTTCGTTTATCTTTCCGCAGTCACCGCGCAAGTGATTCCTGAAGACTCGGTCAAAGATGGAAACTACAACGTGTTCATCGACGAACTGTGAAAGCAGTGGTTGAAGCACAACGATCAACAGGCTCCACAATCATGAACCCATTGCTCGAATACCAAAATTTGCTGACTCGACGTCAACTCTTCAGTCGTTCGACGAACGGGCTTGGCGTTGCCGCGTTAGCCTCGCTGCTGAATCCGGGACCAATGACATCGGCAGCAGCAGACACTGAAAAAGCGAAAGGGCTGCCCGGGGTGTTGAACGCGCTGCATCACGCTCCCAAGGCAAAGCGAGTCATCTATCTCTTCATGTCGGGCGGGCCGTCGCACATCGACTTGTTCGACCACAAACCGAAGCTCAAAGAGTTTCACGGCCAAGAACTTCCAGCGTCAGTACGGATGGGGCAACGTATCACCGGCATGACGTCGGGACAGAAGACGTTGCCGGTTGCTTCGTCGGCGTTTCAATTCTCGCAGCATGGAAAAAGCGGAGCCTGGGTCAGCAGCTTGTTGCCGAACATCGCCAAGATCACCGACGACATCGCGATCGTGAAGTCGCTTAACACGGAAGCGATCAACCATGATCCAGCGATCACCTTCATTCAAACCGGCTCACAGCAGCCAGGCCGACCGAGCTTGGGAGCGTGGCTCAGTTACGGTATCGGAGCGGACAACGAAAACCTGCCAGCGTTTATCGTGATGATCTCACAAGGGAGCGGAAACAAAACCGACCAACCGATTTTCTCACGCTTGTGGGGGAGCGGGTTCTTGCCCTCGCGACATCAAGGAGTGCGCTTCCGCAGCGGTGACGATCCGGTGCTGTATTTGTCGAACCCACCCGGCATCGATAGCGGTTCGCGGCGACAAATGCTGGATGGGCTGGCCGAATTGAATCAGATCGCCGCGGACTCGTTCGGCGATCCTGAAATTAACCCTCGCATCGCGCAATACGAGATGGCGTTTCGAATGCAGTCGTCGGTGCCCGATCTGACTGATCTTTCAAAAGAGCCCAAACACGTACTGGATGCTTACGGCATCAAGGACGATGGCGTGGATGGCGGGTTTGCACGCAATTGTCTGCTTGCACGCCGCATGGTCGAACGAGGCGTCCGCTTCGTACAGCTCATGCACCGTGGTTGGGATCAACACGGCGCACTGCCGACGCAAATCAAAGGGCAATGCCAAGACGTCGATCAGCCGAGTGCCGCATTGATCAGCGATCTGAAAGAACGTGGATTGCTCGAAGATACGCTCGTGATTTGGGGCGGTGAGTTCGGCCGCACGGTCTACAGCCAAGGAGCACTCACCGCCACCAATTACGGCCGCGATCATCACGGCCGCTGCTTCTCGATGTGGATGGCGGGTGGTGGTGCGAAGCCAGGCATCACGTATGGCGAGACCGACGACTATAGCTACAACGTCGTGAAGGATTCGGTCCCCGTCCACGACTGGAACGCCACCATCCTGCACTTGTTGGGTATCGATCACACCCGACTCACATTCCGCTTTCAAGGCCGCGATTTCCGTCTGACCGATATCCACGGCAACGTGATTCATGGATTGTTGGCGTAATCAGCCAGTCGCCGTTCGCTTATGTGAGTGCGCCTTTCGACTTCCGACGAGATCCGTTGCGATGAGGATGTCCCGTTTGTCCTTTCTCATTGTGCGAAGATCTCTCCGCCGAGATATCCCGCGTCGTTGCCGAGAGATTCTTCCAGCCGCAGCAATTGGTTGTACTTCGCGAGCCTTTCGCTGCGGGCGACGGAGCCCACTTTGAGTTGGCCGGCTCCAGTGCCCACGACGAGGTCTGCAATCGTGGTGTCTTCGCTTTCGCCACTGCGAGCCGATACCACCGGCCAATAGCCGCTGTTGATCGCGAGCTTCAACGTTTCGAGCGTTTCGCTCAAGGTGCCGATCTGGTTCAGCTTAATCAGCACGCTATTACCGACTTGTTGCTCGATCCCCTGCTGCAGGCGAGCTTGATTCGTGACGAACAGATCATCGCCGATGAGCTGCACTCCTCCGCTGAGACGATCGGTGATTTCACGCCAGCCAGTCCAATCGTCTTCGGCGAGCGGATCTTCCAGGCTAATGATCGGGTATTGCTCGACCCATTGTTCGAGCAGGTCGATGAGCTGCTCGGCAACGAGGGGTTTTGGTGAGACGCTGGGAAGCAAGTAGGTGTCGTTAGCCGCATCGAAGAAGTGAGTGCTGGCAACATCGAGTCCAATCGAAACATCATCGCCGGGGTGCAGTCCCGCCGCATCAATTGCTTCGACGATGATTTCGATGGCCTCTTCATTGGTGCGTAACTTGGGACCGTAGCCACCTTCGTCACCAACGAGAACTCCTTCATGGCCACGCTTCGATAGAACTTGGCCAAGTCGACGATAAACCGTGACGATCCATTCGAACGCCTGCGAGTACGACTCTGCTCCGACAGGTAGAATCAAGAAATCTTGAAATTCCAATTGCCGCCCAGCGTGCAGTCCGCCAGAGATCATGTTGACCATCGGCAATGGCAGCAGCAGTCCTCGCCCCAAGCTGCTCGTTCGCTCTTTGTCGGGGATCGCCTCTGTCGGTCCTGCGGCCGATTGCCAAATTTCGCGAAAGCGATGAACCGGCGCGAGACCGCGAGCTTCTGCTGACGCATACGCCACGGCGAGCGATGTACCGAGGATTGCGTTAGCCCCGAGCCGTGATTTCTGCGGCGTTCCGTCGAGTTCAATCAGCCGACGATCGACTTCCGCCTGATCGTCGGCATCGCAGCCGATGAGTGCTGCCGCAATCTCCGTCTGCACGTTCTTGACCGCTTGTCGAACCCCCGTGCCGTCCAATCGAGTTGGATCATGATCACGCAACTCGACTGCTTCAAAGCGTCCTGTGCTTGCGCCACTAGGGACAATCGCCCGGCCGGGGCGAGCCCCCGCGCAAGTCACTTCTACCTCGACGGTCGGCTTGCCTCGGCTGTCAAAGACTTCGCGGGCGTGAACTTTTTCAATACGACTTGTCATCTCAATCCTCTATCAGACCGAATCATCCAAAGCTTCCAGCAATAGTCCCTCGGAGGTGGACGTCACCTCGACTGTGCCGCAGTGCGCTGGGATTAACAATGTGTTGCCGGGAAGTAGAAGCTCTCGTCCGTTCAACGACGACAATTCAGCAGCCCCTGCAATCAACGAGACGATGCGACAGCGACCACATTCCGTCAGCTTGAAAGAAGCTCTAGCCAGTTGGTGGCGTTGCCATAGAAAATGCTCGCTACGAATGAGTTCTTCATGCCGAGTTGATCCGTTCGCCTGCAATGTCGTTGCCGCGAATAACTGCGGATCAAGCCATCGTGGCGACAAGGGCTTCTCCGGTTCACGCGAAAAGTCGATGCACTGCATCGCCTCAGCGATGTGCAACGTGCGTGTTTGACCGCTGGCATCGAGTCGATTCCAGTCGAACAGTCGAAAGGTGACATCGCTGGGTTGCTGGATTTCGGCGAGGGCAACTCCGCCTCCAATCGCGTGAACAGTCCCCGCTGGGACGGAGATCACATCACCAACTCGCGCCGGGAATGTGTTCAAGCATTCGACGACCGTTCCCGCTGCGAGATGTTGTTCAAACCGCGCTTGATCGATTTCCGGCTTTAATCCGACGAGCAACTGACTTCCCGGTTCCGCCGCGATGATCACCCACGCTTCTGACTTGCCGTGCTGTCCCACTCCCAATTGCATGGCTTGCTCATCATTAGGATGAACTTGAACCGACAACAACTCCGCGGCATCCAGGAACTTGAACAGCAACGGAAATTGCTTGAGCGCCGACTGTTCGCCGAGCAACTCCACGCCATGCTCTCGAACTAAATCTCCTAACGAGCGACCAGCGAACTCGCCGCCAATGATTTGGCTTTGGTCATCGCCCAGATCAACGACTTCCCAACTCTCGGCCCATCCTTCTGAATTACCTGTTTGATCACGTTGATCTGATGCGTGCCAAAGCTGAGTCAGTTGCCGACCGCCCCACGGACGCTGCTTGATGAGGGGCTGCAATCGAAGCGGTGACATCATGCGAGAAAGCATTTCACGTGAAGGTGAATCTGTGAGAAACGTGTGAAGCGAACGAGTGCCTCAATCAAGCGATGACCACTCTCCCACCGAGCTTGCTTCGGTGGAGTTGGGCTTCTGCACTACGTTGCTTTCCATTTGAAATCAGAATCAACGTAGTGCAGAAGCCCGGTAACCACCGAGGCAAGCTCGGTGGGGTTGTTGGTTAGAACAATTAGTTCCGTACCAGCTTCCAGTGATGCTTGGTCGGCTTGGCCAATTCATAGACCTCGGCTTGCTTGGTCTTGATTTGTTCCATGCGTTTGTTGAGCTCTGCTGGCTTTCGCTCGGCGACCATATCAGCCAGCCAATCCGGTGCATTGAACATCACCACGCCACGGAAGCGTTGATGGACCATCCCATTCTTGGCGTTGATCGTGTCAAAAACTTTCTGGGCTTGTGCATGGATCGGGCCTGACGTGACGTTTCCAACGTTCACGCCCGTTTCAAGTTGTTGGGACGTGTACGTGGCCACTTCGGTCCCGTCGATCTGCAGCTTGTAATTTCCCTCAGCCAGACCGGCCACTTTGAGCCCGTACCAGTTGAGATCCTTGAGGTCGTTGAGATACGGCAGCAGCGTGACCCAATCCTTCTGGACAGGGATCGGCAACGCTTCGTCGAGCCGATCAAAGCTCACTTCATCGACGGCCAGTTCTGATCTGGAGACAACGCACGCTTGAGCTTTCACATCTTTCTTGGCGACGTCGATCGACAGGTCGCTGACCATTGCTGGAGCTTTCAACGCCGTGAGGATCGCGTGAGCCATCATCATTCCGCCATTGGATGAGGTGTGAAAACCGTCACCGAAGGGAATCACAGTCTTGGCTTCGTCTTTCTCCATTCGTTCGAGTTCGCTGCGAGTGATCGCGTATTGATCGGCGAAGGTCGCACCATGCTTCGCAGCCAAACCGCTCAACGGAGCGTAAAACTGCTTTTGCGTTTCGAGATACAACTTGAAGCGTTCTTGAATGCGGCGATCGACCGCATTCGGCGAGACCAATGCGACTCGTACACCGGCAGCTTTCGCATCAACCAACATCTTCTCTGTGTTTTGGAGGTACGGCTTGTGGCGGTTCTCATCGAAATTACCGTAGCCGGCGTCGTTCATTCCGAAGTTAATCGTGATCGCCGTCGGTTTTTCAGCCAGAACGTGGGAGGCAAATCGCCCTGCCCCGCCGCTGGCTGTGTCACCGCTGATACCAGCATTCATGAAGAGGATGTTCCACTTCGGGAATCGGGTCGTCAGATACAACTCGATGTCGGTCGAATACTGATACTGCTCCGTGATGCTGTCGCCCAAAAACATCACGCGGTCACCGGCTTTGAAGAAAAACTCCTTCGGTTCGTCAGCCCGAACAGCCACTGCAGTCAGTAACAAGCAGCAGACACACAGCATCAGCAAGCGCTTCATCGTTGGTCCTTCGCAAAGAGTAAATCGAGTCATGTTTTCACAGAACGGTTTTCAAAACCGTTCGCTTACGTGATTGAACTGGATGGGAGCGATTTGGAAAACCGTCCGACGAAGAAAATCCGCCCGATCTCTGAGTTCGCAAGATCATCACGCAAGCGATACCACCCAGCCCCACTGAGCTTGCCTCAGTGGAAATCGGGCATCTGCACTACGATTACCCGCCTACGTAGCCGTCATCGTTCCGCGTGACGAGCCGGTCGCTTCAAACAGGCAGTAATTCGAGCAGAATCTCAACGGTTTGGAACAACCGGCTCATCACGCGGAGCGATGACGGCTAGTGCGTTTGCAAGTGGATTGAATCTGCGAGGTGCAAGTCCTCGTCGAAGTTGGTTTGAACTTTGTATCCGAACGTAACTGCGTCGTCGTGAGACGGGGTGGAGAGCAACGGGAGGAGAACGG
>JAPLNX010000467.1 GCA_026400935.1 Planctomycetia bacterium | reverse complement strand
TTGGGATCGGCCGGCAAGACGATTTCGGCAGCGATTACTCCGCAGTCGTTCGCCATTCCCGACCTTCCAGGTGCCTCAGACGAGCCAGGACATCGCGATACTCCGTTTGAGGGATCGCACGGCGTTGGCACTCTGGGCAGCCCAACCGCACCGGGAGCGATCACGGTCCAGACCTATAACTTCGCAGCGAATTACGGAACCTTATTCGGTTCGCCGCTCATCAATGAGATCACGCCAGGTCAGAAGGCGCGCGTGCGAGAACTGTTTGAGCTGTGGAGCCGGGACTTCGGCATTCAGTTCGTGGAGACGGCGTCGAGTGGATATCACATCGTTTTTGGCGACCCGCGAGCCACCAATCCGACGATCCCCCCGGTAGGCGGTGTCAGTGCCGGTAGCTTGATCATCGTTAATAGCGCTGGTCTTAACAGTGATGAATCTTGGGGCGGACCCTTCATGGGGGTCTTGATGCACGAGATCGGCCACTCGTTGGGCTTGGGGCACGCCGGGGAATTACAGTCGTTCATGAATGGTGGTGGTGGTGGTGGCGGCCCCAATGGCGAGACGCTCTACACGGAACACGATGCGGTCCACTTACGGAACATCTACCCGTACTTTGCGACCGACATCGACTTGTACAAGTTCAACGTCACACAGACCGGCACGTTCACGGCGGGTATCAAGGCCGAATTGAATTCGACTGTCAGCCTGTTGGACAGCGCGCTCACTCTCTTCCGCGATCCGTTCGCAACGACGTCGTCCGATTTCGGTTCCGGTGGCGTGGCGACACTCACGTTCACGTCCGATTCGGCAGGTGTCGTTGGCAACGACATTCGGCTGACAATTAACAAGTCGGCGCTCAGTTCCGGTGGCGTGCCGACGGTTTCGGTCAGCGGGCACAACATCACTGTGACGCTCGACACGACGACTCCGACCACCGCACAACAATTGGTCAACGCGCTTAACAACGTGAGTCCGGTCAATGCCAATAATGCGGCCGCGGCGCTGTTGATCAACGCCTCGTTCACAGGTATCGGCTCGACTTCTGTGACTGGCTTGGGCAACGGGACAAACCTAGCGTTGGGCGGCGGCAACCGAGAAGTCGTCTCGCGCAACGATGATTACAACAGCAACGATGCGTACATCAGCATCTCGCTCGATCCAGGCACGTACTACATTGGCGTGAGCAGCACCGGTAATACCAGTTACAATCCCACCATTTCTGACAGCGGCTACGGTGGAAACACCGATGGCGCGTATGACTTGCAGTTGTCCTTCACGACGGCTCCTCCCTCGACTCTGACCGATGCGGACAATGTCGGCAATTTGGCTTCCTCTTCGATCGCTCAATTGACTTCGCTGGACGGTGACGCCGACGGTGTTCCCGGTGGCGACTTCAACTTCTGGTTCCAGTCTGGAACCACAGTTTATGTGGATAAAGCGACAGCCACGCCAGTCGCGTCTCAAACCGGACTGATTGGTGCCCCGTTTAGCACGATCAGTGCGGCTTTGGTGAAAGCCGCTTCACGTATCGTCGCGCCGGTCAACGGTGCGGCGGGAATCGTGGATGGTGAGTTTTTCACCATTCAAGATAACTTGACCACGCTTGCGTTTGAATTCGATAGCGCGGGTAACGGCGTGACGAATCCATCTCACATCGTCATCAGCATTAATCCCGCCGTCGATTTGACCGCCAATGCAGTGGCCACAAAGATTGCGGCCGCGATCAGCAATCAGCAGTCGTTGGGCAACATTCAGACGACGGCGGTCGCTACTGGCGACCATGTGGACGTGAACCCGACCAATCTCATCTCACTCGATGTGCAGAACTCGCAAGGGTTGCTCACCGCATCGAACATCGTGCGGATCGTCGGTAACGGTGGCACCGACGGCAATTTGGCGACAGAGGCAGATGCGACACCCTATTTGGTCGGAGTGAGTAATTCCGGAGCGACGCTGGCTGACGGCCGCACGTTTGACGTCCCGGAAGGGACGACCATCATGATCGACGCGGGCACGGTGATCAAATTGCAAAACGCGAACATCGACGTTGGCACCGACCCCAACGTGGTGGGGCCGAGCCGACAAGATGGCGCGTTGCAGATGCTGGGAACTCCCAAGCAGACGGGTACCGCCAACAACGCGGTGTTTTTGACGTCGTATCACAACGATGCCATCGGCGGTAATTCCGACGGTGCAGGGGGGCTCCCGAGTCCAGGTCAATGGGGCGGAGTCATCTTCCGCCGCGATTCGGACATGAACGACAGCTTTGCCGGCGACCAGGACGGCGGGGACTTCTTCCTGAACAGCGTCTATCAAGCAGATTTGAGTTACGGCGGCGGCGGAGCCCCGGCGGTGTTTTCGACGATTCA
>JAPLNX010000247.1 GCA_026400935.1 Planctomycetia bacterium | reverse complement strand
TGCCTAAAACCCATATCAGCCTACAGTAAAGGTTCATGGGGTCTTTCCGTCTAGCTGCGGGAACGCGGTATCTTCACCGCGACTGCAATTTCACCGGGTTGCTGGTTGAGACAGTGCTCCAGTCGTTACGCCATTCATGCAGGTCGGAACTTACCCGACAAGGAACTTCGCTACCTTAGGACCGTCATAGTTACGGCCGCCGTTTATCGGAGCTTCGGTTGCGAGCTTCGGCTTTCACCTAACCCTCTTCCTTAACTTACCGACACCGAGCAGGCGTCAGTCTCTATACATCCACTTACGTGTTCGCAGAGACCTGTGTTTTTAGTAAACAGTCGCTAGAGCCGATTTCTGAGACCCACGATTGCTATTAACAAATGTGGGTACCCCTTATCCCGAAGTTACGGGGTCATTTTGCAGAGTTCCTTAACCAGCATTCTCCCGAGCGCCTTAGGCTTCTCGCCTCACCTACCTGTGTCAGTTTTAGTACGGTCAACAGTAAGTAAACTACGCGGCTTTTCTTGACTACACTTCAGATGACTACAATCTTACGATCCGGCCTTGCGGCACGGGCATTTCTATCCGCCCGATCACCATTCATGCAGCGTCCCCGCTTTGCGCCTTACTGCTGGCGCAGGAATATTAACCTGCCCTCCATCGACTACGCCTTTCGGCCTGGTCTAAGGTACCGGCTAACCCTGGGCGGACATACCTTCCCCAGGAAACCTTAGGTTTTCGGCGAACAAGATTCTCACTTGTTTTATCGTTACTCATCCCGGCATGATCACTTCCATACCCCGCCACCAGTCCTTCCGGTCTGGCTTGTATCTGATATGGAACGCTCTTCTACCACTTCACTTACGTGAAATTCGCTGCTTCGGCATTTTGCTTACTCCCGATCATTATCGGTGCTAAAACACTCGACCGGTAAGCTATTACGCACTTTTTAAATGGTGGCTGCTTCTAAGCCAACATCCCGGCTGTCTCAGTGTCTTAACATCCTTAGTGACTTAGCAAAATTTTGGGACCTTAGCAGGCGATCTGGGTTGTTTCCCTCTTGACGACGAAGCTTCTCCCTCGCCGTCTGTTTCCTGTGCTGTTACGGCAGTATTCGGAGTTTGGTCACGCAGAGTAGCCGGGTAGGCCCTCAAACGAATTCAGTCTCTCTACCCCTGCCGCAAATCGCTACAAGACTAGCCCTAAAGCTATTTCGAAGAGAACGAGCTATCCCCCGACTTGATTAGACTTTTACTCCTCCCCACAGGTCATCCCCTAATTTTTCAACACTAGTGAGTTCGGCCCTTCACGCAGTCTTACCCGCGCTTCAGCCTGCCCATGGGTAGATCGTCGGGCTTCGCGTCTACCGCCAACAACATATCGCCCTATTCAGACTCGGTTTCCCTACGGCTCCGGCCCTTAAGGCCTTAACCAGCTGCTGACAGTAACTCGCCGGGTCATTATGCAAAAGGCACGCCGTCACACCCCTTTCGGAAGGTGCTTCGACAGTTCGTAAGCGTATGGTTTCAGGTTCTTTTCACTCCCCTCCCGGGGTTCTTTTCATCTTTCGCTCGCGCTACTTTTTCACTATCGGACGCCAAGGAGTACTTAGCCTTAGGAGATGGACCTCCCAGATTCAGACCGGGTTTCACGTGACCGGTCTTACTCGGGTACACACACAAAAAGACTGCACCGCTGCCGAATACGGGGCTATCACCCTCTATGGCAGAGCTTTCCTTCTCACTTCTTCTAGCGGACAGTTTTGTAACTTTTCGTCTTGCGACCTATGTGCCCCACTACCCCAGCAGCAAAGCCACTAGTTTAGGCTATTCCGCGTTCGCTCGCCGCTACTGACGGAGTCGAGATTTCTTTCTTTTCCTACGGTTACTGAGATGTTTCACTTCGCCGCGTTTGCATAGGGAACCCCGGGATCAACGCTTGTTTGACAGCTACCCCAGGCTTTTCGCAGCCTTCCACGCCCATTATCGCCTCTTGGCACCAAGACATCCCCCATACGCCCTTAATTGCTTGACCATTTTTATTCACGATTTGATCAATATTATTAAAGAGCAGCACGACCACAGAACCAAGTCAATGCGCCTTCACTTCTAAATCACAACACTACCAAGTTGTCAAAGAGCACCAAACCCCGCAGCAACTTATGGCTGCGTGCGTCATTTGGGGGAGGAGGATATTATTCTCATCCCCCTCTGGGGTCAATCGACTGGCCTAAGTATTTTTGGATTAGTCGTGAGACCATAATCCTGGGCCAGCCATTGATTGGAGACGACCGGGGTCGAACCGGCGACCTTCGGCTTGCAAAGCCGACGCTCTCCCAATTGAGCTACGTCCCCTGTTACGGAAACCTTCATCAGACACTAAGGCATGGCAAATTAGCCAGACCTCATACAATTTAATTGGGCGTACTTGGATTCGAACCGAGGACCTCAGCTTTATCAGAGCTGCGCTCTAGCCAACTGAGCTATACGCCCGCACGAGTTGGGCGGATTATTGTGCCGACTGATTCTCGCGATGTCTAGCGAGCGATCTTTAGCCATAAACAAACTAACGTGAGATCGGTGAATTGTCCTTCTGAAAGTGGTACGGTTGTTTTTCTTCGGAAATAAGCAGCGTTGCTTGGTACGAACCTAAGTGTTTCAAAATGGCCGATGGCGAAATGGACAAAAAGTTAATGAAACGATTAATCGTTGGTTGCGGATATTTGGGAATGAGGGCTGCATCATACTGGAGAGCCTCTGGCGACAAAGTGTCGATCCTCACCAGATCATTGGAACGCGCTTCAGCACTGCGACTCCAGGGATTTCACACGATTTTCGGCGATGTAATGGATTCAATTTCACTCACGGAACTCCCCGATTCCGATACGATTTTTTATTCGGTGGGCTTTGATCGGTTGGGTGGCTACTCGAAACGTGCTGTCTATATTGATGGACTACGAAATACTCTTTCTTGCGTTGCAGGCCGAACCGACCGCTTGATTTATATTTCAAGCACCAGCGTTTACGGACAATCCTCTGGTGAGCTAGTCGATGAAGCTTCAATCACCGAAGCAGCAGAGGAGAGCGGTCGAATTTGCAATGAAGCGGAATCCGTTGTTTGGCATTTTTTTGATCGCACGCACAACAATCGAGCGATCATTTTGCGTCTCGCCGGAATTTACGGCCCGGGGCGACTCCTTGCTCGAGTTGAACAACTTAAGAGTCAAGCCCCGCTCACGGGAAATCCTGAAGCTTGGCTGAACCTGATTCATATCGACGATGCCACAAGAACGGCGATCGCCGCAAGCGAACGCGGCAAACCGGGACAAATTTATTTGGTATGTGATGATAGACCGATACATCGACACCAGTACTACTCTGCATTGGCCGAACGAATCGGCGCCCCACTGCCAATCTTTGCGAACATCGCCGCCGATTCGCCTGAGCTAAGCAGCATTAACAAGCGATGCACAAACCGGAAGATTCGACAAGAATTAGGAGTCGATCTGCAGTTCCCATCGATTATCGAAGGACTGAACTCTCTCCCCGAGGTGATGCAATCACAGGAGCGCCTTCGGCGCGAATAAAATACCAGCGTCCTTCAGGGTTTTGACTCGAAAAGAAATCCAAGTTCTTTGATTCGAATTCAGCATCGACTCGCACTTCGTGAGACTCCGCTTCATAGGGGATCATGACCCAGCCAACTGAGCCCTTCCCATCCACGACTCGGTAGGTACCAGGAATAATCCCTTTCGGAAGAGCACACTTTGAAAAATCTGATTCCGACGAAATAACGACTCTGTGACTGACCTCGGAAATCACGATCGTAAGCCTCGACTCCTGGGCAAGTACTGGATTCTCGGGAAGCCGCATCTTGGCCGCCAATACTTTGGCCTCAGCTTTTTGATCGGACTCCCATGCCACAGCAAAAAAGACAGTAAACGCCAGCAGTAGTGCAACACGCGCAGCCATTTGAAATCGTCCCGATATTCTCGATCAAATCTTCGGACACAACAAACACCGTCGCAATAGTCGGTTTTACGTCCATTGAAACCGCCTCAACTCGACGACGACAGGCAAAAGATGCCTGTTGAGATTGCGGCTAGAACAGAATCGGACTCTGCATGAATGACACATTGGCGAAACCGCGCCGGTTGTTCTATGAGCGAGTTCTTCTCAGGCAGGTTGAACGGTCGTGACACCAGGGCGTCGGACGCTGGCCGGATGCAAGAATCAAATCAGTCCGATTTTGACATCTATTCCTCACTGGCTTGTTCTATTTGCTACGAGATTCGACGACTGGTTGATTGCTCGTTACCCTCACCAACTCACTCCAACCAACACAAATAATCAAGCCCGTAACCTCCGACGTTCTGGCGCCACGCCAAATCCTTCAATCAAACAAATAGGGACTCCGATCTGTGGGTGCTGACAGCTACTTGGTTGAACCGGTGACGCAATCGCTCAACGGAACGGTGAGGCCACCAGGATCAAAGAGCCTCACAAATCGAGCGATCGTGATCGCCGCGTTGGCTCAAGGCACATCAACGCTGACCAACGTTCTCGACAGCCAAGACACTCAAGTGATGCTCGAAAGTTGGCGCAGGCTTGGCGTGATCGTCGAACACAATACCGTAGAGAAGTCTGTCATTTTGCGAGGCTGTTCTGGTCAGTTTCCACAAACCAGTGCTGTTCTCTGGTTAGAGAACAGCGGAACGAGCATCCGCTTTCTGACCGCAGCCTGTTCGGTCGGCTCCGGACGATTCCTGTTGGACGGCAACTCACGAATGAGGCAGCGTCCGATACTTGACCTCGTCCAGGCATTGAATGCTCTCGGCGCGAACGTGAAGTGCTCAACAGAAAGTGGTTGCCCGCCGGTTGAAGTCATTGCTGATGGTCTCAAAGGTGGTCGAGCAACAGTTGCAGGCAATATTTCCAGCCAATATCTCAGCGCGCTACTGATGGCCGCACCCTGCGCAAAATCAATGGTCAATCTACAAATCACGGGCAGCCTCGTCTCGGAGCCTTACGTTGACATGACTCTTGGGGTCATGCAGCAATTCGGTGCTACTGTGACTCGCGAAAGTGACGGTAGCCTGCAAATTCCACCAACCGGCTACGACGGGGCCACATACGACATCGAACCCGATGCATCTGCCGCCAGTTATTTCTTTGCAGCAGCGGCCATCTCTGGCGGCGAAATTACCGTGACCGGTCTCGGGAAATCGTCATTACAAGGCGATCTCCACTTCGTTGATGCTCTCGCGCGGATGGGCTGCGACGTAACGATCGGAAACAATGAAACAACTGTGCGGGGTCGACCTCTTCGTGGGATCGAAATCGACATGAATGCGATCAGCGATACGGCGCAGACACTGGCCGCCGTTGCGGTCTTTGCGGACGGTCCCACTACGATTCGAAATATCGCCCATGTGCGACACAAAGAAACGGATCGGATCACGGCCGTCGTCACTGAATTGAAACGACTCGGCCTAAACGCAAACGAACAACCCGACGGAATGACCATCCATCCGGGTATTCCACAGCCGGCAACAATTGCAACCTACGATGATCACCGAATGGCCATGAGCTTCGCACTCATCGGCCTACGGACGCCGGGAATTCGGATCGCAAATCCGAGTTGTACCGCGAAGACTTACCCACGTTTCTTTGAAGACCTCGAACGATTGTGCGGGCGGCAATGACACAACAACACGATGATGGCGGCCGAGATTCCGGTGGGCGCCGATTCGGCCAGCAACCTTTTCGTGGCGGCTCATCGGGTGGCCGATATGGACGGCAAGGCGGCCCTCGACGTGATGACGACCGTCGAGATGACAATCGACGCGGACCACCAAGGTTTGGACAGGGCCAATACGGGGGTAGACCTCAACAAGAGCGAGACAGCGGACGCGACGATTGGCAAAACTCAGCACCGCCGCCAGCCTTGGAATTGCCGATCGGAAAAACCGCACGACAGGTCGCCCTCGCCACACTAATGACGGCAGTGAACTCGGATGAATTCGTGACGGACCACTTAGAGCGAGCCTTCATTCGTTCTGACCTCCCGCCGATTGAACGCCGACTTGCCACAGAATTGACTTTCGGTGTCGTCCGTCGAAAAGCGACGCTGGATGCAATCCTCGAAAAATCGGTGACTCGACCGCGAGCACAAGTCGAAACAGCTTTGTGGATGTTACTGCGGCTCGGTGTTTATCAACTCACGATCTGCGACGGCATCCCGCCACATGCAGCGTGTGATGAAACTGTCGAGCTCGCCCGCTGGATGGGGCGTCCGGAGTGGGTCTCGTTTACGAACGGTGTGTTGCGAGGCATCACTCGGACCATTTCGCCCGTCCAAATTCAAGAACCTACATCACGTTCGATACCCACAACACTCGGTCGTTTCCGGTTGTTGGAAGAGCCGATATTCGCCGATCCAACCGACAAGCCGCTGGCCTATTTGGCGAAAGCATTCAGCCTACCACTGTGGTTACTCGAACGCTGGGCAACACGTTTCGATTTTCCTGAACTCTGTCGGCTCGGCTTTTGGTTCAATACACCGTCGCCTCTGTGCCTGCGAGTCAACACTCTCCGAACGGATCGCGATACTGTTCTCGCCGCATTTGCCGCTGCCGGTATCGCCGCACGGCCGGGTGAGCTCCCCTCGTCGATTTGGCTCGGCACAACTAACTCTGCATCGCCTGCGGCAGAACAACGATCGACCGAGGAAGCCTTTGCTCCAATCGATCTCCTCCTCAATGAGGAGATCGAAGCGACCGTCGACATTCCGAAGTCGAATTTGTCGAATCACTCAAACGAACCTTCACTTGAAACGAGCGAGGTTGCGCTCGATGTGGATGCGACTTCGTCTGAAAATTTGGCTGTCTCGACAAGGGACGGTGATACTGAGAATACAAACGTCTCAACATTGGATACGACGCTATCGACGACAGTTCGTCGAGACGCTCCGATCCGCATCGACCGCTTACCAGGCTTCAACGAAGGCTGGTTTGTCGTCCAAGATGAATCAGCACAAAGAGTCGCCGCTCTGCTTGCCCCTCAACCAGGCGAGACGATTCTTGATCTTTGTTCTGCCCCTGGAACCAAAACGACGCACCTCGCGGAACTCATGCGAAACGAAGGACGCATCATCGCCACCGACGTCAGCGAAGAGCGTCTGAAGCGAGTGGATGAAAATTGCCTTCGTCTCGGAATCACGATTGTTGAGACAAAAGTGATCTCGAACGAAACGCTCAATCTGCCTGAAGGGCCGTTCGACGCGATCTTGATCGATGCCCCGTGCTCAAACACTGGGGTACTCGGAAAACGTCCGGATGCTCGCTGGCGAATTCAATTGGATGACCTCGAAGAACTGTCGCGAATTCAGCTCCGACTCTTGCTCGCAGCAGCGGATCGCCTGAAACCGGGCGGGCGAATTTTGTACTCGACATGCAGCATTGAACCCGAGGAAAACAGCGCAGTCGTCGAGGCCGTCGGACACTTCCGACAGAAGCTCAAACTGGGAATGACGAATGAGCTGATCCCCGGTCGCTCCGCCGATGGCGGCTTCCAAAGTTTGCTCCGCTCGACGTAGAACAGGCGGGACTACCACTCCACTGTGCGGTCTGCTATCGAACACGCCATGCGATTTTATCTCACCGTCTGGACTATGTTCTTCCGCAACGCACTCATTCGCGAGTTGACGTTTCGAGGCAACTTCGTCATCACGATCTTGACGCGAATCTTCTGGTTCGCCGCTCAACTGACGCTGTTCGAGATCATCTACGGAAACGTCAAATCAATCGGTGATTGGTCGCGACCGGAGTACTTCGCATTCATGGCGACCGGCATGATGATCAATGCGTTGGTGGAAGCCTTTTTCATGCCTAACGCCGCGAATTTCGCGGAGCTGATTCGTTCTGGCAATTTAGACTTCGCACTGCTCAAGCCGATCGACACACAGTTCCTCATCTCGTTCGAGAAGATGGACCTCGCGATGTTCAATCAGATTTTGCTCGCACTCTCGTTGTTGATTTACGCGCTAGTAACACTCGGCCAACCGGTGACGCTGGCCCAAGTCGGGTTGTACGTGCTGTATCTCGGCGTGGGCGTTACGTTTTTTTACAGCCTGATGATGGTTCTCGCGAGCACAAGCATCTGGCTCGGTCGCAACCAAGGACTCTATGACTTCTGGTTCTACATCACGATCTTCGCGCGCTACCCGCGCAGCATCTACAACGGCGTGAATCCTGCACGCTGGGAACTCGGCGAAATCCTTCAATTCGGATTCTCGTATCTGCTTCCGATCCTGCTTGTCGTGACCGTCCCAGCTGAAGTCTTGGTCAAACCCTTCGTCAGTTGGACCTTCCCGCTGATCGCTCTAACCTCAGCAATCGTGGGACTCATCTTCGCCCGCGTCATCTTCATCTGGTCGCTGAAAAGCTATCGCAGCGCGAGCAGTTAACCCCATTTTCCGCACCCTTGTAAAATAGCATAGAGAACAGACCGGCGCTATCCGCCAGCGGTCGCTAAACATCGCGTATGGACGGGACTTGGTATGGAAAACACACCGACGTCGAAGGCGCGGCGATGGGGAGCCT
>JAPLNX010000292.1 GCA_026400935.1 Planctomycetia bacterium | reverse complement strand
CCCTGAGCCACGCCCATCAATTGGCCTGTCAATCCTGTCTCAGGTAAACCATCAACTGGAAAGCCGGATGCGGGAAACCCGCCCGTCCGGTTTGGAGGGAGGAGCGACCGAACTCAATCGGTCGTTCCTACCCCTATCGAAATCACGGAGTTGTTCTTGGGGCAGGTTTGTTGCTCTACCAAGTACTTGTGGCAGGCCACACTATTTCTTTCCCAATGCACGCTGCTCGGCAAAAAAATCTTGTAAGATTGCTCGGCATTCTGGCTGTAATACGCCGCCCAGAACGGTTGCTTGGTGATTCAGCCGCGCGTCTTCCGTGATCTGATAGAGCGTGTGGCACGCGCCTCCTTTCGGATCGGTCGTGCCGTAGATCACCGTCGGAATTCGAGCGAGCACGATCGCACCCGCACACATCGGGCAGGGTTCCAACGTGACATAGATCGTGCAGTCGAGCAACCGCCAAGATTCGAGCGACTGCGCAGCTTGTGTGATGGCGATCATCTCTGCGTGCGCCGTCGGATCATTGAGCGTTTCGCGTTGGTTGTAGCCTTCGCCAATGATCTGCTCGTTGTGGACGATGACCGCGCCGATCGGCACTTCCCCCTCTTCAAACGCTTGCCGAGCGAGCTGCAAGGCAGCCCACATCCAGCGGTCATGTGGCTGCAAGAGGTTTTCGTCGGTTCGGAAATTCATGGAGATCTCTGGAAAGGCTGCGAGCGATGCGGATCAAAAGATCGACGTAACATGAAGACTCAGGACTTGCGGATCAATGATCTCGACTCTCTTCAGTAAGTGACCGCGAAGCGGATCTCAGATATGCAGGCCACACGGATGATGGAGGCGAGCGGTAAGTCCCGATACCATACGTCCCCGTTCGGGTGTGATAAAAACCAAAGCGCAGGAGATTCAACATGCAGAAGTGGGCGATCGGAGTGTTTGCGTCTGTGGACGCTGGTTTGGGAGTGCATCTAGATGTCGCGAAAGAACTCGGCATTTCGACGGTTCAAGTTCATTCGCCGCATCAACACACGCGAACGCCGGAAGTGGCTCAGACATTTCTGAATCGTTGTCGAGACGCGGGGATCACTGTGACCTGCGTCTTCGGCGGTTTTGACGGCGAAAGCTATGCGGACATCGCAACGACCGCTCGTACCGTGGGCTTGGTTCCGGAAGGAACTCGCTCTGCACGTGTGCAAGAAATGAAAGAAATCTCCGACTTCGCGAAGTTGCTCGGTGTTGGTTGTGTCGGTTTGCATATCGGTTTCGTTCCAGCGGATCGACAAAGTACGAGTTACAAATCGCTGCTCGAGGTCACTCGCGATCTGCTCGATCACGTCAAAGCCAATGGCCAGAATCTGCATTTGGAAACCGGCCAAGAATCCGCCGATCATCTTCTGGAATTCATCCACGATGTCGGTCGCGACAACCTCTTCATCAACTTCGATCCCGCCAACATGATTTTGTACGGCACGGGCGATCCGATCGAAGCGTTGAAGAAGGTCGGCCACTTGGTTCGCAGCGTGCATTGCAAAGACGCGAAGTGGGCCGCTCTCGATCAGCGCGGTACCGGCTGGGGAATCGAAGTTGCATTGGGCGACGGCGATGTCGGTATGGAAACATATCTCCGCACGCTGCTGTCACTGGGCTACACCGGTCCGCTGACGATCGAGCGTGAAATCGCTCACGACCCCGTTCGTCAGAAAGCCGACATCGGCCAAGCACAGCGGTTACTGGAATCGCTGCGAACGAACATCGGTGTTTGAGCGATCGTTGTTGGATGACGAATGCGGAAAGAAACGGAAGGAAAGAAGGATTGGTCATTGGTTATCGGTCATTTTGATGCAGCCACAAATGACCAATGACCAATCTCTCCTCTTGTCTTCTCTCTACTTCCCGCCACTCAGCCACAGCTCGACATCTCCCGTGTGTTCCTCGCTGGCCTCCGGCTTCTGCCAGCGACCAACTCCCAGAACAACATCTGTCTTGCCGTCGCCGTCGAAGTCACCTGTCGTCAGTGTCGCGTATCGACCGGGGCCTCGTTCCCAAACGTGAAGCTGGAACTTGAGCGGCTCGGTTTGTTCCAGCCATACGAGTGCTGGCGGGAGCTTGCTGCCTTGACGCTCGGCTTGTCGATCGGCCTCTGACGGGACCAACATGCAGGCGACGATATCGAAGTCACCATCGCCGTCGAGGTCTGCTGCTTCCGCTCGATGTGCACCGGGCAATTCGGCCAACGTGTGTTCGACAAACTTCATTTCGCCGACATTCTCCAGCCAAGCGACGCTGTGAAATGGCTTAATCGTCGGACCATCCATCATGTCGCCATTGGTGATGAGCACATCTAAATCCTGGTCGCCATCGAAGTCCAAGAGCTGAAACCCGGAGTAGCCCCACACCGAATGTGGAGCCCGAAACAGTTCGCGAGCCTTGAACGATCCGTCTGGGAGATTCAAGTAGGCCACAAGCATCTCATGTTCTTGAGCCAACAACGCAATAACATCCGGACGACCGTTGCCATCAATATCGGTGACCTCAACTTGTACCGCGCCGTGACGCTCATCAAGCGTGCGTGGTGTGAATTGCGGCGTGCGTGACGAGCCTCCTTTGCGAGTGGTGTTCTCCAACAACAGTACATGCCCCGATAGTCGCCAACCAAATTCGGCCACTGCCAAATCGAGATCGCCATCGCCATCGAAATCGAACGGCTTGATATCAGCCACACGACCAAAATTGTCGGCCAACACAACCTTATCGAATCCACTTTCTGCCGGACGGAGCCAGTCTACTGAGCCTAAGTTGTGATCCATCGCGGCAAACGAACCGAGATTCGACGCCAGCAATTCCATCCGGCCGTCTCCGTCAAGATCGACAGATTGAGTCCGCACCGCATGAGAACATTGATCGCTCAATAATCGTAAGGAGAGCGGCGCAAGCGGGTCGCTGCTCATCTTTGCTTCGCAAATCCAACCGGAGTGCATATCGCTGGTCAACAACGAGCGTTCTTTTGTTTCGGGATGCGTAACGATGCGCACCTGCGACACGAACGGAAAGTCTTTCGATGGCGGCTGTCGCAAAGAGGTGCGTTCCAACGGAGGGGTTTGTATCGGTAATGCGGAGCGATCAGCGAACGCCAGTGTTTCCGGGGCTCGCTCACGAAACCATTGCACAATCGCGGTTGTTTCGAGGCGTCGCGGGATCGTCCGGCCATACCCCGGCATCTGTGCCATTCGTGGGATTGCCGCTTCCCATTCCTTGATCGGAAGTACGCTCGGCTCCACGTAGAGATGGCACTGCGTGCAAAGCCTTCGCAGTATCGCTTCGTCTTCAGCAGAAGTGATGCCCTTCGTGGTACTCGTTGAAACTGGCGGTATCCGTTTTGGTGCGGACGAATCGCAACCAACAAGTACTACTAGCAAAAACGAAATGACTCGTGCAGCAAGGAGTGAAACGTTCGTAGCGCCCCGATTGGCGCACGGCTCCGAATACAACAGCTTATGAGGCAGCCCAGTGACAGGCACCGACTGGCACGCCAAATCACTTATCGCCTCTCGCATAAAGGGATGAACTTCGGCAGTCGTCTTGCTCATATTCGTTGTCCGTCTGGCGTTCCCAAGCGAAAGCGATCCCAGTTGTTCGGATGCGGTGCGGTGACAGTAATCGGTTCATGTCGCGTCGGGTGCTCGAAGGTGAGCGACGCCGCATGCAGCGCGAGCCAACCATCAAGCCGCGTCTGCGAGCCATACTTCGCATCGCCACAAATCGGCATCCCGCGTGAAGAGAGCTGCACTCGAATTTGATGGCTCCGGCCCGTTTGCAAGTCGATCTCTAACAGACTGATTCCAGCCGCCGCTTTGAGGCAACGATACGCCAACCGCGCTTCTTGACTTCCATTCTCGGCATCCTGCTTCACGACACGACTGATGTTCGACGCTTCCGATTTCGCCAGCCAATCAACCAATTCGCCCTGACGTTGCGGCGGACGTCCCTCAACAACGGCGTGATAGATCTTACAGATTGAATGCTTCCGAAATTGCTCCGACAACCGTGATGCCGCTTTACTCGTGCGAGCAAACAGCAGCACGCCAGAGACCGGTCGATCCAAGCGATGCACGACACCGACAAATACTTTTCCCGGCTTGTCATACTTTTCGCGAAGATATTCGCGAGCCAAATCCACCGCCGACACATCTCCAGTAGCATCACCCATCGTCAACACTCCCGCTGGCTTGAGCAGTGCCAAACAATGGTTGTCCTCAAAGAGCACTTGAAGCGGTGACACAGACATCGGTCCTCGAAATGCATTGAATCGGGTCGAAAACCTTAGCTCAGACGGCTCGCCTGAGATGTTGTGTTAATTCCCGGCAGGTGAGCCGCCTGTGCTACGTTTCTTCAACATCACACCGCTCGGTTCTTCCACAGATTCAACGTGATATGAGCCTGCCCCTGATGATGGGCTTCATGCCAAGTCAGCACGCTCAACGCTTTCGCGATCGTCCAACCGCGTTCCTTGAACGCATCTGGAATGCGAATCAAATCGGTATCAGTCAATTGGCTGATACCGTCGAGCAAATGTTGTCGAGTCACATTCAGGGCATCACGGATTTCGTTCAATGCCGGAATGTTTTCGTCGGGCACGCTCCCTCCTTTGAAACGCGGAATCAAATCGCTAAATGCGGCAGGCTTTCCGAAAATTCGTTCGGTGGCGAAGAGTTCTTCGGTCACGCCGATGTGTAACAATTGCCAAGCAATGTGAGCTCGCCCAAGCCCCGGACGCCAACCGAGCACCGCGTGCGGATCCGGCTGTTTCGCAATCTCGTCCAACGTGGCCAGCGTGCGCGACCGGCTGAATTCCCAAATCTCTTTGACACAAACAAGTAAACTCATGATTGATCCCAAATTGAGTAAGTCGAGTTAAGTGCAGCGGCATTCTGTAAACGCGACTCAGTGAATTCAACTTGCTTAAACCTACTGCGCAAAGACGGTGAGCGGCAGTGTATGGTTTGAGGTAATCGTTCACGGATTCTAAAATGATCTCGCGTTATTTGGGATTTTCTGCGATCAGTAGGTGATGTCGTCGGTCGTCACGGAAGAACTGATTGCGAGACAAACGCCTGAAGCACAGGCGATCATTCGGTTGTTGTTG
>JAPLNX010000525.1 GCA_026400935.1 Planctomycetia bacterium | reverse complement strand
GGCGTAGACCTGGGACAACTGCAACAAGAGGTTGAGCTGCGGCACTCAATCGGTGGCCGCAATGTGGATATTCTAGAGATCAAAGCATTGGGACCGATTGGAAACTGTAAGACATAAGACAGGAAGAAATTTGTCGTTAGGTTATCGGTCATTGGTCGTTGACCATTGGGGAACGACCTATTCCAAATGACCAATGATCGAGGACCGATAACCAACGACAAATTCTTCTCCCTGCTCATCTCACTCACTGATTTGCACCCCAGGAACGCACCCTCTACCTTGCTTGCCGCTGTCCGTGATCACGTCCTCCCCATCCTTCGGGAACTCAGATGATCCTCTCCGGCAATGAGATTCAGAAGCAGCTCGGTACGAACATTGTCATTGAGCCGTTCGATGAGAAGTCGCTCAATTCCAACAGCTACAACTTGCGCTTGCACAATGAGTTGCTGGTCTATGAAGAAATCGTGCTCGACATGCGACGGCCGAATCGGTTTCGTCGCTACACGATTCCGCCGGAAGGGTTTGTGCTGAATCCGAACCAGCTCTATCTAGGACGCACTGTCGAACGGACCGAGACTCACAACTATGTGCCTATGCTGGAAGGCCGCTCGTCAATTGGACGATTGGGCCTGTTCGTGCATGTGACTGCGGGCTTCGGCGACGTTGGATTTTGTGGTTATTGGACACTCGAAATGTCCACGATTCAGCCCATCCGCATTTATCCGGGCGTGCCGATCTGCCAGATCTTTTATCACCAGATCGTCGGCGAAATCACCGAGTATCACAGCGACAAGTATCAGAACAACCGCGACATTCAACCAAGCATGTTGTTCAAGGAATGGGAATCGCAACGAGATCCACAGATGCGGCTGTCGTTTGGCGGGACTCAACCGGAGTGAATCTCAGATCGTTGATGCTTTGAGGAATTGTTGACATGAAGTCGTCGGCAAGGATCGCCCTCAACACGGGAATGCTGGTGAAGATCATCTCCGGCGGACAGACCGGAGTTGATCGCGCGGCATTGGATGTCGCAATCGAACTTGGCATCAACTACGGCGGCTGGTGTCCGCTGGGACGTCGTTCTGAAGATGGTGTCATTCCAGAGACCTACAAGCTGCAAGAGGCCCCGACCGCGAACTACGCGGATCGCACGGCTCTGAATGTACGCGACTCA
This sequence comes from Planctomycetia bacterium, assembly GCA_026400935.1. GTDB lineage: Bacteria > Planctomycetota > Planctomycetia > Planctomycetales > Planctomycetaceae > SXKJ01. Next base: position 26,095 of record JAPLNX010000525.1, on the reverse strand, counting down.
GACGCCACATTGATTATCGCGAAGCGTCCCCTGCGTAGTGGCACGGCATTGACCCAGAGAATGGCTGACCGCTATCAGCGGCCATCTCTCGTTGTTGATCCACACGACACCACGTCCATCACGAAAGTCATCGAATGGCTGAAGGCGAATAACGTCAAAGTGCTCAACGTCGCCGGACCGCGAGAAAGTTTGCGTCAAGATGTCGGTTCTGTTGCAGCAAGGTTCCTGATGCAAGTGTTGATTGTTAAGCGACCGGCGAAACACCGCCCTAACACATCTACCGCCAAGAAACCGATCGCAGCAAAGATTGTCAGCTCAGAGTCAGTCACCCGTTGAATAACACCAACCAGCAACTGACGACGGATCATAGATGGCGGACCTCTGACGAATTCGCCTTACCCAGCGCTCAAGAAGCTCGCGACCGCATCAATCATGGAATCGAACGTATCCAGCTTGTCATCGAGCCGAGTCAATTCAAAAACTTTTTGCCCGGTTTCGCTGAGGTTGCAGATCTTCAAATTGCCACCGTGCTGTCGCAGTTCATCTCGCAGATCGAGCAATGCAGTCAGTCCCGCGCTGTCGAGTGCCTCGGTGCGGTCCATTTGCGCGACGACATTGACGGTGCCGTTTGCGACAGGTGTTTCCAACGCGTGCATTAGTTCTCGCGCCGTTTCGTCGTTGAGTTCTTCGGGAGTATGAGCCACAAGGACTCTGCCGAAAGTTTCTGTGGTGATGGCCATGGTAAAATCCGCGATGACAAGTTTCAGGATTGAGAGTCAACGAAACTCAAGTTGATTTCAGAGAGTGATTCTGAAAGTGCGTCGTCAGAGGGTTCGGACGGCATGACGAAATGAGCCGATTCAGCCATGTTGGCAATTTCCGGACGTGCTGGGTCATGGCAATCAACACGATTGCGGCCTGCGTTTTTCGCTCGATACAGCGCTTTGTCCGCCAAACGAATCAAACGCGTGACATTCGTTGCCGGTTTCCCTAGTTCCGCGACGCCGAAGCTGGCGGTGACATGCAATTGCAATCCTCCATGATTGACAGGGTTCGCTTCTAAGGACGCACGCAGTAACTCAGCGAGTTCGCGTCCGTGTTGCAAGTCATCACCAGGGAGCACGCAGATAAACTCTTCGCCACCGTAACGAGCCAACAACGCTCGATCGGGCATGATTGCTCGCCACCAATTGGCGATTTCTTGTAAGACATGATCTCCAGCCTGATGGCCGAAAGAGTCGTTGACGTTTTTGAAATGGTCGATGTCGCTCATCACGAGCGTCAGTTGCTCATGATTCGAGTGTGCGTGGTCCACAAGCAGGTCCAACTCCTCCAAAAATGACGCATGGTTGAGCAACCCCGTGAGGCTGTCTCGTCGAGCCATTTCTTCAATGTGCCGGAACAGTTGAGCGTTTTTGACGCTTAACGCGCAATGACTGGCAAGGATGAATAACATGCGAATGAACGTCGGGCTTTCATCATCCGCACAGTCCACGAGCAAAACACCGAGTAGCTCATTGCCGACCATTAATGGGGCGATCGCCGCTGGCAACGATGACGCTGCAAGCTCAGGCGAAATGGTCGTTCCCAGTTTGCCGCTGGCCACTTCGCGCCGTGACAGAATTCGATGATTGGCTGTTACCCAATCAAACGCTGGATTCGACTCGCTGCATTCAGCGATCTCCTCGGCAGTCATTGGTAGGTTACCTGTCGAACGGTAAGGCGCTTTATCCGCCTTATAGAGTCGCTGATCTGGGCCATTCCACAAGAACAACTCCGCTCGATGGCAATGTAGCATTTCTTGGGCTGTATCCTGAATGGCAATAACCAAGGATCTCAGATCAAGCTGCGATGAGAGTTTCTGGCCGATTTGTTGCATCGACAGCAGCAGCATCGCAAAGTCGAAGAACTCGCGATCCGTAAGTTTGGAGTCGGATTTAGCCACGTTTTCCGCGACGACAATATTCGTCGATAACTTGGAAGTTATCGTCGATTCGTTGACGACTGCGGGACGTGTAAACGCCAAGTTGTTACTCGGCTGAGAGCTTTTTTCCTGCTCATAAAGTTTGCGAACAAGATCCTCTTGATGAGCTTTCAATTCGGCAATCTGACGTTGCAGACTACGGCTTGCATCGCACACCAACCAACTCAGAGTTGCCAACGCACCGGTCCCAATCGCACTGACAATGACGACTATTGATACGGAGATGTCTGCTCCACAAAACCAACAGGCAACCGTTCCGAACAGCGCTGCGACGCCACACAACAATGCGGTCGTGCGGGGATCGCTGCGTAAGGCAACTATAGCCATTAACACAGTCAATGCTAAGAATGTGCTCAGTCCCGCGATCCACGGATGCAATGATGACAGTTGAGACATCACAACGGTGATGACACCCAGCGTCAGCAGAAACGGTGGAGCCGTGCTAAAATTGTTTTGTGCAGACATGAGTGGCCACTCAGAAAAATGTTCGTTTCGTAGCAACTTTACTCAGCAACCGAGGCCGTTGCTTCGATTAAGGATTGCACCAATGCCAACAGCTCTCGTGGGCTGAACGGCTTACAAATGACCGCGTTGATTCCCAGCTCTTCATGCAGGTCTGCCTCATCCAATTCAAATCCCTTGGCCGTCAATAAAATGACTGGGACATTTTCAAATGCTGTTTCGGATCGCATCTTGCGGACCAGTTCTAGTCCGTCCATTTTGGGCATCTGCAAATCGCTGATGACAACCTGCGGACGCTCTGCTTGGATTGTTTTCCAAGCGGATTGCCCATCACTGGCTGTCGAAACTTCAAAGCCCGCTTTACGAAACTTCAACGACACGGCCAACACAATGTGCGGCTCGTCATCACAAACATGAATGCGGCAGGGCATGAAATGGGTCTCTGCGTTATGTCTTGACTTCAGGTTCATCTGCGATCCACCCCACCGAGCTTACCTCAGTGGAAATCAATTCGTTTAAGGATTAGTTGCTGACCAATTCAGCCTTTGGCTGTTTCTCTTTGTTCTTCGTTCGCTTTGCATCGTGATGTCCCAGCGGAATTCGGATCCTGAAATGTGAACCGGTTCCGACAGTGGATTCGACATCGATCCGACCGTTGTGCATGTCTTCGATGATCGACTGGACGAAAGCCAAACCGAGTCCAGTTCCTTTCGCGGCTTGTTGGTGTTCCGGCACGCGATAGAAACGCTCGAAGATCTTCGGCAATGATTCCGCAGGAATTCCGTAGCCCGTGTCGATCACGTCGATGATCGCTTCGAGTTCTTCCATGTGACTTCGCAGAGTGATGCACGCGCCTTCTGGCGAATATTTCACCGCGTTAGACAACAAGTTGATTACCGCCTGTCCGAGCAAATCGAGATCAACATGGACTGGCAGATAAAGTTGACTGAAATCCGAGATGAATTTCTGCCCGCGCTCGTTGGCCAGTGGCCGGATTACGTCTGCCGCTTTGTGGATGACGTCGTTCAAATCACAGTCGATGCGTTGCACTTTCATCGCACCACTTTCGATCCGAGCTAAGTTCAGCAGATTGCTGACGAGTCGATTCAGGCGATCGACTTGCGAATCAATCTTCTCGTACAAATCTTTTTGCTCGTCCGGTTCGGAGACATCACCGTCGCTCAGCAATTCCAAGAACGCTTTGATGCTGGCCATCGGCGTTTTGAATTCGTGAGCAACCGATGACACGAATTCCGCGTGCCGAGTCTTCGCTGATTTCTCTTCGCGAATGTCGGTCAACAGCGCGACGGTACCGAGCGATTCACCACGATCATCCAACAATGCAGTCACACTGACTCTAAACGGTACGGCTTGCAGATCGACGAGAAAATCCATTTCCGCGGTCCGACGGGGAGCGGCTGCCGCGCGGATACGAGTCTCTTTCACTAATTGGCTAAAAGCGGCTAATCGCGACAAATCGCCGAAGGTTCCCGATGCACTCACCGATGTCTCGTCGGGCACAAGCCCCAACTGTTTTGCGGCGGCATTGCCGAACAAAACGTGATCGCGTGAGTCACATAGCACGATTGGGTAGTCGATCGCTCGCAACGCTGCGTCGAGTCGTCTCGCTTGCTTCTTCTGCAACTTACCGGCTATTTCGAGCTCACCTTTCGCAACATTGATCCGCTCCAACTCGGTTTCATATTGCTGCAACAGTGTCACCGCCGCGCGAGTTACCTCACCGAAGATACCACCTTGGCTTTGATCGCTGGACAGCTCCGGATGTCGCAAACGAGCAGTTGCTTCCTTCTGCCCACGATGCACCCAAACGGCTGTTAGCAAGCTGCCTGCGACAGCCGAGCCTGCCACACACAACGGAACCGTCAAGCTATTGGAAACACACGCCGACAACGCGACTCCGACAGCTCCGACGCTTAACGCGGGCCATGCGGCATTCCACAGCGTGTGACGATTCCATTTCATTCGATGTAATCCTGCGATTAGACACAATCGGCACAACGCCGTTCCAGCGTGGTGGAGCAAAAGTAGGTCACGTTCCGCAGTCTGTCCAAAAGCAAGTCGGAATTTACTGAAGTCTGTGAAAGTCACGTTCGCTTGGAACGGTTTCACCGCAGAACTAAAACCGTAGCCAGAAGCTTCTCCTCGGAGCCACAAACTGCCAGCTTGTGGCTCAGTCGCAAGCTGGCAGCTTGCACTACGAAAAAGGCCCACTTCATTATGCAACTTCTCGGACGCAGCTATCTCAACGGCGAACCGATCCGTGTCAGTGTCGAGGGCGAACGGATCGCTCGCGTTGATCCCGTATGGCCGAATGATGATGCGACGCAGTGGCCATGGATCGCACCGGGGTTGTTCGATTTACAAATTAATGGCCACAAAGGAATCTGGTTCTGCGATCCCAAACTCACTGCGGACCAAGTCCTCGAAACGTTGCAGGCTCACTTCGCGTTCGGCATTACTCGACTCTGTCCCACGTTGATCACCGCCAGCTTCGATGCATTTTCTGCGGGATTATCTGCCATTCGACAGGCGTGCGAATCCGAGGCATGGGCGAACAAAATGGTGCCCGGCATTCATCTCGAAGGACCGAGCATCTCGCCGGAAGATGGACCTCGCGGAGCACACCCGCTGTCGCAAGTTCGTCCTGCTAACTGGAACGAGTTCAGCAAGCTGCAAGAAATCTCCGGTAACAGAATTCGATTGGTGACGATTGCTCCCGAATCAGGCAACGCAGTCGAATTCATCCGCCAAGCGGTCGCGTCGGGAGTCACGATTTCAATTGGTCACATGGGAGCGACTCCCGATCAAGTGACCGCCGCCATCGACGCCGGTGCGACAATGAGCACGCATTTGGGTAACGGCGCGCATGGAATGCTGCGGCGACATCCCAATTACATTTGGGAACAACTCGGCGACCACCGTCTATTCGCTTGCTTGATTACCGACGGTCATCATCTTCCGCCGAGCTTCATTCGTTCGGTGATGCGAGCGAAGTCGTCATTGCACACGATCATCACCTGCGACGCCGCTGGGTTGGCTGGCTGCCCGCCCGGCGTTTATCAGATTGAATCCGGAGCGGTCGAAATTCTTCCCGAAGGCAAGATTGTCGTCGCCGCGACCCCGCAGTACTTAGCCGGCTCCGCTCAACTGACTGACGCCTGCGTGGCACACGCCATCAAAGCTGCAGGTATTTCTTTGCGTGACGCCTGGGACATGGCCAGCCGAAACCCCGCGCGTGCTCTCAAGTTTGAAGAACTCCGACTCGCCCGAGGTTCGCAAGCAGACCTCGTACTCTTCGACTTCGCTGGTCCCGGTGACGAAATCCATGTTCGCGCAACGGTTGCTGCGGGAGAACTCCAATTTGGAAAATTGTAGCGCACGCGACCTGCGTGCGCTACGAGGACTTAAGCCCTCTATTCAATCTGGCATTTCATCGGTGAATGCCGTCGGCAAACAACGGTCATCTTAAAACTCCGGCGCTTGCGAGCATCTAGGCGTCTTCCTAGCCTTCCGCCCTCAAAACTAACCCGAAGTGTGACGGTACTCGCTATCGCTACGAATTTTTGAACTCTCCTTTTTCGACGACGGCACAGCACTCTTATGACAATCACGATCAATGTCGGCCACAGTCCAGATCCCGATGACGCGTTCATGTTCCACGCGCTGGCGAACGACAAAATTCCGACGGGAAATTACCGCTTCACTCACACGTTGCAGGACATTGAAACGCTCAATCATCGTGCGTTTCGCGGTGAACTGGAACTGACTGCTGTCAGTCTGCACGGCTACGCCTATGTCACCGACAAGTACGCTTTATGCGCGTGTGGGGCGAGCATGGGTGACAACTATGGCCCCATGGTCGTCGCTCGCGAACCGATGGCGTTGGGCGACCTACGAGGCAAGAAGATTGCGATTCCTGGCACGCTCACAACCGCTTTTCTCGCATTGAAGTTGTGCCTCGGCGACATATTTACTTACGAGATTCATCCTTTCGACGAGATTCTCAATATCGTCGCTGCGGGCAAGGCCGACGCGGGACTCATTATCCACGAAGGACAGCTCACCTTCCAAAACCAAGGACTGCACTTGATCGTTGACCTCGGTCGCTGGTGGCATGATGACACTGGCTTACCGCTTCCGTTGGGTGGCAATGCAATTCGCAAAGACCTCGGTCAAAAAGGGATGGAAGAGGTCACCGTGTTGCTCAAGCAGAGCATTCAATATGGACTCGACCACCGAGCCGAAGCGCTGGCGCACGCGCTGCAATACGGCCGCGATCTCGATCGCAGCCAGGCGGACAAATTCGTCGGCATGTACGTCAACGATTGGACGCTCGACTTTGGCCCACGCGGCCGCGAAGCGGTGGCAACGTTGTTGCGTCGAGCTTACGAAGAGCGGATCATTCCGAAGCCGGTGGAGTTGGAGTTCATCGGTTAATTTCACAGGCTTCGACTAGTGCGTCGTCAGCCCTAAGTTTATGGGTAGCTGAAGTCGTGAGACTTCAGAAATCTCCGAAACTTCACGAGTTCGGCTACCCCAAAAACAAGACTTGACGGGGCACTAGGAATAGTTCTTCTCTCGATGGAACAATGAATGGCTTCCTCCTCCGCAAACTTTCTACAATCGCTGTTCGGTCTCGATGGTCTGACCGCAGTTGTCATCGGTGGCACAGGCACTTTGGGTGGCGCGTTTTGTGACGCGTTGGCAGGAGCCGGAGCCCATGTGTTGGTGGTTGGTCGCGACGAAGTCGATGGCAACACACGCGTGACGAGCATCCAAAGCGCAGGCGGAAGCGCGGAGTTTTTCCGCGCGGATTCCACAAACCGAGCGGATTTGGAAGCGATCGTCGCACATCTCGAAAAGCATGGCCGTAGTTGCGACGTGTTGATCAACGGAGCGGGAACGAATTCGCCGACACCATTTTTGGAGATCACTGACGAAGAATGGGACCGCATCTTCAACATCAACGTGCGAGCATTGCGTTTAGCTTGCCAAGTCTTCGGGAAGTTCTTGCTCGACAATGGACGTACCGGTTCGATCATCAACATCGCCTCGCTCAGTTCGGTCATTCCGCTGTCAAGAGTCTTCACGTACTCGGCCTCAAAGGCGGCCGTGCTCAATCTGACGTTGAATCTCGCTCGAGAATGGGCCACGAAAGGAATCCGAGTCAACGCCTTGTCGCCAGGGTTCTTCCCCGCCGAACAGAATCGCAAAGTACTCACGCCCGATCGCGTTGAAAACATTATGCGACACACGCCGATGAACCGCTTCGGCAACCCCGAAGAACTCGCAGGAGCGATCTTGCTCATGGCCTCGCCGAAAGCGGGGAGCTTTCTCACGGGCGAAAACATCGTCGTCGATGGCGGCTTCCTCGCGATGACAATCTAACGGACCTTAAGAACGCGTTCTGAAGTTGCACGGTTCGACAAACGCAGACGTTTTCGTCTGCTTGTTGTTTTGATTCCTTGCCCCGTCGCGATCGAAAAAGCAGTAATCAACTTTACTGCCAGTTCGCGAAGAGCCCACTGCCCCTCATGTCGCGGCAACTTGAGCTGATCGTGAGGCATTGCGGGAACAGCGCCGCTGCCGCAATGCCACATCAGCTTTTCGCTCATGTTGCTGTTTCTCATCCAGAACTCACGGCCCACACTCGCACGAGTCTCCGTGAGTTTGCGGCGTTTGAAAATTTGACTCGCGCAGTTTTGCGACATAAAGAACTTCTCGTGTTCTCTGTCGCTTGCACATTCACAGGATCTGACGCACCGAACTTCCCTCTTTTCGGTCGCATGATCATCGCGAACGACTCTCCCTCTCGAACGGCATTGGCGGCCGCCCGGTCCCTCCCATTGAAAGAGCCGCAGGCCATGTACGATCGCCGACAACCTCCCATCCGTCGTTTCACGTTGACTCGGTTTTCACCCGAACGTCGTGAAGATGAACGTCGCGAAACGCCCCGTTTTCCTGTTTCCGGAACAGTTCGCTTTCTGCGGACGACCAACGACACCCCTGATGTCATTGACGGGAGTATCGTCGAAGCCTCGCTCACTGGGATGAGAATTGTGCTGGAACAGCCCGTACGTAAAGGCGAGCAATTACTGGTTGAAGTCAGCTCGCACTTGCACGGTGGTTTCACCATTACTGCTCAAGTCATGTGGGTCGAAGTCGATTTCGGCGATCGCCACATCGCTGGCTGTGAGTTCTGCACAATCTTGTCGCTGAAGCAACGGGCTCAGTTGCAACGCTTGGCGGAAGAGTCGTTGTGTGATGCGTAAGACCGCAGGATTTAGCACGGGGTTTCAAACCGGGCTGTCTTGCTCGTCCAGTTTAAAAACCGGACTACGAAATCTTCCGCTCCGCGACACCGATGAGAATGCCTCTCTGGTTCGATAGAGTGCCCGCCATTGGACACGACACTCTTTCAACGATCATTGCGAGGCAGCTCCATGAGCAGCGTTCATGACTTCGGTGCAGCGGGCGATGGGCAAACAGACGATACTGACGCGATTCGACATGCTTTAACAGACGGCGAAGGTCTGCTCGAATTTCCGCGCGGTGATTACCGCATCACAAAGACGATTGTCGTCGATCTAGCCAAGATCAGCCGGACAGCAATTCGTGGCAGCGGCGGGACGGCGAAGATCATCATGGCCGGGCCGGGGCCTGCATTCCTCTTTGTCGGATCACACGACAAGAACGCCGCTCCGTCGAGTTTCAAGCCGGGTATCTGGCAACACGAGCGAATGCCGCTGCTGAGTGATATTGAAATCACCGGCGATCATCCTGAAGCGGACGGTGTGCGGCTCGACGGAGTCATGCAACCGACATTGACCAATGTGTTAATTCGCAAAGTTCGGCACGCTGTTCACATCACGAAGCGCGCTCGGAACGTGCTCATTAGCCATTGCCACATTTATCAGAACACTGGCATCGGAGTGTTTCTCGACCACGTCAATTTGCATCAAACCATCATCACCGGCAGCCACATCAGCTATTGCCGACTCGGCGGCGTGCGCATTCAAGGGGGTGAGATTCGAAACTTGCAGATCACCGGCAACGACATCGAATACAACAACAATCGTGAGATCGGTGTTCCCGGTGCCGACGCAGAACCGACCGCTGAAATCTACATCGACGTGGAAGATGGTTCCGTTCGCGAGGGGACCATTTGCAGCAACACGCTGCAAGCGACATATAGTCCGAACGGCTCAAATATCCGCTTCATCGGCAGCGGCACGAAAGGCAATCATCGAGCTGGTATGTGGACGATCGTTGGCAATCTCATCGGCAGCCAAGCGATCAACATTCATCTGACATCAGCGCTCGGCTTCGCGATCTCCGGCAACTACATCTACAGCGGCCATGAACGGAACATTGTCATCGAAGGCTCCCGCAGCATCGCGATCGGCGCGAACACGCTCGGCCACAATGCAGACTATGGCGACAAAGAACTTTCGACCGGCATCCGCTTCGTTGATTGCGAAGACTGCACGGTGACAGGGCTGATCCTGCAAGATGCACTTGCCGGTCACAACACCGTCGCTGGTACTGTGCCGACTCAGAAAGAAGGTTTATTGGAACTGGCTCGTTGCCGTCGCATCAATCTCACAGGTTGTCAAATTCTCGAAGGAACGCCGAACGGAATCGTCCTCGACGACTGCCAAGACACGCTAATCTCTGCATGCATGATCCTCGATAACCGCCCCACGAAATTGATGAAGGCGGCGATCGTCTGGCGCGACGCAAAAGAGCCATCCAAGCGATCGAGCAGCGGGAACCTGATTCACGCCTGCCGCGTCGGAAATGGCACGGAAGGAAACCTCGTGATTCCCGCGAGCGTACGACAGTCAGAGAATCTCTTGGATTGAGCCGTTAGGACTGGCGCGGCTCAAGTGGCTGTTTTTCAAACGCACTCTCTGTCAAATCTATCGAATACAGGAAACGATCAGAGGGTCTGCTACGAAGGCACAAAGTTTCTTGCCGAATCCATTAGTCTTGCTTCGTGCCTTTGTGGTAGCCCCTTCAAATCAACAAGTATTACTGAGAATCTCAAAAGCTTCTCTTGTTAAATTAAACCTCAACCAGAGTTCCATGCGCTTTGAAAAGCGACAAATTGAGTTGTCGCACTCCAAAACTTTAGCCCCCGATTGCTTATGCCCTCGATCACCAACATCGCTGCCTACAAGTTTGCGTCACTTACAAATCTCAAAGAACTGCGTGAACAACTCACTGCTCAGTGCAAAGCGTGGGGTTTGAAGGGGACGATCCTGCTCAGCACGGAGGGGATCAATCTCTTCGTCGCAGGACCGCGAACCGAGATTGATCTGTTGTTGGCTGAGTTGCAGTCCCAACCTGGCCTTGAAGAGTTGAAGCCGAAAATCAGCGAGAGCGAACAGCAACCGTTCTCGCGGATGTTGGTCAAGATCAAGAAAGAGATCATCTCGTTCGGCGTTGACGGGATTGATCCGATACGACGTCCGTCGCCGAAGCTCGCGGCACGCGAGTTGAAGCAGTGGTTGGATGAAGGTCGTCCCGTCACGCTGCTGGATACTCGTAACGATTACGAAGTAAAGCTCGGCACGTTTAAGAACGCATTAACGGTCGATATCGACCACTTCCGCGAGTTTCCCGACGCGGTTCGTAAGCTGCCTAGTAACATGAAAGAGCTGCCGATCGTCATGTTCTGTACGGGCGGCATACGCTGTGAGAAGGCTGGGCCGTTTATGGAACGCGAAGGCTTTCGGAATATCTTTCAACTCGATGGCGGCATCCTGAAATACTTTGAGGAATGCGGCAACGCTCATTACGACGGAGAATGCTTCGTCTTCGATCAGCGTGTCGGTGTTGATCCGAGCTTGCAGGAAACATCAAGTTCTCAATGCTTCGCCTGCCTCACTCCGCTGACCGCAGAGGATTGCAATGACCCGCGCTACGTGGAAGCGAAGTCTTGTCCGTACTGCTTCAAAACTGATGAGCAACAACGTGAGATTGCGATTGACGCTCGACATGCCGAGATACGCCGCGTGACGTCGCCGCTGCCGGGCAGTCAACCATATGACAACGTCCGTCCGTTGAAAGTCTCGGCCAAGTTCAATGGTCTGACGTTGCTTGAATTTCTCAATCGCATCCTCGCACACGTGCCGGGCGAGCACTGGCTGACATTGTTTGAGCAAGGCCGAATGCTCAATGCCAATCATCAACCAGTTGGTCCAGATCAAGTGGTTCATGCAGGCGAGCGTTACTTACATCTCGAACCGGCGACGAGTGAGCCAGACGTCAACGCCAATATTCGCCTGTTGTACGAAGACGAAGCGATCATCGTTTTACACAAGCCAGCACCGTTGCCGATGCATCCGAGCGGTCGGTTCAATCGGAACACGCTGCAATACATTTTGAGCGCTGTCTACGAACCACAACATCCACGTCCGGCTCATCGTTTGGATGCAAACACAACCGGCGTCGTCGTGTTTGCTCGCACGAAACATTTCGCAGGGTTGCTGCAACCGCAATTCGCTCGCGGCGAGGTTGAGAAAGTCTATGTCGCTCGTGTTGTCGGTCATCCGACCACCGATCAATTCACGTGCGATGCACCGATCAGCGCGGCGGCCCGTGAATTTGGTTCGCGTGAGATTGATGAAGCCGACGGACTCCCCGCTCGCACCGACTTCATGGTTCTTCAACGATTCGATGATGGCACTTCATTGCTTGAAGTTGTCCCGATCACAGGTCGCACGAATCAAATTCGAGTTCACCTCTGGCAACTCGGTTGGCCGATCTGCGGCGATCAGGTTTATCTGTGCAACCAACAACTCGGCAGCACTCAAACACATCCGATTGATGCCCCGCCACTGTGCCTGCTCGCCAAGCGAATCACGTTCAATCATCCGCGGACGATGCAGCGTATGACGTTTGAGACGGAGTCACCAAGCTGGTTGTTATGAACGCACCGCCATTCCCTTTGCCCGCCTTGCTGCATCCCCGATTAAACCTGCATAATGCCGCCCGCAGGAAAAGACCGGTCTGAAAGATCGTGAAATGATTCGGTGCGAGTCATCCCGAACAGGACGAAATCATGACGTCTCCCGCCTCGTTTGATCCATTGTTTGGTCCCGGATTTTCGCTTGTTAGTCGACGCGATGTGCTGCGAGTCGGCTCCGTCAGTGTGGCGGCAACGCTGGCTCCAGCCGCATTGAGAAATGCCGCGATTGCAAATGAAACGCGAGCTGCTAGCTTCGGTAAAGCGAAGTCAGTTGTCTATCTGTGGATGGGGGGCGGTGTCACGCAGCTCGAATCGTTTGACCCGAAGCCGGAAGCTCCGGAAGAAATTCGCGGCACGCTTTCGGCCATCGACACCAAACTTCCTGGCGTTCAATTCGCCGAAGCCTGTCCGAACCTCGCGAACATTGCCGATCAACTGGCCGTCGTCCGCAGTTTCTCGCACGACAGCAACGATCATTTGCTGAGCCAAGCCTACACGCTTTCCGGCCGTAAGGTGACGATGGCTCAACTCTTCTCCGAACCGAACATTGGTTCGCTGGTGTGGCATCTGCAAGGTTCGCGAAACGGGTTGCCCGGTTACATCGCCGTGCCAGGGATCACTCGCCCCGGTCCGCCGCCGTATGCCTTGTTCGTCGGCGGTTGGTTGGGAGATCAATACGCGCCGTTCTGCGTCGGTGGACAGCCGGAGCAGCCGGACTTCACAGTCGGCGAGAAATCTGAAAACCCGTCGCCGCTGAACGATGAAGACCTGCGTCCAAAAATGCTCGACATGCCGGACGGAGTGTCGCTCACACGTCTTGGTCGTCGAGTCGCCTTGCGTCAGACATTCGATCAAGCACAACGCAACATCGAACAACAACGACTGGCTGACGCTGTCGATGGCAATTTTAACAGCGCGCTCGGCCTTTTGACTTCGAACAAAATTCGTGATGCGTTCGATGTCCGCAAAGAATCAGACGCAGTTCGTGACGCTTACGGTCGGACGAAGATCGGGGGACGCTGCTTGATGGCGGCTCGACTCGTCGAAGCGGGTGCTCGATTCGTAATGGTCGATTACGGCTACGACCCGGACTACGGCAATCTGTGGGACAACCACAATGTTCCCGAGCAAAAGTTTCCGCACATCAGCGCGATGGCGATGCGCGGCTATCACGTTGCGGGCATGGACAAGGCGTTCGCCGCTATGATCACCGACCTCAAGCAACGTGGGTTGCTCGAAGACACGCTTGTCGTGTTTCTCACTGAGTTCGGTCGCACGCCCAAAATCAATAAGGGAGGCGGACGCGATCACTGGGGACCATGTGGTTCAATCTTCTTCACCGGAGCCGGTACCAAGGTCGGCCAAGTGGTCGGAGCGAGCGACAAACAAGCGGCGTATCCAACAACTAAACACTTCGGCCCCGCCGACATCGCAGCCACGATTTATCATTCGCTGGGTATCGACCAAGAATCGCGTGTCGCCAACAAAGAAGGCCGCCCGATGTTCGTGCTCGACCACGGCCATGTCATCGAAGAGGTCGTTTAACCCCAAAACCATCGGTTTGGTGCGAAACCTAAAAGATGCCATGAACCCTGCCAATCAACTCCTCGAACGCATTGAAGCAGGTCACTTGTGGGCTCATTTCCACAAAGACTGGCTGTTGCAAATTCGTAGTTTGATTCGCCCGCAACTTCCGGAAGAGTTTTCTGTCTTTGTTGAGTCCGAAGCAATTCTGGTCGCACCGGCGGACTTCGATCGAATCATGCCGATTGCCCCTGACTTGGCCATCGCTCGTGTCAAATCAGTTGATGTGCCCGTGGGACATTCGGTCAGCCGACGACTGCGATTGTCGATGTCGAAGAAGCTTGCGAGTTGATCCACCAATACCGCTTGGTGATTCGCAGAATTCCCGACAATCAAGTCGATGCGGCCGCAGAATTGCTCTCACCGCCGAGCAACGGTCTCCTCGAGAAATTGGAAAAAGCCAAGTACCTCCGTAAACGCGATCAATATCTCGACGCGGGAGTGAACTTGTTGGAAATCGACGCATTGCGAGCTTCTGATCGACTGCTCCCACCAATGACCGCACGCTTGGCTGACTACGATCGCAATGCGTGGTCAGTCTGTCATGACGCTGACCGTCGCCGCTATCGAGGTTGGGGTTGGAATGGAGCCGACCCGCTCCCGACAGTGACTTGGTCCATCGAACCTTCGCGACAAGTTATCGTCGATTTGGCCGAAGCCTTCCGCCAAGCGTGTGAGTTCAATCCTTGGGAACGGCTGGTGAGTGCGAGCTAAGGAGACGAGGAAGAATGGTTCTGTACAACGGTGTTTCAAACCGGTCTAAGAGTTCCGACCGGTTTAAAACCACGAAGTCATTTTCCTTCGTATCCTATGCCAAAATCTCGCGGACAACGTTTCCATGCACATCGGTCAGCCGGAAATCGCGGCCAGCTTGATGGTACGTCAGACGCTCGTGATCTAAGCCCAGTAAATGCAGAATTGTCGCTTGCAGGTCATGCACATGGACTGGCTTTTCGACGATGTGAAAACCGAGTTCATCGGTCGCACCGAGCGTCATTCCCGGCTTAATACCGCCGCCTGCTAGCCACATCGTATAGGCTTGCGGATGATGATCACGTCCGAGATTTCGTCCGAGTGCCGGGTTCGATTCGATCATCGGAGTGCGACCGAATTCGCCGCCCCAAATGACGAGCGTCTCGTTGAGCAACCCACGTTGCTTCAAATCAGTGATGAGTGCCGCGCTCGCTTGGTCCGTCTTGCCGCAGTTCGCTTTGAGGTTCCCGGCGACATCGGAATGCGCGTCCCAACCTTCGTTGTAGATATTCACGAACCGCACGCCCCGTTCGATCATTCGCCTCGCGAGCAAACAAGCTCTCGCGAACGACGGCTGAGCCGGATCGCAACCATACATCTTCAACGTTGCTTCCGACTCGCTGCGTAAATCCATCAACTCCGGTGCAGAGGTCTGCAAGCGAAACGCCATCTCGTAAGAGGCGATTCGCGTCGCAATCTCCGGATCGCCGTCCGCGTCCAATCGCTTGCGATTCAACGCGCCGATCAGGTCGAGCGAGTCGCGCTGCAACTGAGGATCAACTCCCGGAGGACTCGACACGTTCAAAATCGGATCGCCCTGATTGCGTAACCGAACTCCCGAATAAACTGTCGGCAAGAAACCGCTCGACCAATTCGCCGCACCACCGCTGATCCCCGCTCCCGTGGACATCACCACGAAAGCTGGCAACTCACTCGTCTCCGCACCAAGACCATACAAGACCCACGATCCCAAGCTCGGACGCCCCGGTTGAGAGAACCCCGTGTTGAAGAAAATCTGAGCGGGTGCGTGATTGAACTGATCGGTCTTCACCGACTTCACCAGACAGATATCGTCCACAATTTTCGCCAGATGAGGCAACACTTCCGAAAGCTCGGTCCCACATTGCCCATGTTTCGCAAACTTGAAGCGCGGTCCCATGCAATTCGCGTCAGGCCGAATGAATGCGTACCGCTGCCCACCGACCACTTCGGGCGGAATCGGCTTCCCTTCGTATTCGGTCAGCTTCGGCTTGTTATCAAACAGATCAAGCTGACTCGGCGCGCCGGACATAAAAAGATGAATCACGGCCTTCGCTTTGCCCGTGAAGTGTGACTTCCTCGGAGCCAGCGGATTGATCACCTCTGCCCCCGCCGCCATCCCAGCACGAATCGTCGTCCTGGCCAGCAAACCGCCGAGCGCCATCTTACCCACGCCAACACCACAATCTTTTAAGAAGTGACGTCGCGCGAAATCGGTTCCAGAGTTCATCGTTGTTGGCATCATTCAGTTATCCACATTAAGGATTGCTTCTCTTGAAAGTGATTTACCACGGAGATACGCAGCCACGGAGAAGACCATGCAAGAGGTTTTGATTAGGCTGCTGTCGCTAGAGCCGCTCAAATTTCAGTGAGGCTCTCTTCTCTTTCTGTTCTACCCGTGTGTCTCCGTGGTAAATCCCGTCCCTTCAATTCTTCGTCACACTCTCATCCAGATTCAAAATCGCTCGCGCTACAATCGCCCACGCCGCACGTTCGATTGCGTCACCGTCTCCCGTTCCCGCCAGGACTGCTGCGTCGAGTTGCTTCTCGGTCAGTCGTTGTCGTTGAGTCTGAAAGAAATCGGTTAGCAATCGGACTTCATCTTCAGTGGGCAGGCGAGTCAAACAAACGCGGAAGAGTTCTCGCACGCGTGGTTCGATCGGTCCACTTTGGGCAGCGAATCGCTGACCAAGTGCTTGTGCGGTTTCCGTAAACGTGCCGTCGTTCAACAACGTCAGGGCTTGCAGAGGAGTGTTCGTCACTTCGCGGCGACAGACGCATGCTTCGCCGCTGGGCGCATCAAAGGTCGTGAACATCGCGAAGGGGGCAGTTCGTTTCGCAAACGTGTAAAGACTGCGCCGATTCCGATCGAGCCCCTCGCTCACTTTCCAGGCGAGCGATCCATAAGTCCCTTCGGTCGTGACGTTTGCCGGCTGTGGCGGAAAGACGCTCGGCCCGCCAATTTTTCTGCCGAGCAAACCGCTGATACTCAGAATCGAATCGCGGACGAGTTCCGCTTCCATGCGAAACCTTGGCCCGCGCGTTAGCAGTTCATTCACCGCGTCTCGTTGCAATAGCTCCGGAGTCACTCGTGACGACTGCTGATAAGTCGCACTCGTCACAATCAACCGATGCAGCCGCTTCAGCGACCACGCTGTAGGTTGGGATTCCATTCCGACCGTACCAGTATTCGGCTCGGATCTTTCGACCTGGTCGGGACGGAGTCCCAACCTACCGACCAACTCCGTCGCCAACCAATCAAGCAACTCCGGATGTGTCGGCAGGGCCCCTTGCAGACCAAAATCTTCCTGCGTCTTCACGAGTCCGCGACCGAAGAACGTCGCCCAATGTCGATTCACGGTGACTCGCGCAGTGAGTGGGTTATCGGCAGACGCCAACCAACGAGCGAGCGTCAAACGATTCGTTTCTGCACCGCGCGGCAGCGGTGGCAAGAACGAGAGACCTCCCGGAGTGACTGCTTCTTTCGGTTGCAGGAACTCGCCCCGATGATGTCGCTGGGTCGGACGCGGATTGCCGGCCGGCCGCTCGGAAAAAATCAAAGCCGTCGGCAGTGCGGGACGTTGCGATCGGACTTGTTCAATCGCTTGCCGTTCGCTCGCCAGTTCTGGAGCGAGCGTGACGAAATGCCGTCGCAGTTGCTCGACTTGCTCCGCCGATCGGCGATCGCGCGGTGTTGAGAGTGCTGCTTCGATCTCGATCGGAAACAACGGTGAATCAGCCGCGCGAGCATCTGAAGTGACTGACAGTTTGAAGCGACCGATTCCCGCCGCGTAATACTTCTCAAACAGCATCCGCACACGGACCCGTCCTGCGTCTCTAAGCGGTTCGGCCAATTGAAAGACGGCGAAGTGCGGCCTCCCTTGTCCGCCGTTGATCGACCAGCCGGTTTGTTTGTTGTCATCAAGCGCCGCCGCCGCCGTGTTGCCGCCGCTCGCAAAACTTTGAGTCGCTCGCGCGAAGCGTTGCCGGTTTGCCGTTCGCAAATCAGCACCGACGGACAGTTCGATGTCACTCAAAAAGAAATCGCCGTGCGGGCCTTCGTAGTAAACGCGTCCCGGTCCATGCTTCGGCATCCGATCATCCGGCAACGCTTCCAAGCGGATTGCAACGATGCCCGGTTGCTCGGCTTTCAGTGCAACCTCATACAAATCGCTCTTCGACATATCGCCACTCGAAACCACTGAACCGTCTTCTTCGACTGTCAGCAACGGCAAGTTGCTCGTGGCGCCGATCGGTCGCACCGGCGTCCAACTCACGACCGACTTTTCAGCTCCCACGAGCCACGCGTTAAACTTCTTCGCAAAATGTTCGTGACGACGTTGCTCCGGCGAACCGCCGCTGTTGTTTGATTGACCGAGGCTGATTCGGAATTTTCCCAGCGTGTGCTTCATACCGTGTTGTTGCTCAAGCCGAATCGTCCATCGAGCAACCTTTCCCTCGAACCCTGCTGGATTCGCGAGCACAAACCCCGCCGAACGATTGACGTTCCACTCCCCCGGACCATGAATGGCCCAGCCGCCGGTCTTGTCATTTCCATCAATCGCATTCGTTGCCGGAAAACTCTCTTGTGAGAAGTCCGCCGTCGCGCGAGAAAATTTCAATCGTTGCGACTCGCCCGGCACATCGCGAGCCGCGATGCTCGCTGTGATTTCGCTCAACACAAAGTTGCCGTGCGGCGTTCGTCCCGGCCCTTTGCTCGGCAACTTCGGGTCCGTCATCGCTTCGAGTCGTATCGCAGCCACATCACTCATATCGCTGTCCAGTTCGATTTCATACGCATCGGTTTCACTATTCGCTCCAGAGATCAGCACCGCCGCATCATCCAGGATTTCTGCCGTAGCACCGCTCGTCGCTTTGACGCTGATCGGCTTGATCGGGGACCACGCGAACTCATCCGGTAGCGGAAATCGGTTCGGCAAATCGGCCTCTAGTTGTGCCGAACGGCGATCAATTTCCGCTTGCTGAGCGAGCAACTCCGGCACGGGCACATCAAACTCTGGTTCATCCGCGTTGTTGAGCAGTGCCATGAAACGGTAGTAATCGGTGTGCGGAATTGGATCGTACTTGTGCGTATGACACTGAGCGCACCCGATTGTCAGCCCCAGCCAAACCACTCCCGTTGTGGCAACTCGGTCGGTCATCGCATGAAAGCGAAATTCCAGTGGGTCGATCCCTCCTTCTTCGTTGAGCATCGTGTTGCGATGAAAACCGGTCGCGACTTTTTGATCGACGGTCGCGTGACTTCGCATGTCACCAGCGAGTTGATCAATTGTAAATTGATCGAACGGCATGTCGGCATTAATCGCGCGAATGACCCAATCGCGGTACGGCCAGACAGAGCGTTGTCGATCCTTTTCGTAGCCATTCGTGTCCGCGTATCGAGCGAGGTCCATCCATCGCCGCGTCCAGCGTTCCCCATAACTCGGCGACGCCAAAAGCCGATCAACGAGCCGTTCATAAGCATCGGGCGACGGGTCATTGACGAACTCATCCGCTTCTACCGGAGTTGGCGGCAGTCCGATCAAATCGAGAAACACTCGTCGAACCAACGTGTGCCGATCAGCTATCGGCGATGGCTTGAGTCCCACTTTCTCCAGCCGTTGCAGCACAAAGTGGTCGATCCCATTTCGCGGCCAGCTCGCGTCGCGCACCTGCGGTAACGTCGGTCGAACCGGTGCAACGAACGCCCAATGCGGCCGATACTCAGCTCCGGAAGCAATCCACCGTTTGAGAATTTCACGCTGCTCAGCGGTCATTTCCATCTTGGTGGTAACCGGTGGCATATGCCCATCGGAATCACTCGGCAATTCGATCCGGCGCAACAACTCACTCGCTTTCGGCTGCTTCGGAACGATTGACGCCTTGCCACTTTCCGCCGCTGCGATCGCCGCCTCACGCAGATCCAAACGTAATCCACTCTGCCGTTGCTGCTCGTCCGGACCATGACACTTAAAACAGAACCGCGACAAGATCGGTCGCACATCCCGATCAAACAACGGCGCGTCATCAGCCACCGCTAGCGAGGCCATTCCAGCAACGAGGCTCCACGCAATCCCTAAGACACAACGCAGTTTGACAAACCGAACAATCTCAAATAACCGATTCATGGCAACTTCCTTCAGCCTCTCGCAAAACAGATTTCGTGAAAGCTAAGTCGCCAAGATCACGCAAGCAACACTCGGAGTGGCAAGTTCGGGACTTCGCGACACGAAGCCCTTGAGTCACCGAGCCGATTCCGAGACGATGACCACGAAGAGCTTCTAGGAATACTGCGCGCCGCCATGAGTGAGGTGATTAACCGCAACGTCGTCGGCGTGCGCGCCCACGCCGATGGTGTTGGGGTTAAACTGGCAATCGTCTCATTTGAAGCCCTGCTAGGTATCGTGTTGTGACTGAAGGATATTCGCTGAATGAGACGAGACGGCTCGCGAGTTTTTCATGTGACCGAGGCTGAAGCGGGGTTGACGCTGTTTGCGGCGTTGCGGCTGTGGTCTCCGGAACAAACTGGTTCGGAAACGAAACAGTTCATCACCCAGCAGCAAGTGCAGATTGACGGAAATTTGTGCCTCGACACGCGACGTTCCTTGAAGCCTCGCGAGGTCGTGAAAGTCTTGCCACACGCGGTTGCCGCGCCGCCGAGTGAAGCGGACATTCGGATTCATTTCATCGACGAGTACTTAGTCATCATTGAGAAGCCGTCAGGGATAACGACGATGCGGCATGAAGAAGAAGCTCGCTGGACGGCTCGAAGAAAGCAGAGACAAGCGACGTTGGATGAATTACTGCCTAGAGTGTTGGCGAAAGAGTTTGACACAGAATCGCGTGGATCTCGTAAATCACGCGGACGAGTCACAAATCCACAACAAGTGCCGCATCAAGTGTCGTTTGATCTGCGTCGCTGGCGAGTCATTCCCGTGCATCGACTCGATCGTGAGACCAGCGGGCTGATGGTTTTCGCACGGACACCCGCCGCCGAACGACATCTCGTTGATCAGTTCCGCGAGCACTCGATCGCTCGCGCGTATCGAGCGATTGTGCTCGGGGACATCGCTGAGCAGACGATCGAGTCACATTTAGTCCGTGACCGCGGTGACGGAAAAAGGGGCCGCACAACGGAACCAGAAAGCGGGCAACTCGCGGTCACGCATGTGCGACCGCTGGAACAACTCGATGGATACACGTTAATCGAGTGTCGCCTTGAGACGGGACGCACACATCAAATTCGCATTCATCTGTCCGAAGCGGGGCATCCGCTCTGTGGCGATTCCGAATATCGCGGCCCGCTCAATCAGATGCCGCAACCAGATCGCAGCGGTACTCCGCGACTCGCGTTGCACGCGACGGAACTCGGTATTCAGCATCCCGTCACTGGTGAGCAACTTCAATTTCAAACCAAGCTGCCAAAAGACCTCGCCGACTTTTTAAAGCGGTTACGAAGCAACGACCGCCCCACCGACAGAACTCAACACAAACCAATGAAATAAGAGGTCGGTTCATTCTGCTTTGGCTGTGATCGCGAAGCTGGCGGGAGTCAGTTTCGCGGCGGTCCAGACGGCGTCGGGAATCGCGCCGGTGGGCCTGGGGCTGTAAGCATCGACGAACTCGACGTTGGTCTTTGCGGGAATCTCTTTCTCATGGCCAGTCAGGGACAGCATCGCGTTGACCATCAACCGTCGCAGGTCTTCGCTCTCCCAATCCACAGACGCACCTGCCGTCGTTGTGAACGACTGGCCTTGCTTGCCTGACGATGCGGTGTAGGTCTTGAACCACGCGAACGGATGCCGAACGTCTTTGCGATTGTCGGTGACCGGCGGATCGGTTGGCTTCAGTCCGGAGAGCACTTGGCCGTGAAAGAGCACGATGTCGCTTGGCTTGAGCCGCTCGACCGAATTCACATCGGTGTGACAGAAGATTTTGTCCGCGACGCCTCTCAGCACCGGATGATTGCGCTGCATCACGTTGACGTGAGCCAATGTCGCCTCTTTTTGAAACTGTCCGAAGTGCGCGATCCAGGTATCTCCCAGTATCTGCTGACCGAATCCGCCGGGCCATTCTTTGCTCTGCCAGTCCCAACTCTTGTAGAGACTGTTGCTCGTGGGCGAATACCGAAAGGCATGCGTCGCGTTCCGAATGCCCAACACTGGCTTGCCTGCATTCACGTAGTCGACGATGTGCTTCATGTCCGCATCGGGAAGCTCGCGAAACCGAGCGAAGATCACCATCAAATCGGCGGAATCCAGCGCGGTCAGTCCGGGAATGTTGTTGTTGCGATTGGCATTGATAAAACCCGTCGCTGGATCAATCGCAAACAGCACCGTGCAGCGAAAGCCATGATGCCGAGCCATGATCTTGGCAAACATGCTCATCCCTTCTTCCGAACGGTAATACTCCTCGCCCGTCACGAAGACGACGTGTTGACCTTTGCCGAGTCCGGCTCGGCCCTCGATCGTCAGAGACGAGTCCGCCGCCTCGCAGGTGGCGGATGTAGACAGGCCAACGAACAAGACGAGGAAGCGTAGAGTCTTCATAAATTGATCCATTTAAGGTCCGTAACTAGGTTCCGGCTGCGGCTCAACAAAGGGTATTCGCTGCCGCCAGCGACCAAGAGTGACTAAGAGTTTTGAAACCGCAGAGACGCCGAACAACGCGAACCGCAACGGCAACAGATCGCCGGATCGTGGCATCACCTGATCGTTGGCATAGCCGCGTGCCGCTTGGCTGGTCAGTTCAAAGGCCTGACTCAATGACTCCGACGCAGTCAGAAAACTGGGCAATCCGGCAGCGGCATCTTTGGAATAATCCACGACATCGTCGATGATCTGACACAGCATCACGATGCCAAACACGATGGCCAAATCACGCTCCACACGAACGGACTGAATTCCGTCGTCCAGGGAATCCAGTCCGAACACCGTTGTGGTCAACACTCCCAGCGACAGTTGCACGACCTCTTCACGGTAAGTCTTCACTCGTTGAAACTGCGCTCGATCTCCGCCGGAGCATGGACGTCGTCGCTCCAGTTCTTCAATTCGTCGCCAGTATTCCTGGGCGATCGAACCGCATCCCGACTCCTTAAGAAGCTGCCGCGTCCTGTGAAATTCTCGCGGGTAAAACTTCTTGCCATCGAACGCGACATTCGCGCAGGCTCCGAAATCGAGCAGCGTGGCCAGCGTTCTGACGCCATGAGTCGGTAATCTCCGCGACGTGCGAAGCTTGTGCAGCGTGTCAAACGCCATGATGCAAAGGACTCGCAACGGAGTCCTCGGCCGAGCCGCGAAAAAGAGGGGCAGTCCGCGTAGCAGGCTGGTGGCAGCGATCAGCAGGGACAAGATCCGGCCAGGCTTGGTCGTGCTTCGATTCGATCCGCTGTTCTCAGGCAAGTGCATCGCTCGACCTTTCTGCAACGTCGCCGTTTGCTCATCACACATAACACAAGATGACTTCCCGAGGGCATCGCCAGCGAATCGGCACAAGGTCGCTCACGCCGCGACTGACGACGAGTCTCGTCGAACCACACTGATGAGTCAAAAAACAATACGGGTAAAAAATGGCTCCCGGAAATAATCGGTCGCGATATTCAAAGGCGACGCATTGGCAGCCATGCAGATGCCCCGCCAGCACCAAGTCATAGCCGCCATGCCGCGCCGTCTTCCAAATGCGAGGATCGTGGGCGCACAGAATTCGAACATCGCCATCGGGCAAAGTCGCCGACTGCCCATCCGGGCCGGAGACCGAAATCACGCGAGAACCATGTGTGACCTGGCTGTTGCAGTCGTGAATCCACTCCCCTCCGCCATTGGCGACGGCGTCGCGAACCCGATCCAGTCCGACATGTCTATCGTGATTTCCACCAACGGCCATCAGCGGTGCCACTTCGCAAAGCGAGCCAACCAAATCACAGAGCTGGCTCAATTCCGTGGCCCGATCAACGAGATCGCCCCCCAGAAGGACCGCATCGGGTTTCGCATGCCGAGCGGATTCGAGGATCTGTCGACACAGTGTTTCGGAACGCCGCTGCCGAAGATGAATATCGCTTACATACATCAGGCGACACGCATCGTGCCGCTGCGACAGCCGCTCTTCGCGAATGTGGAGCCCCTTTCGAAGCCCGATTTCCAGCAGGTCGGCAATCAATTCTGATCTTCCCTTGGACGGAGTTCATGCCAACGGAGCATCGCCGGCAGTGTGTGGCATACGTCGTGTCGCGGTGACTTGCTGAATGATTTCCCGAAGACTCTGCAATCGTTGATCCATCTGACGAGTCGCACAACCGCTCGTCCTTGTGAACCACAAGATCTTGGCGATGCCATGTGGAACGACCAGTTGCCGAAGTAATTCTTCAAGGACAACCGCGTCGCCGTACTCGCGGATCAATGTGGTTGCCGATTGAATCCATCTTTCATCCGCCATCGCGATCAACTCCAGCAGCATCACTTTCAGATCGTCCGCATGCCGCTGAATTCGGAGGAGCCCCAGCTCGTGGCGTGTGTCGAAGTCAATGAGCGTCGCTCGATCGGTGGCCGAGTCATACAAGATGTTGTCGAGATGCAAATCTCCGTGAGACCATGCTGCCCGGTAAACGCGGCAAGGAATCTGGTGAACTCTCCGCAACTCACGAGCGGCCGCCACGAACGCTCGGGGATCCGTTTGATGGCGATGCAGTATCTGTCGCAAGCTGATCCCGCTCACTTCGGGAAGACGGACGGTATTGCCTGGGCCAAACGTCACGACAGGCCGATCGGGATACAGCAATTGCGAGCAATGCGCTTCCCAAGCCATCCAGTCGCGGGCTCGAACAAACATGCGGATTCCACTGCCGGCCAGCGACAGGAACCTGTTTCCGAACCGGATCACCATGCCGCCTCCAAATCGCCGGCGTTTCAAAACCACGGGAAGACCATCAAGGATCGTCCGCTGAATCCGATTCACGCGAACCCGATTCATCAGCCAGGCAACGATTCGTTGAAGGGGTTCCATCATGAAATCGCTCAAGGGGCGATCAGCTTTCGAACTTGCTCATCGGTCAGGCCGTGCTTCCAGATGCGGACGTCGTCGATGACGCCGTCCATGAACTCACCATTCCCCGTGCTGCCGATCCGCATGGTTTGGCCCGGCCGCATCAGACGAGGCTCCCCTTTGAACGGGATCGTCTTCTTGCGATCGGCGTCGAGATATAAGCGACACTCCTTCGTCTCGTTGTCGATGACGAACGTGATCAAGTACCAGCGCTTCGCTTCGAGATCGCCTCCTTGGCCGTTGCTGCCGACATCGTCTTTGTAGAAGTTGATCGCGGTGTCGATCCAGCGGGTGCCGTCGCCGATGTCACCGTGGACTTTGTCGGCATTCACCTTCATGTCGAACGTGAATTCGCCGCCGGCTCGCGTACCGACGATGCCTGAGAACGTCGGCTCCTTCGTCAGCCAGACCCAGGCCGAGACCGTGAACGTGCCGATCTCGAAATCGGGTGAATGCGGAATCGCGACGTGTTGTTCTTTTGCACGGTCGAACAGCAGTCCCTTGCCGAGTTTTCCTTCGTGCGACACGGCCCCATGAATCGTGCCGTGATGCGAACCCGCGCTGTCGCGGGCCTCGATGTCGTCGTCGAGTTTCCAGTGCGCGATCGGCATGGGCACTCCGTTGATCGGCACCGAAGGGGAGACACTCGCCGCCCTCGCACCGATCTGAATCCAGGCGATCAAGTCGGCGACTTCATCCGAGTGGCAGGTGTTGAGCAGACCGGTGGCCATCAGCGAGACCGGTGATGGCCGCATCTCGGCGATGTCCTTGCGAGCGAACTCGCGCACGTCCGATGGGACATACAAGTTCGGTTGGATCTGCACCTTCTGCGGATCGTTGTTGATCAGCCGCCCCGTGATGACGGTGCCGTCTTCCAGTTCGATGAGCGTTGCGGCGTATTGGTCGCTGACTACTTTGCTCGGTTCGGTGATGTGCATCAGCAGTTCGCGGGCGGCGTACTTGTTGGCGGCCAACGTGAGATCGGGGCCGGTGACTCCCCCTTCGCCTCGGAAAAGATG
>JAPLNX010000171.1 GCA_026400935.1 Planctomycetia bacterium | reverse complement strand
TCAACAGCCGCATCCAGTCTCTCAAATCCGCCGCACGCGGTTTCCGGATCTTCGAAAACTACAGAACTCGGATCCTCTTCTTCTGCGGAAAACTAGATCTCAAACCCTCCGTTTCCAGCCACTAACTTCCGAGAAGAACCCAAAAACACGAAGCCGCTTTTCCTGGTGTTCTCGTCTCAACAATGCACAACCCATTTTCCAATCATGAAAGCGACTCCTCAGCGTGACGGAACCAGTTCAACAAACCGTTCAACAAACAACGACGAGACCATCAAGCGGATGGAAGCGACATTGGGCATGGGCAAAGTGGATTGTCGCGCTAGGTATGATGGCGTTGGTTTTGTGGAATCATCGCACAGGGGTCAAGAGACTGTCTCAGCAACCGCTGGATTGGCTGAGTTTATTGATTGCGTTTTGCTTGTGCGGCGGGTCGATCGTACTGACGTTTCTTCGTTGGTATCTGCTGGTCTGGGCTCAGGGATTTGCGTTTCACGTGCGGGATGCACTGCGACTGGGCTTCATCGGATACCTCTTCAATTTTGTAGGCCCTGGCTCGGTCGGAGGCGATGTTGTCAAAGCGGCCTTGATCGCCAAAGAGCAGCCGTCTCGACGCACAACGGCAATTGCAACAGTGTTGCTCGATCGCATTTTGGGGTTGCTGGCGCTGTTCGTCATTGGAGCCTGCGCGGCGTGTCCGCAGTGGGAAACAATTCGTGAGCAGTCAGAACTCAAAGGAGTTGTGTGGCTGCTCGCGGGAGGCAGCGCGGCTGGATTGATCGGCCTCGCGCTGATGTTGATTCCGGCGGTGATGCGATTGGGGTTGTGGAAGTTCTTCACGCAACTCCCGGTTGTGGGTAAGCCAATTGGCGAATTAATCGACGGAGTCCGCCTTTATCAAACTCGTCCCGGAGTGCTAATTGCCGCGTTGGGAATCAGTCTGCTCGGACACTTTGGAGTCATCTCGGCCTTTTACTTCAGTGCTCGCTCAGTCGGTGGCGGCGCGTTTGTGCCGAGCTACCTGACGCACCTATTTTTCATTCCGGCAGCAGAATTCATCGGTGTTGTACTCCCAGTACCAGGTGGTATGGGAGCATTGGAATGGGCTGTCGAACGTTTCTATCACCACGCCGGCGCTGCAGACGGAACCGGCATCCTGACCTGCTTGGCCTATCGCGCCGTGACGCTTGCTGTCGCACTAATTGGAGCGGGTTACTATCTCACGGCTCGACGAGAAATTGCCGCAGCGATGCAGACGCGCGATTGATTGAACGACGGCAAAATCGAGCAGACGAATCACTCCGTGACTCGAATACCGGTCACGAGGAGACCGGCCTACTCTGAGGGGCTACTCCGTCGCAACGAGCGTTTCGATCGTCTCGAAGACAAGCGGGTGGTCGCTGTTGCGGTCACCGACTCGGAAGCTGACTTTGCCATCGAGGACATCCGCCAAGAGGTCGCCGCAGACTTCGGCACGCCAGCCTTGAGCGAGTCGCGGCGGCGGCTGTTTTGAGTTTTTCTTTGTGTGCCAACGGACGAGGTTCTTTAGGTCAGCCGTCGTGCCTACAAGACTCAGAGCGACCTTCATCTCAGAACAGCGATTTGCCAAAACGATCTGCAGCAGCTTGCTGAGGATGTGGTCTTCGGAACTCGATTCTGGAATCGGCATCGGCTTCGGAAGCTGCGAATCAGGTAATTCGAGACCTCGTTCAATGCACGCGGCGAGCTCATTCACGTGCTTCTTGAAGCCGGGGCGATTCATGTCGCGAGTGGCAAGGACTGCATCAGCGGTTTTCGGCTGACGCAATGCGAGGTCCACGATCAAGTCGTCTCGCAAGATCCGGCGGATTGGCTGATCCTTCGTCGTTGCTTCTCGTTCGCGCCATTGAAACAGTTCGCGAGCGACCGCCAATTGCCGCGGCTTCAACTTTTGCAGGCCGCCGAGTTTTCGCCAGCTTTCATCGTTCCGTTCTGACTCCAAGTCATCGACCAGCCGAATGAATTCCGCTTCGGCCCATTCGTAGCGTTTGAGTCGCTTGAGCGATGTCTGCTGTTTCTTCCAAACGTCAATCAAGTGCCGCACATCATCGACAGCATATTCCAATTGTTCGGGCGAAAGCGGGCGACGTCGCCAGTCGGTTCGCGTTTGATGCTGGCTGAGCTTACGTCCGAGAATGCGTGACACGAGCGACTCGTATCCGACCGGGTATGTCGTGCTTCGCAATCCTTCTGCCAATTGCGTATCGACCAAGCGTTGCGGACGACAGCCGCCGTGGTTGAGGCAAAAGCGAATCTCTTCACGTCCCGCGTGAACAATCACAGTCGTCTGGTCGTCGGCCATGATGTTCCACCACGCCGAAAGATCTCGAACGCGATACGGATCGACTGCGACAGATCGTTCGGGTGTCGCCAATTGGAGCAAGCAGAGTTCCGGCAAATAAGTATGCTCGGAGACGAATTCTGTATCGAAAGCGACGACGCCCACTGAGCGAATGTGTTCGCAAAGTTCGTCAAACGAACTTTGCTCTTCGATCAGAAGCTGTGTCTCCTCAGGCATCCGCACCACTCCGTTGAGCAGACGTCACCCCGCTCTATCACAGGGCAAAACCGGTCATGGCAAGTCAACCGAGTCGTCGTAACTCGATTGGGCAGGCATGTTGACATCGAAACGAACGGCTCGCAAGCGACGGGGTTCGCTGCGTCAGGATTTGCTGTTGAGCGGTCACGAATTGACCCTTTCGCTGAGTTCCTCATACAAGCGTTTGGCATGCCGATCACTCTGGTGAATAGGGAACTGCTTTCAAAATGCGTGCTCGAAGGACCAAGTTGATTTTACTCGCCCTGACCGTACCGCTGACGATCATCGGCGCGGTACAATTCAACCATTCCCCAGTATCTCCTCATGAAACGCTGGTTCTGCATCGCGTGAACCGCAACGCGGACACCAATAAGCCGATGGATGGCAACTCTGTATTGCGAATCGGCACGTTCAATATTCATGGGGGCAAAGGTCGAAATGGGCGACGCGACCTAACGAAGACAGCCAGTTGCCTGGAGGATCTGGACATTGTCGGCCTTAACGAAGTTCGCAGCGATTGGTTCGCTTGGCAGCCTGATCAAGCGGAGGAAATTGGACGAATTCTGAAGATGGATTCGTTGTTCGCTCCGTCTGAGCAGATCGGCTGGTTCGATCGCTTTGGTAATGGATTATTGAGCCGACTCGATCTGACGAACGTCGTTCGTATTCCGCTGCCAGGCACGCAGCGCAAACGTTATCGCAACGCCACACTGACGAGCATTCTTTGGAACGGTCAAGTCGTCCACTTGATGGCGGTGCATATTGATTCGACGCGAGACCGCTCGCGGCAATTAGAAATAGTCTGCGAATTGTTCTTGTCGCTCGATGAACCCGCTTTATTGATGGGCGATCTCAACACACGTGAGGACGATCCGACGCTCCAGCGACTGCTAGCAACTCGCGGCGTCGTGGATGCCTTGTCTGCTGCCAAGCCAACCGAAGATCACATCGACTGGATCATTGTCCGCGGACTGATGCCCATGCACGCCGAAATCCGAGACGTCGGCGCGTCCGATCACCCGTGTGTACGTGCGGAGTTAAGGTTGATCCAACGTCCGAATGTGAGATTGATCCAAGACCATACTCATCGAGCGCAATCACACTGAGTTCCAGCGGCGAATGACCATTGAGCGATGAGTCGGTTTTCATGAAGTTTGCTTCAATCCTTATGATCGGCCTACCCACCGCGAGCGGCATCCGCTAGCTTCGCCCCCTGCGCGCGAGTCCCCGTCGATGGATAATTCGGCCGTTGGGTGATGACGGTTGAGGCGAGAGGGTTTCGGTGCAGACAAGTCGAATTGCGACTTGCAATGAGGGAGCCGTCTGTGTCGTTGACTACAGTGTTGGAGAGTAAATTCCGCGGCGATATTCGCTTTCGCGGTCAGGCATACGTCAAAGCTGAGAGAGTGGCGATCACGCGAGTGACTGCCGAAGAATTGTTCGGGGTCGTGCAGGATGGAACCGAATTCCAGACGCAACTGACCCGAAAAGAAGATGCGCTGTTGATGACTTGCTCGTGCGCGAAGGGGAACGGAAACCCGCACGAAGTCCGGTGTAAGCACGTTTGGGCCACGATCCTGCAAGCGGAGTCGGCAGGCTATATCAACGACGGCTCGAAGGTGAATTACTACCCACCGTTCGTGACCGAAGAAGATGGCACGATCAACTGGGATAGCGACGAAGATGACTGGGATGAATTTCCGTCGGGTGACGCAGTCCGCACGGTCTCGCTGAACCGTAAGAAGAAACCGGCGGCGGTCGTTGTTGAAGAACGCATTCGTGAGTGGGAAGCTCAGCTCAACCGCTTGCGATCGTCGATGGATGCGGGCGATGCCAGTGCGACGACAGAACTACGTGATGTCGAGATTTTCTACGAGATCGACGCGAAGCAATCGTTGGTCGAGAAGCTGTTGGTTGTTGGCCTCGTGCAACGTCAGCGGCGGACAAACGGAACTTGGGGCAAACTGAAGCCGTTGCGAGTCCGACCAAATCGGTTTGAGGATGTCTCGCTGGAAGAAGATCGCCGCATTCTGGCGACATTGCTCGGCGGTGTGGCGGAGCGTTCGTCGTGGTACGCGCAACAAAGCGAACTGCAATCGGCGGCAAATCGGTTCCGAGTCCCGTATGACCTCGCGGAAATTCTCTTGCCGGAAATCTGCGCGACAGGCCGAGTTCGCTTCCAAGAAGACAACGAAGAGGAAGAGTCCGCGCGCGCGATCGTCTGGGACGCGGGGCCGCCTTGGGAGTTGATCGTCAGCGTTGTCTCCAACGAAGCGGAGCAACGTTGGCAACTCGATGGACGTTGGCAGCGCGATGACGAATCACTTCCGGTCGGATCGGCAGAACTCGTCGTTCCGGGCGGGTTGGTTTTGTTGCCAATTCACGTGAAGCCGACAGTCACTCGCATGGGTGAGTTTGATCTCGAAGATTCTGGACAAGACGAAGAGGCCGACAAGCTCACTTCCGAAGCGTTGGAAAAGTCCGAAGTGGCTCGCAATGCGAACGTGTTGAAGAAGTCTGAACTGATCGGAAAAAGCCCCCCCGCTCCCGCGGCAAATGTGGATGCACCGGTCACCGTCGAAGCGGTTGTCACGCATCGACTCTGTCGTTGGTCCGATGTCGGACAGAATGAATGGGCAGAGTTGCTGCGCCGCAATCCGCCGTTGTCGGTTCCGGACGGTGAAGAGGAAGAACTCGTCGATCGACTTCTCGACATGCCGAACGCGCCGCGTCTCGACCTGCCTGAAACTTTGAAATTGGAAGAGGTCCGCGTCATACCGGTTCCACAACTTTTGATTCACACGCCGAAGGGTGCTCGTTGGCAACAAGAGCGTCTGCGCGGCGAAGTGCAGTTTGATTACGCCGGAACGCTCGTTCGCGCGAGCAGTCCGCAAAGCGCGATCGTTGAGCGACAAGCGGGCCGTTGCTTGATTCGCAATCGGCAAGTTGAAGAACTCGCGTGGGGACAGATCACTGCGGCGGGGTTCAAGCGGCTGATTGATAAGCGACGCGGCGTGCATGATGTCGAGATCATGGCGCGCGGGCTTGGCCCTGCGGTGCGTGACCTGATGCCGAAAGGCTGGGGCGTCAAAGCGGACGGTCGCCAAGTCTGGCAAGCGGGCCAGTTGCAGTTCCGTGTGCATTCAAACGTTGATTGGTTTGAACTACATGGTGAGGCGGACTTTGGTGGTCGACGAGTGACTTTTCCGGAGTTGCTCGCGGCGTTGTCACGCGGCGACACCACGGTGCGACTTGATGACGGCTCGCTGGGAATCATCCCGGAAGAGTGGCTCAAGCAATACGGCATGCTTGCTGGTTTGGGGGTCACCGATGGAGATCATCTGCGGTTTGAGACCCATCAAGTCGGGTTGCTGGATGCCTTGTTGGCCACACAACCGATGGTTGATTTCGATGCACAGTTCTCAGAACTTCGTGACCGGTTGCGTTCATTCACTGGCGTGGCAACGTGTGAAGAACCGACTCACTTTAAAGGGGAATTGCGCGGTTATCAGCGTGACGGTGTCGGCTGGTTGAAGTTCTTGCAAGAGTTCAAATTCGGTGGCTGCTTGGCAGACGACATGGGTTTGGGAAAGACCGTGCAGATGCTGGCCGTGCTGCAAGAACGAGTCAACGTGATGAAGACTCAGGGAAAAGGGGAGCGGCGTCCGTCACTGATCGTGGTTCCAAAGTCGTTGCTCTTCAACTGGGCTCAGGAGTGCGCAAAGTTCACTCCGAAACTGAAGGCCATGGAGTACGCGGGGCTGGATCGTGCTGAGTTGCGAGCGGAATTTTGCAACTTCGATGTGATCCTCACCACCTATGGCACTCTGCGACGCGACGTCATGCAATTGAAAGATTGCGCGTTTGATTACGTCGTGTTGGACGAGGCACAAACAATTAAGAACGCCGCGTCACAAGTGGCGAAGGCCTCGCGTTTGTTGCAGGCACGATTTCGACTCGCGCTGTCAGGTACGCCGATCGAAAACCACTTGGGAGATTTGTGGTCGATCTTTGAATTCCTCAACCCGAGCATGCTCGGACGCAGTTCGATGTTCCGCACACACGCTGCTGATGCAGATAACCCTGCATCTCGCGAGTTGCTCGCACGCGGCTTGCGTCCGTTCATTCTGCGACGCACGAAGCAGCAAGTGGCGTCCGATCTGCCCGACAAGATCGAACAAACACTCTTCTGTGAAATGGGAGACGAGCAGAAACAGCAATACGCCGAACTGCGCGATCATTACCGACAATCGCTGTTGGGCATGATCAAGGATCAGGGCTTGGCCAAATCGAAGATGCACGTGCTCGAAGCTCTGTTGCGATTGCGGCAAGCGGCCTGTCACCCAGCGTTGCTCAACAAAGAAAAGATCCAACAGGGTTCGGCAAAGCTCGACGTGTTGCTACCGCATCTTGAAGAATTGATCGACGAGAAACACAAGACGCTGGTCTTCTCACAGTTCACGAGCATGTTGTCGATCGTCCGACATCATCTTGATCAACGTGGCATCATTTACGAGTACCTCGACGGCCAAACGCGCGATCGCCAGACGCCAGTCGAACGATTCCAAAACGATCCGAACTGCCCACTGTTCTTGATCAGCTTGAAGGCGGGCGGGCTCGGTTTGAACCTGACGGCTGCAGACTATGTCTTCTTGCTCGATCCTTGGTGGAATCCCGCCGTCGAAGCCCAAGCCATCGACCGTGCTCACCGCTTGGGACAAACGCAACAGGTTTTTGCTTACCGCTTAATCTGTCGTGGCACCGTGGAAGAAAAAATCGCCGAGTTGCAAATGAAGAAGAAGGGCCTTGCCGACGCGATCTTGCAAGAAAACAGCAGCGTGTTGGAAGACCTGTCGGCAGAAGATTTGGAGATGCTGCTGTCTTAACGCCAATTTGGAGTGCGGCGGCATTGACCGCCGCACTCCAAATTTTCAATCAAAATTCAAAATCGTTGTACGAAACCGCCACTAGATCGCCTCTATTCTTCTGAATGCTGACTGATTCCGAAGATCACACGGCTCAATTGCCGTGCTAAGAGGCCGATCATGCGACTGACACTGCGAACTTTGTTGGCGTATCTCGATGACGTGCTCCCGCCCGATCAGGCGAAGGAGCTGGGGCAAAAGCTGACCGAAAGTAATTACGCGACCGCGTTGGTCGATCGCATCAAAGAAGTCATGCGTCGGCGACGTCTGTCGGCTCCGGACCTGTTCGGCAAGGCCGCCGGTATCGAGCCGAACGTTGTGGCTGAGTATCTCGATAATGAACTGACTCCGAGTGAGATCGCGGATGTCGAAAAAATCTGCCTCGATTCCGACATCCATCTGGCGGAGGTCGCGGCCTGCCACCAAATCTTGACGCTGGTGCTGGGTGAGCCAGTTGATGTCCGTTCGGAAACGCGAGCGAGGATGTATGCCCTCGGCCCGGTTGCCAAGAGTGATGTCGTGACGGCCAGCGATTTGGCCGGCGCCATTTCGATGGGAACAGATTCGCGACCGAAGCCTTCGTTTGCCGCGTCGTTGAGTTCCGTTGAAAGCGACGCTTTCGATCGCACGTTGCCCAACTACCTCAAGCCGAAGACCTCGTGGCGGCGAACCGGATTGCTCGTTCTGGTCGCGTTGATCATCTTCGGTTGGTTGGGATTGCTGCTCTACGACCCGACTGTTCGAGGTGCGCGTGTGAATTCTCAAGGAGTCGCCTCAAAAGATGACGCGGCCATTGAGGCTGATCTCCTTAACGAAAAGGTTCCGCCCCGAGGCCAAGGGGCGACAGCGGGACAACAGATCGAACCAAACGAAATCGCGTCGAATGTGGCCATCGTCGGAAGGAACACAAAGAAGTCCGAATTAATGCCGGACGATGAGCTACCGATTGACGAGGCAAATCGAGTTGTCGGGAAACCGCCGAAGGTCGGTGCAATACACCGAGAAGAACTACCGAATCCTGATGCAGTTGGCGGTGTTCCCTCCAAGCGGGGCAATCCAAAGACCGTAGACCCTCCCGCGCCGAACAATCCCGAGGGTCCGCCCTCATTGTCGGCTCGCAAGATTCTGTCTGTTTCAAAAGAGGGAGTATTGCTGCATTTTGATCTCGCGAAGAACGACTTCTTCGCGATGCCGCGTCGCTCGGAAATCAAGCCAGGTGATCGCATCGTTTGCCCGGAACCGTTCCGTGCGGACTTCATCATCGGCGATGACGAGTGTCAGATGGCATTGATTGGCGGCTCAGCCGTGACGTCGCTCGAAGCGACCGACAAGGCGTCATTTGGGTTCGATGTCTCGCAAGGTCTGCTGATCTTTGAAACCAAGCGGCTGCCAGCAGACGAGGCTGCCAAAGCGGAGAACAAGCAGGCTCTAGCAATCACGATCGCATTGCGCGGACAACAGCATCTGCTTGAATTGATGTCGGATGACGCGCTCTGTGGACTGGAAATGCACCGTCGCGAACCGACTCATTTTGAAATCGAACCTGAAGCCCCCGGCTTCACCGCCGGACTCCATGTCAATCGCGGCATAGTTCGTTGGACGCCGCCAGAAGGGAAGCCTGTCACAATCGAAGGACAAGGCTTTGTCGCGGTGACCGCTGACTCGTCCGCGAACATCAAGACGAGCGAGATTGGTCGCCCCAGTCAGATGGTTTCCCCCGAATGGTTAGAACCTGATCCGAAGCGATACGCCTCGAAACAAAAGCGTCTCTACAACACGACCTTTGAGAAAGAGTTCGACATCAACCAAGCGTTGCTGCTGAGCCTTCCTGCAATCATCAATAGCCCGCGACCAGCGATCTCTGAGCTTGCGGTGAAATGCCTCTCGCTGACGGACAGCTACCAACCGCTGATTAAAGCGTTGCTCAGCGCCGATCACCGCGAAGCTCGCTTGGCAGCCATCGCTGGGCTGCGGCTCTGGCTGCCAGTCGATCCCCAAAATCGACAGCTCTTGAAAGCCGAGATCGCGCGTCACTTGCTCCCGTCTGAAGCAGAAGCGGTCTATCGACTGCTGTGGGGGTTCAATCACGACGACGCCAAGAACGCCGCGACATCACACATGCTGGTAAACTGGCTCGAAAGCGAACAAATCGCGATCCGCGAACTCGCCTTCTGGCACGTGCAAAAACTAACCGGCCTCAAACACGAATACTCTCCCATCAACCCCCCCGGCCAACGCCGAGTCGCCGTCGAACGCTGGCACCTGCACCTCGAAAAGAAGGGCGGAGCACTCATCCAAGACTAACGTAGCCCCAAGCTTCCAGCTTGTGGCTCAGCAATCAAATTCAAGGAGGATTTCTGTAATGAGCCGACAATCTTGCCATCACTGCCAAATGGAACTGCCGTCGAAGCCGGGCCTCTTCTGCCGGCACTGCGGGGAACAACTTGCTGAGGCTCCGACAGCCGATGGTGGAACTTCCAGGATGCAGTTTGGAGAGCCGCCGACGCCATCGCTCAATCGCACACGCAAGTTGCTGCTACTTGCGGTGATGTTGATGTCGTTTCCAGCGTTAGACGCATTGAGTCGTGGCCATTGGTTTGATGCCGTCTATACCGTCAGCATGCCCGTCGCTTTGCTTGTTGCCAGCTTTGTTTGGAAGAAAAAGTTTGTCATCAACTCAACTGACAGCAGCAAACGTAGGCAGCAATTCCTAACGGCGTTCGTTTGTTTTTTTGCCGTGGCCTACTTTTTCCAATCGCAAAAATCACAACGGATCGATGCCACAAAAATCGACGGCATTTCTGAGCCTGGAAGTTATGTGAATTACAACTTTGGATTTCGAGTCCAATACAGTGATGACTGGAGCGACGTCACATCAAAAATGAGGACGCAGGCGGCAGTTAAGTCTGCTGGAAATGCCTCTCAGGATTGGGTTTTGTTGACCATTGCCAAGACATCAGAAGAGACGCCGACGAAATATGCGAGTTTAGCGTTCATGGTGGAGTCGCTTCCGAAGTTCAAGACCATTACCTCAGGTGCAGACTATCTAACCAAGCTGCTGTTGACCTTGAAGAATCGCCCCGACGGACCAAGGGAGATTACGAAGGGACCATCATCAAAAATCGCTGGACTTGTTTTTGATCGTGTGTCATTCAAACGTCCTTGGGGCGACACTGAAGCTGGGATGACTTATTGGGCAGCAATAAAAGGCGACTACGCTTTGGTTATTACTGGGAGCTATCTCTCGGACGACGGACTTCAGGCGATCGATATGGTGATGACTCAAATTTCGGAGGTCTCGGATAGCGACCGAACAATGAATACAGCGGCAAATCACGATGAGGCGGTCCGTCGCTTTTAGATTCACGCCTCCCAAAAGAAGTCCCCTCGGAATCACCAGGAGTTGCTCACACGGAACTCAGGCAACTTCTGCAAGTAATGAGAAACTCCAAGATGGTTTCATTGGTTGGAAACGACGTCGCCCTCGCCGCTCAGTTGTTGCGAGACGGCAAGCTGGTCGCGTTTGCGACGGAGACGGTGTATGGGCTGGGGGCGAATGCGCTCGATGTCGAAGCTGTGGCGCGTGTGTTTGCGGCGAAAAATCGGCCGCACTTTGATCCGTTGATTGTGCATATCGCCGATCGAGTGTGGTTGGATCGGCTAGTCTCAACTTGGCCGGAAAAGGCAGAGCGGCTGAGTCGGAAGTTTTGGCCGGGGCCGCTGACGTTAATCGTGCCGAAGACGGATCTCGTGTCTGATCTCGTGACGTCGGGGCTGCCCAGCGTGGCGATTCGGATGCCCGCGCATCCGCTCGCGTTGGAACTGCTACGTCAGGTCGATCTCCCGATCGTTGGTCCGAGTGCCAATCCGTTTGGACAACTCAGCCCGACATCTGCCGAGCATGTTGCTGAACGACTCGGCGACCAGATCGACTACATCCTCGATGGCGGCCCGTGTTCGGTGGGAGTGGAATCGACGGTCGTGCTCATTGATGGTGACAACGCGATCTTGATGCGTCCCGGTGGCATCCCGTTGGAAGAAATCGAAGCGGTGATCGGACCAGTCTCGGTTCCCGAGCGAACGACGACTCATCCCGACGAAGCGGCCCCTTCACCCGGAATGCTGCCACAGCACTACGCTCCGCGCACGCCGCTGACGATTGTGGATGACTTCGATCACATCCAGTCGCCGGACCGAGTCGGTGCGTTGATGTTGTGTGCGGAGCCAAGCGCCAAACAATTCGCAGCGGTCGAAGTTTTGTCGCAAACCGGCGATCTCACCGAAGCTGCAGCGAAGTTTTTTGCGGCACTGCGACGGTTGGACGCAGCGGGAGTCTCTCAAATTTTCGCGAAGGCGTTTCCGAATCATGGACTTGGTCGAGCGCTCAATGATCGACTGAGTCGAGCTGCTACGAAGCCGTTTCCGTAGCACGGGCGACTCTCCTGTGCTACGAATTCAGCGCGGCACGCAGTTTTCCTGGGACATCAGTCGTGATCGACTGCATTCCTTCTTCGCGTAACCAATTCGCTCGTTCGAGCGAATTCACAGTCCAAACGCACGTTTGCAAACTGGCTTGCCGAATCAGCGCAATGTCGCCGCTCGGTCGCTCAGGCAGATCGTTGATGTCGAGTCCATCGAGTCCCGCTGCGACTGTTTGAGCGATCAGATCACTTGTCGGCGGATAGAGCATGATCGCGCCGTTGAACTCGCGAGCGAACTGCTCTGTGACCCAAAAGGCAACTCGATCTGGAATCGCACGTTTGACGGCCACGAGCGTGTTGAAGTCGAGGCTGATCAGCACCGTTTGCTCAGGCGACGTGCGCGCGGATTCCAAAACTCGCCGCAGTTCCGGAATTGCCTCTGCTCCGCATTTCACCTCGATGAAGAGACGCTTGTCGGACGGAATGATGTCGAGCACCTCGGCCAAGGTTGGAATGAGTTCGTCAACAAACTGAGGTGACTTCCACGAACCGACATCCAGCGTTTTCAATTCGGCCAGCGATCGCTTGGCAACGGCCCAATCGGCTCCGCCAGTTCGCAATGTGGTCTCGTCGTGAATCGCCACCAGTTGGCCATCAGCCGTCAGCAGCACATCAATCTCTGCCGCGTCAGCACCATGAGCCCAAGCAAGTCGTATCGCCGCTAGCGTATTCTCCGGAGCGTCCGCTGACGCTCCCCGATGAGCTACGATTTCCATTGTCATCAAAATCCCTTTCAGCAGTCACTTGAAGCGTCACACTGAAACGATTCTATTCGACACCGCTTGTCGTCGAGTCGTAATTTTCGATGAGTTTCAAGGATCGGAGCGCAATAACTTCCTTTCCGAACAAGAAGTGAAACAGGCAGACATCAGCGGCAGGACGCTAGCGCGTTCCGGCTAATGGTTTTCTGACATCGCCAAGCTTCGAAGTGACTCCTTTCCTTTTCAGAATCTTTCTAAGACTCAGCCGTCTCGCACGTCTCTTCTTCTGTACGCCATGCTGGCGAGCAGGGTCATCGCGATGAAAAGTCCCTCAGCGGACAGTTCCGAAAGCTGGATTCAGGTAAGTGTCGCTCAATGGGAGAGCGATCTGTTGCGCTATGCGCGGCACCTGACCGGCGATGTGGAGCGTGCTCGCGATGTCGTGCAAGAGACGTTTTTGAAGCTCTGTCAGCAGGATCGAGAACAGCTCGACGGACATCTGGTCGAGTGGCTCTTCACGGTCTGTCGGCACGGAGCACTCGATGTGCGACGAAAGGAACAACGCATGACGACGATGACCCTCGATGCGGTGATGGAATCTGTCAGCCTCGATCCACTGCCGGACGATGTCGCTGAAAAACAAGACGAATCGAACCGCGTACTGCGGTTGATGGCCGGACTTCCGCCCAATCAACAGGAAGTCCTGCGTTTGAAGTTTCAGCACAGCCTGAGTTATCGCGAGATCAGTTCGATCACCGGCTTGTCGGAAACGAACGTGGGGTTCTTGATTCATGTTGGGATCAAGCGGTTGCGTGAGTTGTTGCCTGATACCTCATACGGTCGTGAGTGAGTTGTTTAATCGCACGCCGCAGGCATGCGCGTTTCAAACACACGTGCCTGCGGCAGGCGGTTAAACGATCGTCCAAAATAACCTAACCAAGACCACGCAGATCGCAATTGCGTTCCGCATTCGGTCTCCAAAAGGAATAAGCCATGTCCCCCAATTTCCAAGATGATCCGCGTCTGACCGCGTATGCGCTCGGCGAATTGAATGAGGCTGACCGAGCGGCGGCTGAACAGCAAATCGGTGAATCGGTCGAAACATTGCTCGAAATCGAAGCGATCCGCGAAGTCGCCGGGCAATTGCGATCTGCGTTGCACGACGAAACTTCGCAGACCGTAGGACGAGTCCCCATACCCTTAGTTTCGAGCAAAACGACCACTTCGAACAACACGACGGGCAAGAGTGCCCGTCCCACGAAGCTCGTGTCCGAAGTTGTGCCTCGTTCCCGAGCATCCGGCAAATTCGCCGTCGCCGCCTCATGTCTCGCGATGCTCGGAGCGTTTGGGATCGTGGCCGTTACTGCTCGGCAGCAGCAATCGAATGCGACATTTTTTTCCGCAGCCAAAGATCACATCGCCGAAAATTGGGAAATAGTGCCACTCACCCAACGTTCGGTTCAATTCTTTGATGGCAAAAGTCGTCGCAGAAGTCCGGAAGGAGAGGTACTGGCCCAGAGTGCCCCCGAATCATCAAGGCCAACACCTGATAGGCTTGCTCGACCCCTATTGTCAGCAGCTGAAGCCAAGGGGTATGTGGTCGCAGAGGAGTCGGTTCGTCTCACCGAGTTAAGCAAGAATCGCGGCCTGGCACGCAATAGTCGGGAGTTCCGCCTGAAGGGCAATGCGATCCCGTCAGATGGTTACGAATACGACGTGTCCCTCAATGAAGACGTGTCCCTCCATGAATCAGCCCCCGGGCTGCAACGTGCAGAAGGGTTGATCAGAGAGGAAGCCTATCGAGCAAGACTGCGGCAGTTGAAATCGGCTGCTGGCAAGGAACTCAAGCAACTGGCCGAACTCGATAAACAGATAAAACGGGAACCTCGAAAAGAGGATGTTGTCCCGGACAGACTTTCTGCCGTTGAAAGAGTCACCGAAGAGCGCGAGGCCATCTCTGCCGAAGACTACGCAAAGTTGAGCGACAACCTGTTCACCTCACCGCTGCAAGAGCCGCTATCGACGTTTTCGATTGATGTGGATACGGCGGCGTACTCGAACATGCGACGGTTCTTGACGCAGGGAAGCTGGCCACCAGCGGATGCGGTGCGTATTGAAGAGTTGGTGAATTATTTCAACTACGACTATGCCCCGCCGGGACAGATTGCAGATGACGGACGGAGGAGAACTGGAGAGGGGATAGATTCGCCCTTCGCGGTTCATCTGGAAGTCGCTGGCTGTCCGTGGAATGCGGACCATCGCTTGGTACGAGTGGGATTGAAGGGAAAAGAAATCGCATTGGATCAACGTCCGGTCAGCAACATTGTGTTTCTGATCGACGTTTCTGGTTCGATGCAAGATGCGAACAAGTTGCCGCTCGTGAAGGTCGGGCTGAAGCGACTGGTCGAGCAACTCACGGAGAACGATCGCGTCGGCATAGTGGTCTATGCGGGAGCGTCCGGGCTTGTGCTCGATTCGACAAATGCGACTCAGAAGGACGTGATTCTCTCGTCAATCGAGAACCTGCAAGCGGGTGGCTCAACGAATGGCGGGCAAGGGATTTCGCTGGCGTATGCATTGGCTCGCAAGCACTTCATTCAGAAGGGTACTAATCGAGTCATTCTCTGCACCGACGGCGATTTCAACGTCGGCATCACGAACCAAGATGACCTCACGAAGTTGATCGAAGAGGAAGCGAAGTCTGGCGTGTTCCTCAGCGTGTTGGGGTTCGGGATGGGGAACCTCAAGGACTCGACGTTGGAGAAACTGGCCGACAAAGGGAACGGCAACTACGCCTACATCGACACGCTCCGCGAGGCTCACAAAGTGTTCGTCGAGCAGATGACCGGCACGCTGATCACGATCGCGAAGGACGTCAAAATCCAAATCGAGTTCAACCCATCACAGGTTGGTGCATATCGCTTGATCGGCTACGAGAACCGTTTGCTGGCCGCTCAAGATTTTCACGACGACACGAAAGACGCTGGCGAAATCGGAGCGGGACACACGGTGACGGCTTTGTACGAAATCATTCCGCCGAACAAGCTACCCGCTCAGCCAAAACCAGCGACCGACGAGAAGTTGAAGTATCAACCAAGTGTGAAATCGCCATCGACGAACAAAGTTGACACGAGCGTTCCACCGGGTTCAGTTGCACCGAATTCGCTCACAGGACAAGGCTTCCTAAAGCCGAAGGACGCAAACGACAGCAACGAGCTTTTGACAATCAAGCTCCGTTACAAACAGCCTGATGCTGACAAGAGTCAGCTCATCAAGCAAACGTTGATCGACCAAGGCCGATCGTTCGCTCAAGCGTCGATCGACTTCCGTTTCGCGGCGAGTGTCGCCAGCTTCGGCATGTTGCTCCGCCATTCGCCACACAAAGGAAACGGAACGCTCGATGCGGTCGCCGAGATTGCTGAATCTTCGCTCGGTCAAGACAAGTCCGGCTATCGAGTTGAGTTCGTCGGACTCGTGCGATCTGCGAAAACGTTGCGAAGCAAATAGGTTTGCTCAGCCAACCTGAAGCGTCAGTGAGGGCGGACTTTTTGTGAGACTTTGAATCCAGAGTCTTGTAAAGAGTTCGCCCTCGCTGACGTTTCGGGTTGATTTCGTTTTGTCACGCTGCCGCTTTCATCCGTTGACGAAATCGCCAACTGCGGACGCTGCGGATTGCGGTCCCCAAGACAGAACCGGCGATGCGATTCAGCGAGTGTGGCGTCGCGAGTGCTCGTGCTTCGGGGAACGTCAGGAATTCACGGTGATGTTCGGCCACAAAGCGTTCGACGGTCTCAATTGCTCGTTCTGTCATGTTGTTGATGTGCAAGCAAAACGTCTGCACTCCGATCGGCAAGAAACGAGGTGATGCCAGCCACTGCGGCAGAAAGACCAAACCTTCGGCCACATACGGAAATGGTGCGAAACCGTCCGTCACCGTTGTGAACCCCAAGTCTTTCAAGGCCCGTAACGTCACCACATCGAACGAGTGAGACGGTGCCATGAACGTTTCTGATCGCAGTCCATGTTCACTGAGGAGTGCTTGACCGCGCGCGAGTTTGTCGCGTTGTTCGTCATACGGCAGTCCGGCGAACTCACTGAGGTTGTTGACCCCCATCAATCCGCAATTGCATGTGACATACACATGTCGAAAGCCGTGCTGAGCCATCTCCCAACCCCGTTCTTGGAGCGATCGCATCTCCGCCCAAAAGTCACCGGTACATTCGGGGAATTTTTTCAAATCGACGTCATGGTTGTCGGGAATGACACCCAGCAGTGGTTTGATGCCGAACTTGTCGAACGCTTGTTCGAGTCGCCGAAACGTTTCCCACGCCATGTGGGGGGCGATGTCATCCATGCGAATGAGATAACGAGCGGGCATGTGGTCACAGCCTTAAGACAACTTCGTTGACGAATGCAGGCCGGTAACTCGGTGACCAGAATTTTCGATCACGGAGTGACTCGCCAACATCGCAGTGAGCGACCTATTTGAGTTCGCCGGAGATTGCCACGAGGATACTAGGCGCGATCGAAAAATTGGGTCAATTGGCGTTTTGAAAAAATGTGTCTTCGTACTCTGCGTGTTTTGCCGAAACGGTCTTTTGCTGTTTTGGGTCTTCCGGTACATTCCGCCGCTCACAGGGAAGTGAATCGGCAAAAAAGGCCGTTTCGAGGGGATGGACGCTATGATGTGTCCTTTAAACTGCGGATTTTTAGGCGGAAAGGAGTCTGCCATGCCGTACGAGACCTTGCGGTTTCTGCACGCGGCGCGGGCGTTAGTCGATCACCCGTTGCATGAAACTGGACCCGTTGGAGTTGATCTGCGGGGGCTTGTGCGTGGAGCGACAACAAACGCTTTCCGCAAAGTCATCGGCGAGTGCATCGAGCATAACGTCGATTTCTTGCTGCTCACTGGCGACGCTCTCGATCAGTCCGATTTCAGCATCAAAGCACGCGTTGAATTGCGTGACGGCTTTGAGCGGCTCGACGACGCTGGTATTCAAGTTTTTGTGATCCCAGGACCACGCGATCCGCTTCCGGTTTGGGACGATTTTCCAGACATGCCCAGTAATGTCACCGTGTTTCGACCTGAGACCGATGATCCCGTCGCGGTACTACGTGACGGAGCGGTCATTGCTTCGATCCGAGCGATAGCGTGGCGACACTCTTGGTTCGTCGGTGAAGACGGCTCGGCGAGCGACTCAAATCGTTCGTCGTCAGGGACTCGCGCTTCGAAAAGACACGACGACGAAGTGCCGTATGCCGACTTATCTCAACGGCGTTCCAAAGAAGCTGATGAAGGGGAGACCTGGGACGACGACGTCGATGCACACTACGAATCGCTCGTGGATGAAAACGACGACTCAGAACTCGACGCCGATCCGCACTCGTTTGAGGATTCACATCACGTTGCGAACTCGTCGGAGAAGCACGAAGCACATCGAGAAATTCGCCGTGTGCAATCGGCTGCCGACTTGCGACCGAATCATTTTGCGATCGC
Source organism: Planctomycetia bacterium (assembly GCA_026400935.1). Taxonomy (GTDB): domain Bacteria; phylum Planctomycetota; class Planctomycetia; order Planctomycetales; family Planctomycetaceae; genus SXKJ01. Next base: position 18,573 of record JAPLNX010000171.1, on the reverse strand, counting down.
GGTTGTTCGTGACGGCATCGATCATCCGGGGATCGATCCGCAAGCGGATTACCTCGCGGTAGTCGGTGGTCGCGAGCGAACGACCTCGAAAGGGGCTGACTGGCTGATGCATTTCCCAGGTGGGACGCAAGGTCTTTCTTCGGAAGAGGCCGGGTTGCATGGTTGTTCGTTGGTCGATCTCGACAGCGACGGTGTCATTCGTTGCCGCTTCTTACCGACGGCTCCCGTACGCTGGGAGAATTTTCAAATCGAAATCACCGCAGATACGACGTTCGAGCAACTGGTACAACAGATGCAAGCCGCGTGTCGTGATCTCTGTGGTATTCCGGAATCTCAGCCACAGCCAGCAAGCCGCGTTGCCGAATACGGTGATGCCGCTGAAGACAACACTCCCGACGACTCAATGGAGAACGAACAACAGGCCGCCGATCCGCTCGAAAAATTGCACGCACAAGCCTGCTTCATCCGCTGGACCATTCGTGGGGAAGGGACGGTGTTCAATTCGCTCACTGCAGACGCGACTCAATCGGAACTTGGCGATTGGTTGGATGCAGCAAGCGATTGGCCACTTGAAGTGGCTCGCTTGCATCGCTTCCGGTTGCTCGCCAGTGAGCCGACGACGGCACGGTCGAAGACCGAAAATGACAACGATCAATTGGACGTCCCGACCGAATACTTCTGGCGCATCGACCAAGCTGAGCCGCTGGGTCGATCGGCTTGGAGTGACTTGGGCCAAGAAGGTGCCGAGCAGCAAGCCCACTTTGCACGGATCAACGCAGCCGCGCCGCAATGCGATGCGGAGGTCGTCTTCAGCCAAGCGAGAAGACGTGGTTGGAAGTGGTTCAAGGCAGAACAGACGAAGAACAAATCGCACGGATAAATTAAATAATGACACAGACCCCACCGAGGCTAGCTCGGTGGGGATTGTGTCACGAATTGAAACGTTGACGAGGTCGGATCGACGATTCGGCCCATCGAAACAACAGGACGCCAAATCGCGAATCACGGAGTGATTCGCCTACGACATTGAGGTCACTCGATGAAGATCACCGGAATCGAAATCGAACATTTCGGCCCGTGGAACCAACTGTCGCTCCCTTTGGCGAGCGACAGCCTGACGGTCATTTCGGGATCGAACGAATCGGGCAAGTCCGCTCTGCGGCGATTCATTCGGGGCGTGTTATTCGGCTTCAAGGCCGAGGACGGTGCTGGATTTGAACAGTGGAAGAAGCGGCTCCCGTCCGTTGGCTCGCTGCGGATGCGGCATCGCGGTCGGCTGTTCGAGATCCGTCGAGCGGCCCACGACGGCGGCAACGGATTTGTTTCGACACGCTGGCTGACACCGACGAACGCTCCAGTAAACAGTCACAGCTTGATTGAGCACTGCGATTGGGAGACCGATGACGAAGCCGATTTGGAACTGCAACTCGATACCGAATCGGCCACGTTGCCGATCACGGATGCGCTGCACGAAGTGGTCGGCGACCTCCCAGAAAAACTCTTCGACCAAGTCTTCTCGCTCGGGCTACGCGAGCTGCATGAACTGACGGCGTTGGCAGACGACGACGTGGCGAAAGCCGTGCATGGCGAGACGCTGGGGCCATACGGGCAAACGCTGCTCGGTGCGCGCGACGAGATGTCGCACACGGCGTCGCATATTTGGGACGTCGCTCGCCAAGAGGCGTTGCCGAGGTTGTTGGAGCGGTACGAGCAACTCAACGAACAAATCGGATCGCAAGCTCGGCGAGTCGAACGGTATTCCGGACTCATCCGCACGCGGCGGCATCACGAGCGGCGACTGGTCGAATTGCAGTCGCGACGCGCACATCTGCAAGACCAATTGCGCGGCTACAACCACATCGAACAAGTTTGGACGCCGTGGCAGCGTCTGCGCAATCTGCAATCTGACCTGTTGAGATTGCCGCGTATCGACGACTTCCCGCAGGGCGGGATCACCCGTTTCGATCAGATCGAACAAGAGTTACACACCGCACTGAAGTGCCGCGAAGCGCTCATCGGCGAGGCAAAGCAGTTTCATCGGGACGCGAAAAAGATCGTCGTTGCTCATGAATTACGACGTTGCTCGGCAGCGATCCGTGGGCTACTGGATCAACGCGAACACACCGCTCGACAAGAAGAGCGAGCACGAGCGGCTCATGTCGGGATGAAACAGCAGAAAGAAAAACTCGACGCCCAAGTGCAGGCACTCGGTGCCGATTGGACGTTGGCGAAACTAGAGGCGTTGGACACATCCGTCGCCGCACATTATCGGCTGGTGGAGAAAGCGCGGCAGTATCGCCGAACGGGCTCCCTGCGAAACAAGTGGAAGCAGCGGCTCGTCCGTTTGTCTCAGCAATGCCAGGAAGCGCAGACCGAGATCGATCAAGCGTTGAAGAAACTTGGCGGCTTGAATCTCGAAGAGGCGTTGCGGCGCGAACGATCGCAGCGGATGTCGTTCCCAATGATGGCGCTGCCGGTTGCCCGCTCGGTCAGTTCAACAAGCGTTGACCCTGAGATCGAACACTTGCAGATGCGGATTATTGAACTCGAACAACGCCGCCTGAGCACTTCGAGACAAATCGACCGTTTGGAACCGCGGCTGATTCTGCCGACTTGGGTTCTGGGCGTACTCGGTTTCTTCGCTGTCGGCGGGATCGTGCTGGCGTTGCTGGGAATCGTCTCCGGGTTCACGTCGAGCATCCTCGGTGGAGCGGCGTACGCGCTGCTCGGCACGGTCTGCGGCGGACTGGCGTTGTCGCTGAAGATGCACTTCGAACAACAAGTCCGCGACAGCCTCGCGGCGCTCCATGAAGAGCTGCGCGAAAACGAAGCACGCTTGCGAGAGGCCCGCGAATCGTGGGAGCGGCTGACGGGAACGGAATCGAATTTCACTACGATCCCGCAGCCGGTCGTCACGAGCCCGACGCATCAGTCCTCTCACGCGTCTGGTTACGGTGACGAGTCCGATCATGCGCAGATTGCCGCCCACATCGCTTCCGTTGCCGACACGCTCGCCAGCGCGGAGATAATCGATGCGATCCAGTCGATCGAAAACATCACGCATCACGTCGATCGCGGTACCGCTGCAATCAATGTGGGGGAATCGCTTTCGTGTGATGAACTCGAACGTCTGATCGGCTTGCAGCAAAAGATCGGCACGTGGCAGCGTAAGCGGAGCGCGTTGAACGATCGCTTCCGCGCGGCGGCTCAAGAACTGACGGTCACTCGGCAACAGTGGTGCGACACGCTCAAGCAATTGGGTCTGCCGGAAAGCGTGCGCGTGGTCGAGACTTTTGATCTGTGGCAGCGGCTTGCCGCGTGCAACGAACAACGCAAAACGTGGCAAACGGCCGAAGCGGACTTCAAGCGGCATTTGGAAGGACTGCAAAACACCCGCAGCCGCATCGTCGAAATCCTGCATCGGCTCAACCGCCACGATCTCGAACAGCGTGCGTCGTCGGAAGTCTTCACGATCTGGGAGCAAGACCTCAATCAGCTCACGGCCACGTTGCAAGAACGGCTGAAGCTGCGCCGCGAAGAACGCCGGCGTCGCGCCGAAGCGGGCGAGTATCACGAGAAGATCGAAGACCTGCGTCTGCAACGTTCCGCGCTGCTGCGGCAAGGCTGTGCGACCGACCGCGACGATTACGAACGCCGAGCGACGATTGTCGCTCGTCACGAATCGTTGCAGCGACAGATCGCCGGGACAAAGGAAGAACTCGAAGCGGCCAGTCGAGCGATCCCCGAACTGGCGATCGTCGAAGACGACCTGCTGCGGTTTGATTCAAGCCAGCATTCGGCGTTGCTGACGAAATTCCGTCACGAAGCGAGCGACGTCGATGAAGAGATCGAGCGCTTGCACGAAGAACTCGGCCGTGCCCGGCACGAGATCGAACAACTCGAAGCGGACGACGAACCGTCCGACTGGCGTCTCGAACGCGAACTCGTCCGCACGCAAATCAAAGCGGCTGCGGAAGAGTGGATCGCCGCCGAATGGACCGCACAGACAATCGACGGCATCCGCGCTCGTTACGAACGAGTCTGTCAGCCGGGCATCCTCGCCGCCGCCTCGCGGTATTTTGGACGATTGACCGAAGGCCGTTACCGTACGCTCTGGACGCCGCTGCGTCAGCGTTCGTTGCGTGTCGATGACGCGACCGGCAACACATGGCGTTTGGACCAACTCAGCGGCAGCACTCGCGAGCTGCTGTTGCTGGCAATCCGCTTGGCCCTCGTTGACGAGTTCGGCAAACGAGGTTTTGATTTGCCGCTGTTATTGGACGACGTCCTGCTGACGCTCGATCCCTCGCGAGCCGCCGTCGCTGCGAATGAACTGATCGACTTCGCGCGGCAAGGGCATCAAGTGCTGTTCTTCACCTGTCACCCGCACTTGGCGAGCCTCTTCACCTCCGCCGGCTGCGCGAACATCCGCCTCAGCCAGTATGCGGCGAACGCCGAGCGGCTGGCTGGCTAAGCGGGTTGTTGTTAGCTGTGGCGCACGCGGCTCGCGTGCCCGCTTGCTACAACTACTGAATCATGCCCGCCGCCTGCACCACAATCCGCCGTCATGAGCCGCATTGGAGGATGGGCACTCTTGCCCATCTTCGGCGGCGGTGCGACACGTGCAACGGGCAAGAGTGCCCATCCTCCTCTTTTCGAGCAATCACCATGCGATGTCTTGCGATATCACTGAGTTTATTTGTCAGCACGCTCATTGTTCTCACCGCTTCGGCCGCACCGCCGCTCGTTGATCCGGACCTGCCCGACGGCACGGCGGCGGCGGTCAAACAGATTGCGACGTTTCGAGTTCCCGCTGGCTTGAAGGTCGAACTCTTTGCTGCTGAGCCGAAGCTGGCGAGCCCCGTGGCGATTGGAATCGATGAACGCAATCGCGTCTTTGTGGCGGAGGAGTATCGCTTCAATCGCGGGACCGAGGAGAACCGCACGCGACCGTTTCTGCTCGAAGACGATTTGCAGTTGCAGACGACCGACGATCGGCTCGCGATGTTCAAGAAGTTCGCCGACAAGTTTGACGGCGGCATGAACTGGTTCACAAAGACGGCGGATCAAGTGCGGTTGGTCGAGGACACCGACGGCGACGGTCGAGCCGATCGTAGCACGGTCTTTGCCACAGGGTTCAATGAACCGCTCGACGGATTGGCCGCCGGCGTGATGCCGTACAACGGCGATGTCTACTTCACCTGCATCCCGCATCTGTGGCGGTTGCGGGACACGGACGGCGATGGCGTGGCCGATGTGAGGGAGAAATTGCTTTCCGGCTTCGGAGTCAACGCAGGGTTTCTCGGCCACGACTTGCACGGACTCGCGTGGGGACCGGACGGCAAGTTGTATTTCTCGATCGGCGATCGCGGCTTTCATGTGACGTCGAAAGAGAGCGTCACGTTTCACGGGCCACGCAACGGCGCGGTGTTTCGCTGCAACCCGGACGGGACCGAGTTTGAAGTCGTGCATCGCGGGCTGCGGAATCCGCAAGAGATCGCGTTCGATCAATACGGCAACCTATTCGCCGCCGACAACAACTGCGACAAGGGGGATGACTCGCGGTTGGTCCACATCGTCGAGGGAGGGGACAGCGGTTGGAACATGGCGTTTCAGTCGCTCAACCCACCGTATCTCACGGGACCGTGGCACGCGGAGAAGATGTGGTCGGCCCAGGGAGATGCTTCCGCGGTCGATGTGCAACCGGCATGGTTGGTCCCGGCGGTGGGGCCGTTGGGAGCGGGGCCGTCCGGTTTCGCGTATTACCCCGGAGTCGGTTTGCCCGAGCGATATGCCGGTCACTTCTTCATGTGCAACTACACCGGCGGAGGCGGGATCGAATCGTTCGCCGTCAAACCGCGCGGGGCGAGCTTTGAGATCGTTGACGCTCACGACTTCTTCAAACCGCTCAACGCCACCGATGTCGAGTTCGGTTACGACGGCAAGATGTATGTCTCGGACTTCGTGAACCTCGATTGGGGCGGCAAGAGTTTAGGCGGTCGTATCTTTACTCTGTTCGACCCGCAGCACGTCGCGAGTAACGCCGCGAAACAAACACAGCAGCTCATCCGCGACGGATTTCAAAAGCGATCGACCGACGAATTGATCGGCCTGCTGAGTCACGCGGACATGCGCGTTCGGCAGCGAGCGCAGTTCGAGTTAGCCGGACGCGGCGAATCGTCGGCGGAGAAATTGAATGCTGCCGCGGGTGATCGCGCGGCGGCGACGGTGACGCGACTGCACGCGGTTTGGGGACTCGGTCAGATCGCCGGAAAGCGACCGGAAGTCCTCACGCCGTTGCTCGCGCAGTTGGAAGAAGGGGACGAAATCGTTCGGGGGCAGATCGTCAAAGTGCTCGGCGATCGGCGGGTGATCGACGCCGCGCCCGGTTTGCTCAAGCTGCTGAAAGACGACAGTGCGAGGGTGCGATTCTTTGCGGCGATTGCGCTCGGCAAGATCGCCGCCGCCGAGCCGCAAATGCCGATCGGAGCACGGCGCGGTGACACGGTCTTTCCGACGAGCGCGTCGCTCGTGCCGATCCCGCGGGCTCCGTCGGAGCTGCGACGCGGGACGATCAATCTCGGACTTCTGGACCTGCTGAGGAACAACGCTGACGCCGATCCGTATCTGCGACATGCGGCGGTGATGTCGCTCGCCTGGATCGGGGACATCGAGTTCCTGCAATCGTTCGCGCGCGACCGTTCTCCGGCGGTGCGCCGCGGCGTGTTGCTGGTTCAGCGTCGCATGGCCGATCCGCGTGTCGAACAGTTTCTCGACGACGAAGACTGGACCGTCGCGACGGAAGCCGCGCGGGCGATCAACGACGTACCGATCGAAGTGTCGCAGCCGGCGCTGGCGCGAAAGCTCGCACAGCTCACGACGTCGACAATCACCGTGAAGCCGCTCGCGAATGAATTCACCTCAAGCCCCGAAGCACCGCCGCGCGTTATCGATCTCGAACCGCTGCTGCGTCGAGCGATTCACGCCAACTGGCGGCTCGGCGGTGCGGAGCATCTGCAACGAGTCATCGCGGTCGCGATGAATCCGCAGCAGTCGCCTCGAATGCGCGAGGAGGCGTTTGCCGCGCTCGCGTCGTGGACGGAGCCGACACCGCGCGATCGCGTCACCGGATTTTGGCGACCGCTTGCGAAACGCGATCCGAACGTCGCCCGCGCCGCGTTGAACGACAAACTGCCGGAACTGTTGGCGTCCGCTCAAGGGAGTTTGGTGACGCAAGTCGTCGAGCTGGTCGCGCGGCACGGATTGAAAGCGGACGAAGCGACGTTCGCCGAATGGCTCACCGATGCGAAGCGTCCCGCCGCCGCGCGAGTCGCCGCATTGCGATTGCTCGCGGCGCGCCAGTTTCCGAAGTTGGCCGATTCGCTGAAGAGTGCGTTGACGTCGGACGTGCCGCTGCTGCGCGCGGCGGCGCGCGACGTCATCGCCGCGCGCGACCCGGCGGCCGGTTTGCGCGAACTCAATCAGGTTCTCGCCGACGCTGCCGCGAAACCGGCGACGCCGATCAACAACGTCAACAATGTTGATCGGCAGCGAGCCTTCACAACGCTCGCGTCGATGAAGCTCAAGGACGCGGACGCCCTCTTGGCGGAGTGGGCCAATCGGCTGGCGACGGGCGATGTCCCGACCGAGCTGCAAGTCGATCTGCTCGAAGCGGCGACCGCGCGACGTGAGATTGCGACAATCAATCAAGCGTTGCAACGTCGTTCGACGGCCTTGAATGCAAAGACCGCCGCCGACCCGCTCGCACCGTTGCGGCTCACGCTGCGCGGCGGCGATTCGGATGCGGGGCGAGCGGTCTTTATCGGACACGCTCAGGGGCAATGCGTTCGCTGCCACAAGATTCGTGGTGAAGGAGGAACCGCCGGGCCGGACCTGACTGATGTCGTCAAACGCAATCGCGAAACAGCGGGTGACATTCGCGAGCATCTGCTGCAATCGCTTATCGACCCGAACGCGAAGATCACTCCCGGTTTCGGCAGCATCACGCTGGTTCTCGACAGCGGCCGCCTCGTGGCAGGGATGCTGAAGGCCGAGGACGCGCAACAAGTCACTGTGGAAACGGCGGACGGAAAAACGGTGACGATTACGGTCAAAGAGATCGACGAACGGACGCCGCCGAAGTCGGCGATGCCCCCGATGGGAAAAGTGTTCACGCCGCGCGAACTGCGCGATGTGATCGAGTTCTTAGCGACGTTGTCACCGTGAAGCCCGCCACATAGTTGTCACTCCGCGCGATGAATTTAGATAACGCGATTCAGCAGCGGTTGTCCGGCTAGCCCAGCTCGCAAGTTCTCGATCGTCAGTTCAATCATACGGCGACGCGTTCGGTCGGAGGCACTTCCGAGGTGTGGAGTGATGACGAGGTTTTGCAGTCGCAGCAACGGATGGTTGCGAGGCAGCGGTTCTGGTTGAGTCACATCGATTCCTGCTCCGCAGATTCGCCCGGTGCTGAGTGCTTCGTAAAGTGCATCAGTATCGACGACTCCCCCGCGAGCCATGTTGATGAGGATTGCCGAACGCTTCATCATCGCGAACTGCGCGGTGGAAATCAGGTTTGTCGTCTCAACAGTCAGCGGACAATTGAGGGCGATGAAATCACTTTCAGCAAGCAAGTCGTCAAGGTTGCGGTACTCGGTGGCATATTCGGATTCAGCAGCAAGGTCGCGATGGCGGTTGTGATAGAGGACTCGCATATCAAACGCACGTGCTCTTTTTGCAACCTGCTTGCCAATTCGTCCTAACCCGACGATCCCCAATGTGGCCCCGTTGACTTCTTTGCCTATTAGCAACGAAGGCTCATAAACGGTGAACTCAGCGCTACGAGCAAAGTGATCGCCGATCACGACATTCCTCGCCGTCGCCAAGATCAACGCAAACGTCAAATCAGCGGTCGAGCCATCCAGACATCCCGGTGTGTTTCCAACAGGGATGTTGCGAGAGTTGGCTGCAGCAACGTCAATGTGATCGACACCAACGCCATGATTACTGACGACTCGAACGTTTGGTGCGCGATCAAGCAAAGGCCCGTCAACTTTCGGGTGCCCGTAGGTAATGATCGCTTCCGCTCGACGCAGCGAGGTTGATTGAGAGGAGACTTCCCATGGCAGGATTTCATAATCACTGCCAAGCAGATCAAGGAATAACGGAGGGAGGTTGTCGGCTAATACTGGAATCTGTGGCACGTTCATTTCTCCGGAATGGGAACAACACGTTGCGGGTCACCAAAAAGAGAACAACTCGTTCAGAATTTTGAGCGGAGACGATCAAGAATGTGGTACATGATTGACCGCGACCGCAGCGCTTTACTGATGGTCGCGATTGAGAGAAGTACAACAAGAATTAAGCAACTCAGGTTCTCGCTGTCATGAGAAGTTCGTGGCGATTTCGTCGTGAACTCAGCAACGTGGTCGCGCTGGTCGCAAGCAATGTAACGAACCTCGTGCGAGAGGTTCAGCCTGTTGCGGCAAGCGTCGATCAACGTTGTCCCGGTGGATGCCGTGCGGTTCGAGTCAAAAAGCTCGCGTTGTCAGTTCCGGGAAATCTTTGTGAGAAAGAACCTTTTTGCTGGATACGGGAGGTTCCGTTGATAGGATGTCGCCTTCGTTTTCAGCCCTTGCGGGTAGAATCAACCATGATTCGCTTCAAGAGGTTGGCGGTATGTGGCTGGTGTCAGCCGCACCGAGGCTGGATGAATAGTTTTGGTTCTCAGATTGAGAGAAAGGATTCTGTCATAGAGAACCCGCTTGCCTGATTCCGCTTGCGGATTCACCCTGAAATTGAATGATGAAACCTTGGCGAGAATGGAACGAGTTCAAACAAAGAGCCGTTCCGGTTGCATTGAGCCGAAATGTTGGATGGAATGCATCCGCGAAACAAATGGCTCACAACAAGGTCTGGTTCGGACGGCAGTGCCGAACCGCATGACATTGAGGTGAGTCCACAGTTGCGAGGCAACGGTAGCCAGACATCGCTGGGATAAAACTGCGGTGAATTTGCTAACGAGTTGCCGAAAGTTTGGCATGAAGAGAAAGTCTTCAGTTGATTGTTCGTCGCATTTAGGTTCTGTTGGAAGAGATTGAAATTATTGAGTTGAACGCAGATCGCAAAAGGACGTGTGTTCTTTCCGTCAACCCATAGGAGTTTACCGTGCATCGTTTGGATCTGAAGTTTAATACGTTGATCGAGGAAGCTCGTAAGAACGGCCTCATGACCTTTCAAATGGTCGATCGTTACCTTCCCGATGAAGGTGGCGACCCGAAGATGGTCGATGAACTGTTGATTTGGCTCGAAGAGACTGGCATGGATTTGATTCATGACCAGGATACGCCAATTGACGACCCGGACTACGTCGCTCCCAAAGAGCCGACTGAAGTAGTTCCGCAGCCAAAGCTCACGGCACAGGAAGAGCGAGCGTTGTTGTCACGCGATCCAATCCGCATGTACCTCAGCCAGATGGGCAATATCCCGTTGCTGACGCGCCGCATGGAGATTTATCTCGCCAAGCAAATCGAGATTACCCGCAAGCGATTCCGACGGGGAATCATGGAATCGGACTTTGCGCTCGAAATGGGGATTGAAACGCTGGAGAAAGTCAACTTGAAGCAGTTGCCTTTCGAGCGGACGTTGCGCACCTCCGAAACCGAGAATACCCGTAAGGAACAGATCGAAGGCCGTATGCCCAAGAATCTGCCGTTGCTCAAGCGGCTATTCGAGGATCACGTTGCCGACCACAAAGTAACGATCGATCCGGAAGCTTTGGTGGCCGACAAGAAAGCAGCGAAGCATCGTCGCGTCATGCGTCGCCGCAAGATGTGTACTTTGATCGAAGAGCTCAGCATCCGAACTCAGCGATTGCAACCGGTTATGAAACGGATGCACCAAATTGCCGAGCGCATGGAACAGCTCGTGCGCATGATCGAAGAATCAAAGAAGCCGCACGGTCATCAACGCCACAACTACGGCAAAAATCTGATGGACGGCCGCACTGTTGTGACGAAGGATGTCTCGGTTCTGCAAAAAGAACTCGATGAACTCGTTGCCATGGTTCGCGAACCGGCTCTTGAGTTCATTCAGCGATCGAAGACGATCAAACGGCGTTTCGACCAATGGACCGATGCCAAGCAAAAGCTTTCAGGCGGAAATTTGCGACTCGTAGTTTCGATTGCAAAGAAGTATCGAAATCGCGGGTTGAGCTTCTTGGATCTGATTCAAGAAGGTAACGCTGGTTTGATGCGTGGTGTTGAGAAGTACGAATATCGCCGAGGTTATAAGTTCTCGACGTACGCCACTTGGTGGATTCGGCAGGCGATCACACGAGCGGTCGCCGACCACGCGCGGACGATTCGGATTCCAGTCCACATGTTCCAGAGCATTTCGCAACTGAAAGCAAAGAGCGAACAGATTCGTCAGGAGACCGGTCGCGAGCCGAGCATGGAAGAACTGGCGGTCGCCGTAGGTTTGTCCGTTGAGGAAACCGAACGGATCATGAAGACCTGGAAGCACCCCATCAGTCTCGACACTCCTGTGGGCGAGAGTGAAGACAGTGCTTTTGGTGACTTCTTGGAAGACTCGCACCACGGTAGCCCGGCAGAAGCCGCGATGCACGAGATGCTTAAAGACAAAATCGACGTCGTGCTCCGCAGCCTGACGTATCGCGAACGCGAAATCATTCGCCTGCGATACGGACTGGGTGATGGTTACAGCTACACGTTGGAAGAAACCGGACGAATCTTCAAAGTCACTCGTGAACGAATTCGTCAGATTGAATCCAAAGCTCTGAAAAAACTGCAACAGTCGAATCGTGCTGCTCACCTCAAGGGCTTTGTTGAGGAATTGCTTCCCAACCAAGCCGCTCCGATCGAGGACTTGGTGGTAGCGGGGGTGTAGTTGGACTGTGGTTCGTAGCAATTGAAAAAGGCCCGACTCATTGCGAGTCGGGCCTTTTTTCTTTGCTCTGGCGTGCAATCAAGCTGGAGATAAGCCTCACTTTGTTTGCCTCAGCCATTACAGGGCATTCGTACTTTATCCAATAGCGTTACTTAGCCTATGCGAAATTGCTCATAATGCTGTCGCCCTGGTTCGCTGAAGTAAGCTCAGAGGGCCGTGACTCGGCTCGCCTGAAGGGACTTACGAGTAGGGTTAAGACTTGCATACGGTCACACGACATCCTTGACGCTCTGCGCGATGGCCACGAAGCTCTGAAAAGATTTTGATTCTTGGCAGTCCAATAACTGCGCGGTCGAATGGACTCGCACTCTATCAGTCACACGGACGAACTCGTTCGTTTCACGGAAGGTTCACATGCCAGAAGCCACGAATGGATTTGATCGCTACTGGATCGGATTTGATCTTGGCGGCACCAAGATGTTGTCCGTTCTGACAGACACGAAGTTTCAGCCGGTGGTTCGGAGGCGTCGCAAGACGCGTGATGACGATGGCACGATCACGTTGAGCCGAGTGATCAGCACGATCGAAAAAACGCTCGAAGAAGCGAACATCGTACCGGAGCAGCTCGCTGGAATCGGTATTGGCTGCCCCGGCATGTTGGACCTTGATCAAGGAATCGTGCTCGAAGCGGGCAACCTTGGCTGGAAAAATGAGCGCGTTCAAGAAGGGCTTGAGAACGCGTTTCATTGCCGAGCGGTGATAGCGAACGATGTCGATTGCGGCGTCTATGGTGAGTACCAGTTTGGTGCGGCGAAGGGCGCTCACACGGCGATCGGAGTTTTCCCTGGCACAGGCGTTGGTGGTGGCATGATTTACGAAGGGAAGATTTTTCGCGGCAAAAATTGTTCGTGCCTCGAAGTTGGCCATGTGGAAGTCTTGCCGAACGGGCCACGTTGTTCTTGCGGTCGGCGCGGTTGTTTGGAAGCGGTCAGCAGTCGCTTGGCTGTTTCGTCAGCGGCGGCTCAAGCGGTCTTTCGAGGTCAGGCCCCGAAGCTCGCTGAGTTAGCGGGAACCGATCTCGCGAGTATTCGCAGCGGAGCGTTGGCCGAAGCGATCAAGAGAGGTGACACCGTCATTGAGCAAATTGTTCGTGATGCAGCCACGCATTTGGGGACCGCGATCGGCGGTTTGATTCATTTACTTGCGCCGGACATCGTGGTTCTTGGCGGTGGGCTCGTGGAAGCGATGTCGGAGTTGTACGTTGAGACGGTGACAGCTTCGGCGAAAAAGTGGGTCTTGCCGTCGTACGCGAAGACTTATGAAATTGTGGCGGCAAAGCTCGGCGACGACGCGGTCGCATTGGGTGCGGCGGCTTGGGCAAATATGGTCATTGGTTGAAGTGCGATAGGTTGTTTTTCGTAGGCCGGTTTTACAACCTGGGCGGTTGAAAATGCCCGGTTTGAACAACCGGGTTATCAAGAAACTCGTGCTCGCATTTGAAGGACACAAGAGAGCCTCTAACGTGACAGCCAGTAGCATGCCGGAATCCAGCCTGACCGCAGCCGCAACAACAACGGTTCGGCCCGTCGCGGTCATTGACATCGGTACGACTGCGATCCGAATGGCGATTGCTGAGATTGATTCGGCGGGAAACATCCGCACGCTTGAAACGGTGACCCAAGGAGTTGATCTTGGAAAAGACACGTTCACGCGCGGCATCATTCGACGATCGACGATCGAAGACTGCGTGAAAGTGCTGAAAAGTTACCGTCAGTTGCTCCGTGAATTTCAGATCGTCAATCACGATCAAATTCGCATCGTTGCGACGAGCGCCGTGCGTGAGGCAACAAATCGGCTGGCGTTTCTTGATCGCATCTACATCGCGACTGGCCTGACTGTCGAACCGCTTGAAGAGGCGGAAGTCAACCGCATCACGTTTTTGGGGATCAAGCCGTTCCTGCATTCGGAGCCGTCTCTCGCAACTTCAAAAACGCTCGTGGTCGAAGTCGGCGGCGGCAGCACTGAGGTCTTGCTGGTTCAGAGCGAGCAGGTTGCGTACTCGCACACTTATCGGCTGGGTTCATTGCGGCTGCGAGAAATGTTGGAAGAGCATCGGCTGCCGAAACTCAAAGTGCGTTCGATCATGCAGAGTCAGATCGGGAGGACAGTCGAAGAGATTGTCATGCACGTGCCGCAAGAGGGCACGACTGAATTGATCGCGCTCGGAGGCGACGTCCGTTTTGCGGCCTCGCAGATTCTTCCGGAAAAAAAGCTGCAACATCTCGGACATATTTCGACCGCGTCACTCGAACGCTTTACCGACAAAGTGCTCGAACTATCGATCGACGAGATCGTTCACAAGTACCACATTTCGTTTCCTGATGCAGAGACTCTCGGCCCGGCATTACTGGCTTACAGTCTGTTGGCGAGGACGTTGCGTCTCGATCACATCTTGGTCACGAACGTCAATTTGCGAGATGGTTTGTTGAAAGACATGGCAGTTCGCGGCTTGTGGTCCGATGAATTCTCCGAACAAGTGATTCGATCGGCCCTCGATTTCGGTCGGAAATTCTGCTTCGACGAAAATCACGCTGTGCATGTGGCGTTGTTGGCAGACAAGCTGTTTCGCGAACTGGCTGCGGAACATCAACTCGACGCGCGGTTCGGTTTGCTGTTGCATGTCGCTGGATTGCTGCACGAGATCGGGCTCTACGTCAATACGACGAGTTACCATAAACATTCGCTCTACTTGATTCAGTACAGCGAACTCTTCGGGCTGACGAAACGGGATCAAGCGCTGATCGCGCTTGTGGCAAGATATCACCGCCGAGCCTCCCCGAAGCCTTCACATCCTGGCTACGCGGCACTCGATCGAGACAGCCGCGTAACTGTCAGCAAACTTGCCGCCTTACTGCGAGTTGCCATTGCTCTCGATCGGTCCTACAGCCAACGGATCACCGACCTGAAATGCCAACGAGATGACGACCGGCTCGTGATTACGATTCCCAACATCGAAGACCTATCGCTTGAACAACTTGCCTTAAAACAAAATAGCCTACTGTTTGAAGAGACCTTCGGCCTGCAAGTGCAATTGCGACCGGGATACACCGGGCGAAGTTGAGCTGTCATCAATAAGGTTCGTGCGTGCAAACTTCAAAATCGGCGGACGCCGATGACAACAATACTTAACGCTTACATTGCCAATTCGGAAATTGAACGCACGACCTCTCACGACACACACAATGCCTTCCATTCGTATTTCCAACCTAAGAATCGACGTCACGCAACCAGAGGTAGAGTTGCCCAAGCGGTTGGCGAAGACACTTGGACTCAGTGAAGCCGATATTACACGTTGGCGAATTCTGCGCAAGAGCCTTGATGCGCGGTCACGGAACAGCCTCAAGTTCGTTTACACAATTCTGGTCGAACTGCCCGACGGGCCATTGGCCGAAAAGTTGTTGTCGAAGAAAACTGGCGATGTTGAACTCTTCGCACCGCCGCAATTCGATGACGTCACACCAGGAACCGCTCCACTTGAGCAACGTCCGGTGGTGATCGGCTCCGGCCCAGCGGGTTTGCTCGCGGGATATTTACTGGCGGCGAAGGGTTATCGGCCCGTGATCATCGAGCGCGGGCAAGCGGTCAAAGAGCGAGTCCCGGCGATTCGTGGTTTTGATGCGGGAGGTGAACATGATCCCGAAAACAATTACCTCTTTGGAGAAGGGGGAGCCGGAACGTTTAGCGACGGTAAGCTGACGTGTCGCTTGAGTGGACCGGACGTCGATTGGGTATTGACGAAGTTTGTCGAATGCGGTGGCAAGCCGTCGCTGATTTACGAACAGCGCCCACACTTGGGAAGCAATCGTTTGCCGATGATCGTTCGCAACTTTCGCCGCCAGATCGAAGCGTTTGGCGGCGAGTATCGGTTCGGTTGCTGCTTAGAGGGACTCGATATCGCGGATGGTCGGCTCAATGGCTTGCAGACGTCCAACGGATACATCGCAACGACGCAAGCAATCCTCGGTATCGGACACAGCGCACGCGACACGTACCGAATGTTGCTAAGTGTCGGCATTCCAATGTGTCAAAAAGCGTTTCAACTCGGTCTGCGAATTGAACATCCACAGGAGCAAGTAAACCGCCATAAGTACGGTAAACCGGAGTATCTCCCGTTACTTGGCGCGGCTGATTACACGCTAACTGCTCACGGACAACGAGACGTGTATTCGTTTTGCATGTGTGCTGGTGGCATCACGATCCCCAGCGTATCAGAACCTGGTTGCATCGCGACCAACGGCATGAGCAACTCGCGACACGATACTCCGTTCGCTAACAGCGGCATCATGGTCACGCTCGAACCGCACGAATTCGGGAGCACTCACATTCTCGCGGGTGTTGAGTTGCAACGTCATTTTGAGTCAGTCGCCTTTGAGCTTGCCGGACGCAATTACTTCGCCCCAATTCAAACAGTGGCAGATTTCCTAGCAGGACGAACGCCGCCGAAGGATCAGCGTCTTGCCAGTTCGTATGAACGAGGGACGGTCGCGCTGAATCTCGATGAGGTTTTGCCGCCGATCATCAGCACAGCCATTCGATCCGGGTTGCCAGTGATGGACCAGAAGTGGCGAGGCGACTTTTTGAAGAACGCAAATCTGCTTGGCCCGGAAATGCGTGGCAGTTCGCCAGTGCGCATCGAGCGTGATGTCGTCACGCGACAATCCCCTGCGTGCATCGGCCTTTATCCCGTCGGCGAGGGAGCGGGATTTGCTGGCGGGATCATCAGCGCGGCAGTTGACGGTTTGCTAAGTGCGAAACAGATCGTGCGACAGTTTAGTCGCTTGTAATGTCGCTCGCGGCCTTGTCACGTAACTCAGATGCCCCACAATTGAGATTTCCAATGCGTGGCAAATCGCATTGAAGGACGACTTTCGGAGTCGCTTGTAATGCGAGTCACTGGAGCGACGAGCCGATGTGGACGCAGTAGCGACTCGTTACTTGATCGTGAATGACTGCTTGAATTGCGGGATGATCGGGTCTTCGTTGCACTGGTCATGGAGTAACTCAGCGACGGCAGTCGCTGAGGCGGGTTCGCCGTGGACGATGAAGGCCTGACCGATGCCGCCTTGTTTGGCCAAATGGCCGAACCACCATTTGAAGTCTTCAGCGTCCGCGTGAGCCGACAGGCCATTGAGTATTTCGACGTGCGCTCGCATATCAAGTTCGCGATCGAAAATGCGGACTTTCGGCTGTCGTTCTTGAAGGCGACGCCCGAGCGTGTATTCGGCTTGATAGCCGATCAACACAATCGTGTTCCGCTCGCTGCCGATGGCGTGGCGCAAGTGATGCACGACTCGTCCGCTTTCGCACATACCGCTAGAGGCGATGACGACGAACGGCCCTTTACGGTCGTTGAGTTCTCGACTCTCTTGCGGACTCGCAATGTAAGTCAGGCCGCGAAATCCAAAGGGATCGGAGTCGCTCGTGCGTTCTTCCTGCACTTCGGCATCCATTTCATCTTGATGATGCCGATAAACCTGAGTCAGTCTGCGCGACAATGGGCTATCAACAAATACTGGGATTTGCGGCAAACGGCCCTCGTTGGAAAGTTGGTTGAGGAAGTAAACCACGTTCTGAGTGCGACCGAGACTGAATGCCGGAATGATCACCCTACCTTCGACCGCGATTGCCTGCTTAATGATTCGCAGCAACTCCGCTTTCTGGTTTTCTGCCGGAGGATGCACGCGATTACCATAAGTCGATTCGGTAATGAGCACGTCACAGCCGTTGTCGATCAGCGAGGGGTCTCGCAACAACGGCAGGCCTCGACGTCCGAGATCCCCGGTGAAAATCACGCGTTTCATTTCGTTGCGGTCAGTGATTTCGAGTTCCGTGATCGCCGAACCGAGGATGTGCCCCGCCTCGTGAAACCGCAGGCGGACGTCTTTCGCAAGTTCATGCCACTGTTGATACGGGATCGGTTCAAAGCGTTTCACCAACTCTCGAACGTCTTTTTCATCGTATAACGGTTCGACGGGAGGATGTCCGTGTTGCAGCCGACCGCGCAGATACTTCGCATCCTCAGCTGCGATGTGGGCGCTGTCCTGCAGCATGATCTCAGCGACATCTGCCGTTGCCGGAGTACAGAAGATCGGTCCTCGAAAACCAGCTCGATGCAATCCAGGCAAGTTGCCGCAGTGGTCGATGTGCGCATGCGAGAGAATCACCGCGTCTAAGGTTTTCGGATCGCAATGAAAACGCTCGTTCTTTGCACGGGATTCAGCACGATGCCCCTGAAAAAGACCACAGTCGAACAGAATTCGCCGCTTGTCGGTCTCCAACAAATGCTGACTGCCAGTCACTTCACCTGCAGCACCGAAGAACGTCAATTGCATGATGGAGCTTTCGTTTGAAGTCTGATTCTGGGCGTTGCCGTTTGCATCTCAGAACAGTAACCCGCAGCGTGCTCAAGGGCGAATGCTCGGCCTATTAGAGTCGGGATTTTATAGGTTTGTACCGATCCGGGAGTCGGCGGTCATGAATCTCAAACGCAAGGATTCTGAACAAAAGAGAGGTTGAGGAAAACATCGCTGGGAGATTCGCATTGGGGTGTTTTGGAAAGATCCTTTTGGGAATGGAGTCCCAGCGATGCACCAGCACTTTACGTTT